>JAFGQN010000001.1 GCA_016935665.1 Deltaproteobacteria bacterium | reverse complement strand
TTTTTTTTTTTTTTTTGAAAATTATTTTTTTAAAAAACCTCTAAACATACGTATTTCTTATCGGACAAATAAAAAAAAAGATAAGCGCTGATAAGGATAATGAATACTTTACCTTGGTTGACGATGATTTGTGTGCCCCACACGCACATGGGGACTGCCGTCAGATTTTATGTCAAAAAAAACAGTACTGCCCTTGCAAATTGAAGCCGCGCGCATCCTGCACCAAAAAGAAACGGTTGTTGAATTTTGCCAACACGAAATCCGTGGCATTTGTCCCCTTTAAGGTATTGGCTGCAGCGAGTCAATCACACTGTGATGATGTTGCAACACTCAAAGCTGTTGTGTGGCGCAATTTTTATGACCTATGTAACAACGTTAATGCTGCATGCAGCCTGGCATGCCGTTTGCGAATTCCTCCGGAACGAGCAGGGAGGGACATCGTGAAGATATTTCGAATTGTTTTTTTTAACGCAATGCTGTGTTGTATTGGCGCCTTTTTATCCGTTGGATGTGCGGTGCAGTTTGACCGCTACGGTTTGGAAGGCGTTCGATTTGTGCTGGATAGGCCAATCGCGTCGCCCTTTGAACGTTCGGCGCGAAAACCGGTTAGATGCAATGGCGCGCCTTTTGTACGTCGCCCAACTGAGGGTGAGGACACGCTGATTGATGTCGTCCACGAAATGAACTTTGAAGGCGAAGCTTTGCGCCTCGAGCTGCAGGTGAGCAATTATCTGTATCGTGCTACTTTGGCGTCACTGGCGCGTTGCGACTTTGATGATTTGGAGGAAATCAGCATGTACTACCAGACGTTTACCGAACAGCCAGCCATGATTGATTTCTACGATCGAATTCTGTCACCCCTCAGGGAGATACGTCAGCAACGTGCGTTTGATGATGCCACCTTTGCGCGGTTTATTGTGCGTTTTGTGCAATCGTTTGGCTACTGTGACCAGATTACCGGCGCCCCGAAGCCGCCGGTGGCAACTGTGGTGGAGGGGTGCGGTGACTGTGATGAAAAGAGCGTTCTTTTAGCCGGGCTTTTGGCGGCCGAGAACTATGATGTGGCGCTGTTTGTGTTTGATGGTCACATGGCAGTGGGATTGGGGACAGAAGGGGAAGGTTTTTCGGGCACGGACTATTTGTATGCCGAAGCCACGGTCGTCACCAGGGTCGGGCTTCCGGACAATATGCTGGTGACGAAACCGCTGTTGAGTCTTATCCCCATTGGCACAGGCACTCTTCGGATTAAGCCCACCGATTCGGACGCGCGCATTGAGGAGATTGCAAAAGAAGTCCTCTCCAAATGGGATTCGCACAAGGGGAACATTAATGATGCCTCCATTTCACGTTTTAGTGGCATTCAGATATCTATGAAGGATGCAGAATCTGCAAAAGCGTCCATTCTGCGGCATACCACCAGATTGTCCCATAGCGAGAAAATGTATTTGGTTTACGCCTGCATACTGAAATACATTATATATTCTCCGCATTCTGAAGCCGACACGCTAAAGTGGCTCGAAGAAATGACTGCATGGTCTTTAAAACTGGAAGCTGGCTCAAACGCAGATTAAAATGAAACCAGAAGTCGGTGGTGTCGGCGCGGGAGCTTCCTTTTAAAAGTGAACATACAAAATGACGGATACCATCGCGGGATGGAATGAAAGGTGCCTCACAACATTATATTCATTTTGAATCAGAAAAATGTCTCCGGGCAGTTGGGCATAGATATGTGAACTCCTTTTTGACCCTATCGTTGTTTCCTGAAGTTAAGAATGTTGTCACTGTCCGTCGATACAGCGTTTAAATTGTCGCGTTTGGGGAAATATCATGGCAAACATCTTAGTTGAAATATGACGATTTCCGAAAATTCACGTGCATTCGATAATGCAACCTACCGGAAAGAACCTGGCAGCAGTGGACGACCGATGGCCGGCAGGGTTTCGCGGGGGGTTCCCCTGTCCATACTTCTGAGCATATTGGGCAGGAATGGATTGGGATTGGCCGGGCAGACGGTGCCTTCTTTTGGCAGGCTGCCATCCAGCAGGTACTGAACCACGTAATTACCAACACACTCGCTGCGGCTAAACGCGCAGTGGCCCCATCCGGCGTAACTCAGCAGACGACTGTTTTCCAGTAGTTTGCTGCTGGCCACCGCGCCGGCGTAGTCGGTGGCGGGATCAAAGTAGTTGCCCACTATCAGCACCGGATTGGAGGTTCGCGTTTTCCATGGCCCGACGTGGCGGTCATCTGCGGTGGGCCAGCGCGCACATGTTGAGGAGCGCCACCACCACGCGGGACCAAATTTCGATCCCTGCGCAGCAAACTCGCCCATGGCATAAATGCCCTGATAGCGAAAGGGGAACTGGATGTCGCCGCACGTGTTGCCGAAAAATGCATCGAGCCCGTTGTCGTATATGTCACGAGTGGGGTGGCTCGCCTCAAAACGGCGTTTCAATGACAGTTGCACCTCTTTGGCGACCTCGGCGGCCCGGGTATCGTTATACAGTACCGCATCGGCCAGCGCGCCCACGAACGCGGCAGCGCCATCGGGGCCACCCCACATCTCCGGTCTATACATCGCACTCAATGTGTCAGCAATAAAGGTGTCATAGGCGTAAACACTGCCATCGGGAAAGATAAACGGTTCTTCGCGCAGTGCATCGGCCAGCGCATCCCCAATCGCCTGTGCCCCCATGGGCCCGGTAGCGGCGCAGTTATCGGGACCTGCTTCGTCACACAGGCGTGAAAATTCATTCACCACCTTTTGAGCGGCCGTTCGATCTGCGACGATTTGCAGTCCAGGGGTCCACAACTCCGGATTGATCACACCGTCAATGACCAGCGCGCGAATATTCCCTGGAAACAGATTGGCGTACGTATTGCCTATGTGGGAGCCATAAGAAAATCCCAGATAGGTCAGTTGTCGGTCACCAACAGCCTGACGTAATAAATCCAGGTCCCGCGCCACGTCGGCAGTGCTCATGTGGTGGGTAATATCCATATCTCTATCGAGGCATATTTCGGCATATTCATTGGTACGCACGAAATAGGGCCATTTCTGTTCTTCTTTATAGGGAAACAACGGATATCCAACGAAGAATGCATCCGATTCCTCCTGGCTGTCAAAACAGCGAATCGGTGCAGATGCGCCGATACCTCGAGGATCGAAACCCACCACATCAAACTGCCCGCCGGTGACCTCCTTGAGGTATTCTCCCCAACCGAAAAGCACCATATCCACTCCGGAACCGCCGGGCCCACCGGGATTGATAAACAGTGTTCCAATCTTTCGATGGGGGTCGGTGGCCGGTATGCGCGCAAGAGCGATGTCGATTTGCCGACCGCGTGGTTTGTCATAATCAAGGGGCACGCCAACCATGGCGCACTCTGCGGCAGGAAACTCTTCCCCACACGACTGCCAGTCAATCGAGCGCTTTGGATGCCTTCTGGATGCGAGCGCCGAATAGCTCGTCAGAGAGAACGCAACCACCCCTGCGACGATCAGACCTGTCCATTTTTTACGGTTCATGTTCTTCATGGAAACTTTCTCCTTTTGTAATGCATTGTTTTGTCAGCGGGTAATAAACTGATGCGTCTTTCGGAGAAAATCCTTCATGAATTCATAAAAAAATTGGTTCCCCGAAAAGGTCTCCGATAACCGGGCCCATTTTTTTAAACGGGAACTGAACATCCGTATGAGATGTAACAATGCCCTGATAAAAGTTGTTTCGTCATTCAGGGAGGGGCATTTTCCCGAACAGAATTTTCCAGTCGAACGACTTTGCAAAGCAGTATTATTTGTTAATGATAAAATTTAATAAATCAGATTATCAGTACCGTCAATGGAAAATGCAAAATACGGTTGAAGTGATAGATCTTAACAATGTTGTCGTTCATCGGTGTGTCCATCCTGACAACAATCGACAATAAAGATGAAAAAGTGCAGCCTTTTTAAGTTACGCTGCATTTTGGAGAACATGACACTCAATGTTTTTTTGAATATGTGCTAATAATCAAACAACTTTGTTACATCAGCACTGCCCTTTCTGACAGCTGGTTTTACTTTTTGCAGGTAGTGGGATCGACGCAGGAATAACAGTTGTTCTGATATGCCAATATTTCGGTTTCGGGGTTGCACGTTGGTATGACCATGTCGCAGAGTGGCTCGGTGCCGTCGTCGCATGAATCATTGTGAGTAATTTCGATAACCGGGCTGGTCCCCGAATACGGGATGTCGACTGTGGTGAAGAACTGTTGGGGAGTGCCACTGGGGACATAGTCGGACGTGAGGCCGCTTTGGGTGGGAGGCGTGCAGGTGGATGCGGTACAGTCGACAGTGTAAAATGCGTTCACAAAAAACTGATAGTTGCCCATGACGGGATTGCGACTATCGTAACATCCGCACAGGCATTTCTGGTCGTCAATCTGATACAACTGACCGTCCCATTCCCAGGTAATCTGTTCACCGGGCAGAATCGTTAAAGATGCGGGCGCCAGAGCGCAGTCCACACAGCAATCAGATCTGCCTGAACTGCAGGGCATCACACAGGATGGCATTCCCACATTCAAAGACACATATCCGTTGCCTGTCTGCAACCGAGCGGACACCGGAGTGTACTGGTCGAGATACACCGTTTGAGACGAATGATTCACAATCGTAATCAGGAATGGCGACTGAGTGACCGTGTCGGAGTCGAATACGCCGTATGTGTCGGAATCGCTATCGGAAGATGTGTCATTATTGGAAGTGTCTGTAACAGAATCACTGTCTGTATCGGTGTCCGCGTCGGTATCCGTATCGGCATCCCCATCAATATCTGAGTCTGAATCGGTATCCATATCGGTATCCGTGTCGCTATCGCCGTCAGTATCCGCGTCTGAATCACTACCTATGTCCGTATCGGTGTCGCTAAGAGTTGTTGTATCTTTGTTGTCCGGGACGGCCTGCTGGGAGTTGCACGACAGCAGTGCAACAGTGAACAAAAGATAAAGCATAAAAGATAAGGTATTAGTCGATTGCATTCGCGTTCCCCTTCTGATGGTTGTGCCGGTGTGGCGATGCTGTTTACCAGTATATCGAATCAATCCATGGAAAGGTTCCCCTAAAAAAACACAAATTTTGTTTTTGTGGCAGCTGCGATAGATTTAAAAGCGCAAAATGGAGTGAAGTATTCAGGGCCTGTTGCCCAAAGCGATTTTAAACGCAGCATCCTTCAACAAATGCATGTTTTACGCGTTTTGAAAAGCCGTCTCAACAGCTGGCCGACCGTTCAGTGGCACGGTCAAAGTTCCCATTCGCTCCTTTTCAACGATGATTTTATTAGCAACAAAGTCCTCAACGCCATCTCCGGTTTTGCCCCCCACTTGCAGCGCTATTGGCCCCGGACAAATAAATTTTCGCTATCTCCTAAAAACATAGTGGCAAATTACACACATTTTGCAAATTTAAACATATTTCAAAAAAGACTTGAAACCCGGCCACCCAATATGTCATTTTTTTGCAGTACAGCGTCCCCAAAAAACAGTCACCAATTTGAGACGCATACTATCGATGCAAGGCGCGGCAATTGTCGATATGACTGCAGATTTGTGGAGAGTGCAAACGCGCATTCGGCTGGCGCCGTTTCAGTTGAGCTGTGTTTTAGAAGCTGTACGGAATTCTGTTTAAACCCTCTAAGAAAGTGAGAAAAAAAATGAACAACATGAAACGAGTTTTGTCCTGGCGCACCTTCAGTTCCAGTTTCGCCCAGCGGTGGGCGGCATTCTTTTCAGCCCTTGCACTTCTGGTGATTGCAGCAGCGCCAGCCGAGTCGGCTACATGCAACAAGAAAAACATGCATTGGGTTGGGACATGGGCATCCAGCCCCATGGCGCCGGAAGACAGCTTTTGGGGAACCCCCAACGAAGGATTCGAAAACGTCACCATTCGCCAGATTGCCCATGTCAGTATTGGTGGCGAACAGGTTCGAATTCGCCTTTCCAACGCATTTGGCGCAGAAGCACTTACAATTGATGCGGCGCATGTGGCCCTGCAAAAGACCGGCGAGTCCATCGTTCCCGAGACAGATCGCGCACTGACTTTTTCAGGCGAGTCGTTTGTCACAATCCCCGCTGGCGCGGTTGCCATCAGCGATCCGGTAGACCTTACCGTACAGCCTTGCGCAAATTTGGCAGTCAGTGTTTACGTTGACTTGCCAACTGGCCCGGCCACATTCCACGACATAACCCACCAGTCCGTTTATATCTCCATCGAAGGCGACCACACCGCCAGCGAAACGCTTCCTGTGGGCAACGTTGGAGTTTCCGGTTTCTGGCTTTCCGGCGTTGAAGTGCTGGCCCCAAAACAAGCGGTTTCCGTTGTCGCTTTTGGCGATTCCATCACAGAAGGCATGAGCTCCACAATTGACGGAAATCAACGCTGGCCTGATCATTTTTCAGCATTGCTGAATAACTGCGACTCAAAGAACCGAAACTATGGCAGGTATCGTTATGGCAAAGTAGGTATCGTAAATCAGGGCATTTCCGGCAACCGTCTCCTGTCGAATCTGATGAGCAAAAATGCGCTGGCCAGAATGGACAGAGATGTGCTGGCACAATCTGGCGCCACCCATGTTTTCGTTTTGATTGGTATCAACGACTTGGGTCTCCCGGTTGTATATGGCATGCCCGAATTGATGCCCACGCCTGAAGACATCATTGCCGGTTTGAAACAGCTTGCCATTCGCGCAAAGGCTGCGGGTCTGAAAGTGATTTTGGGTACCCTGACCCCGTATGATGGCACTATGGGATATTTCTCTTCTGAAGGTGAAATCGCCCGTACAACCGTGAATGAGTGGATTCGCTCGACAGACGTCGTTGACGCCATCGTTGACTACGACGCCGTTGTGCGCAATCCGGATTCACCATCCGAGATGCTGCCTGAGTTTGACAGCAGTGACCACCTTCATCCAAACGATGCCGGCTATCAGGCAATGGCGGAAGCGGCCGTTGCGGTTTTCGTGCGCATGAGATAACCTCCCAAAAAATTCTGCTGGCCGAACAAAGGCGCTTTTTTTCAAGGGCGCCACCGGCGATTTTCATACTCGCCACAACGAGGGCAGCGATGTAACTTCAGTGGCGGCGGTATGTTCCACCGATTTTGAAAGGTGGATATTTTGCAGCGGTTGCTGCGTCGTTTGTCATCGGAAATGTCCAGGATATTGCACATAATGAAACGGGGTTAAATATGAATGCGGGCGCAGACGAGGCATAGCAGATCGAGCCGACAATCACTGCATGGGTACGGCACGCGAAGTAGCAATTCTGCGACTGAATCTCAAATATACGAACCCCTTTTTAATTTTCAATGATACTTTTTATTGTAATGCCATCGAATAGAGATGGAGGAGAACGCCTCACCGTCAATACGGGTCTGTTGCGGTATGAGTGCAAATCAAAGAAGGGAGAACTTTATGAACTGCATATCTGGCTGGAAATATCTGTTAATTCCGATTTTTATGTCATTGGGACTGGCAACGTGCACCGGTTCAGAAAAAGACAGTAAGGATGAGGAAAGTGACCACAACAGCAGTGATTCCGACTCGGATGCCGATTCCGACTCGGATGGCGATTCCGACTCGGATGGCGATTCCGACTCGGATGGCGATTCCGACTCGGATGGCGATTCCGACTCGGATGGCGATTCCGATTCGGATGGCGATTCCGA
>JAFGQN010000124.1 GCA_016935665.1 Deltaproteobacteria bacterium | reverse complement strand
GGTTCGTTCTCCAATACCGCTGCGGGGCAGTTCCGGATTCAAACCGGATTCCCTATTATCCGCGAAACCCATTTCCGCGGAACCGGTTTCTATTGAATACCGACGATGCGTCTATTTTGTCAATGCCATTTATGTCATCACCAATGACAATCAATAATGAAAAGCTGCTGCGACTAATTTTTTTTGTTGCCTTCACGTTGATTGATGACCGTTTTATGACATAACTGGACCCGTGTGACTCTTTGGCGATAGATTGACATTTGTTTTAGCTTGACCTTTTCAATGTTCGCCCACATTTTTGGGAGAACGTCAAATTCGTTTCAGGAAACGGAAGACGGTGAGAATCCGTCGTGGACGCGCCACTGTAACTGACATTTCTTTTGCCTTTTTCCACCGATTAAACTCCGGGAAGGAAAAAGGAGATTCAATCGTCAGAAGCCAGGAGACGTCCTGAAACTTTACAGATGCGTCGATTGTCTCGCGATTTGGACAATAGAGCGGTTGTGAAGCATCCCTGGTCATACGGCCGGATGTTTCACTGTATTGCGCCTCGCGGCTTTCGATTGCGTCAATGTCTTTGGATAAATAAGGCCAATTGACATTAGGGAGAACGCGAGATGGTTTCTGCAAACACAATTCCAAACATTATTCAGGGCGGCATGGGCGCTGGCATATCCAACTGGAAACTGGCGCGGACGGTATCCACAAACGGCGGTCTGGGCATCGTTGCCGGCACTGCCCTTGACCAGATTATGGTGCGCCGACTTCAGGATGGAGACAAAGACGGCCATATCAGACGGGCGCTCGAGGCATTTCCGGTCTCTTCTACGGCAAGGCGAATGCTGGACAAATGGTATCAGCCGAATGGCAATCCAAAGGGGCGTTATCGGATATTATCCAAACCCGTCTGTAAAATGGATGTTGAAAGAGTTGAAACAATGATTGTGGCGGCCTTCGTCGAAATGTTTCTCGCCAAAGAAGGTCATGATAACCCGGTCGGCTTCAATTGTCTGGAAAAAATGCAACTGCCCCTTATACCGTCGATTTTTGGCGCCATGTTGGCAGGCGCGGAAATGCTCACGATCGGCGCCGGACTGCCGGTATATATTCCAAAGGTGCTGGATAACATCCTGACGATGCGGCCTTGCGCGATGCCGCTTCGTACCGAGGGTAAAAGCAATGCGCAGCATTCAGTCGAATTCAATCCCGTCCAGTTTATCCCGGATAAATATCGTTCATCAGTGATCACGCAACTAAAAAGACCTTTGTTTTTTCCCATTATATCATCACCGCTGGCAGGCAAAATGATGCTTAGGAAAGATGCCAGCCTGGTGGACGGTTTTATTGTTGAAAACCATCGGGCAGGCGGTCATAACGCACCGCCTCGAAAGAAGAGCGATAATATTCAGGAGTTCGGCCCAAAAGACGACATCGATATCGCTGCAATCGCCGCCCTTCGAAAACCATTCTGGCTGGCCGGCGGATACGCGTCGCCTGAAAAATTGCATGAGGCTTTACAGCAGGGCGCATCGGGGATACAGGTGGGGTCGTTGTTTGCGTACTGCACGCAGTCGGGACTGGATGCAACACAAAAAAAGGATTGTCTTGAATTGTTCGTGAAAAACCGTGTCACGGTGAAAACTGATTTTAAGGCCTCACCCACCGGTTACCCATTCAAAACCCTTTTGAAAGCGGGGACAGCGACCAACATAAAAGTGGTATACCGCAGGGAACGAAAATGCGATCTTGGGTATCTGCGAACGATTGGCAGCAAAGAAGATGGCACGTTGTTTTATTATTGTCCAGCCACCAATTCCGATACACGCGCATTTTGCGTGTGCAACGGATTAATGTCTGCGGCGGGACTGCCGCAATCCCGGGGAGAATATAAAGAACCGCCGCTGTTGACGTGTGGAGACGAACACGCTGTGGTGGGCGCCCTCGCGTCTCTGGTCCCCAATTATACCGCTGAAGATGCCCTCGACTATATTCGCGGAAAACTGCAACGCCGTATGACGGCGTGAGAACAGCGGCATCGCAAACGCTGGTTTCTTCTGTAGATGTTTTTTGGGGTACTGGTGTCGTCAGCCGTCCGACATCATTCACTTTTGTCCGCTGGTTTCTGTGTGTTTGGTTATTTCTATGTACGCCCCAAAAAAAGGATCTGATAGCGCATTTAAAAAAATTGGAAGACGCATTGAAGCGACATCGCCTCGACGGGGCCAGGTATGCGGTATTACAAATTGTAGGGCGCGAAATGGAAGTACTGGATAAGGCATGCATTGTGCGTGCTATAGTGGAAAGTATCGCAGAAAACTATATTGACGGCTCTTTTGCAATTGAATTAGCTACCTTGGTGTTGTTGGCTGTCTCTCCCTTAATTCCGATTCCTGCGGTGATATTGGTCACGGTTGGGGCAGCGTTTTATCGTTTGGTAACGGATGTGAAGCGCCAGATACTCAACATTTTTCGAAGAGCATTCGAATTGTTGGTACAGCTGCGAATGCGGTTCCGGCCTTTCTCTTATTGTTATTCATTTTGCTTTTGCTTTCGCTTCCAGCAAAGTAATCAACTTTCTGTTTTAACGCGGGAATTTTGCGGTCATGATATGTTTGAGACTGATCTCTACTTCGGAGTGAGTGTTGTTGAACATCAGGCAGTTCCTGAATATTCGGATCTCCCCGATAATGAGATTGACAGCCGTTGGCCCTTTCTGATATTCAGCCAGCGTTGCCGGTGGAGTTGTTGTGAATATCAATTTCGCACACTCCTGAAAATGGGAACCTGGTGAGAATCCAGGACTGCCCCGCAGCGGTAAGTGGGAACGAAAACTGTCATTAAGCACTGGGTCATGGTGACCTGGGAAGCGATGGTGAGTAGGCACAGGGTGTGATGCCCTTTTCAATTTATGCCCACAAGTCCGAAGACCTGCCGGAAACGATAACTGTTTGCCAGACCTTCGAGGGAGAGGACGGCGAAAATGATCAACTATCGTTTTCCAAAAAAATTATCTTTCGCAGCAATAGCTCCGCTAAGAGTCCTCTGTTGTCTGGCATATCCCATTGATTGCGTTATCCATCACGCAATTCTGCCACCAACGGAGAACGCAACGCTGTGCAACGTCTGATTCAAATTTCGATTACGCTGACTGCCTGGTCAATGTTTCCCATTTGCGCCTCTGCCATTGAGTATAATGGTGCAGACGTTCTCGCCGATGACGTTGACAATTGGGACATCTTCTCTGAGTTCGCTGAGGAAGATCTTGTATTCGAAACAAAGGTCAAAGACTTTCAAATTCGTCAAACCGATGAGGTCACAGGATTTGCCGAGACGATTGATGTCACCGAAGAAAGCAAAGGCGTCACCGAACTTTCCGAAGTGCTTTCAAATTCCGTGGGTGTTCAGGTCCGCAGTATGGGCGGGCTCGGTTCGTATGGCGCCGCCAGCATCCGCGGGTCAACCCCAAACCAGGTACCGGTATTTCTGGATAATGTGCAGCTAAACACCGGGGGATTTTCAGCTGTGAATCTGGGGGACTTTTCTCTTGACGTGCTTGATTCGATTGAAGTGTACAGAGGCAGTGCGCCTCTTTCACTTGGAACGGGCGGTATTGGCGGCGCCATCGTGTTGCGTACACGCGTCCTCAAAGAACCGGTAATGGAAGCCGCCGGGAGCTATGGTTCATGGAATACCTGGCGGGGATTTGGGCTCTGGGGGGATTCGGTTGGGAAAACAGATGTTCTTGCCATCGCCTCTGTACAGCACTCGGATGGGGACTTCTGGTATTTCAATCAGCAGGGCACTTTCAGTAATCCGGACGATGATGTGTTTCAGTACCGTACGAACAATGACCACACGGCGTATTCCACAATGCTTAAGTTGCGGCGTGATGTGGACCATTGGAACGTCACCGCAATGGACCATTTTTATCACAGCGATATGGGGCTCGCTGGTCTGGATTCGTTTGCAGGGCGAAGCAATGCCAGAATGGTCACCATTCGAAACAGTGCCCATTTCCAGTTTGAGCGACCGGCTGGAAAAAAATCCGAAATTGATTTGGGGTTGTCGTACCTGCTGTTATGGGAGCTCTTTGATGATCGGGACGGACTCATCGGCACCGGCCACCAGGATCACAAATACCGCACCGATGGCATTGGTGGATCGGCGCTGTTAAAAACCGAATACAGCGACATGCACAGCACGGTTTTTAGAATCGCAAGCCGGTTTGAAAGATACGGTGAGTTTCGCAAGGGAAGGTCACAGGAAGACCAGCAAAGTCCAACTTACAGAGTGAAAGCAGAAATGGGGGGGGAATACGATTTTCATCCGTGGTCACCATTTCATATTGTTCCAACGCTGCGGGGAGAACTGCTGTATTCGTATTTTGGAGGCGGTCGCATCACGTCTTATGTGGACGAATTTGAGGCCACAGACAAAACGGACTTTTACTTTTCGCCGTCGATTGGGGTGCGGTACGAACCTGTAAAGGGGCTACAGTGGCGAGCGAACGGCGGGCGATATGTGCGCACACCCGATTTGACAGAACTGTTTGGTGACAGAGGCGCGGTAATAGGGAATCCCAAACTCGTTGCAGAGTCGGGCTACAACATGGATGTGGGCGTGACGTGGAAACATAAAGGAAAATCTGCTATTGACTTTTTCCGTCTGGATGCTGCCTGGTTTGTCAGTTGGGTTGATGACTTGATTTCTCTGGAACAGAACTCCCAGAGTACGTCTCATCCGGTAAATGTAGGCAAAGCAAAAATCCAGGGAGCAGAATTCGCGCTGAACGTGACGATGTTGGAACTGATAACCCTCACCGGCAACTATACCCTGTTTCAGGGAGTCGATAAGACTGGTTTGCCACAGTACGACGGGGAGAAACTACCCGTAAGACCTACCCACGAATTGTATGGTTGCATCAAGCTTGAAAAAAAACTGGGCCCCATCGTCCTTGGGGGATGGTTCGATTCGGACTATGCAGGAAAAGCATATCTGGGCAGGTATAATAGTGAAAAATATGTCTCAAAACACTATTACCTCGGACTCGGAAGTCGTGTTGCCTACCCGAGGTCCGGTTTAACCTTTACCTTTGAAATCAAAAATATTTTGGACAAATTGCGGTTTAAAAACGATGACGGCGACTGGCGCGCCATGACCGACTACGGGCGGTATCCGCTTCCCGGACGCACACTCATGGCGACGTTGCATTGGAAATTACCCCAATAGTGTTTTGGCTGACATTTACATTCAAGGAGATTCGAAATGACAAGAAAACAAAGTGGACATGTACTGAGCAGACAGCGAACAATGCACCTGTGGCTGCCAATGACCATCCTGACATGCAGTCTTGCTCTGGCGTCCTGCGATGACAATGAAAACGACCCGGTTGATACTGCAACGGATGATACCGCCACAGGCAGTGACAGTGCCACTGGCAGCGACAGTACTGAAATCGACACGAATAGCGATACAGACTCCAATACCGGCGTTGTTGCGAAACCGGCGACCGGCGTTCTGGTGATTACCACAGATTACCAGACTGGGGCATATTCAACGGTATCACTAAACGGCGCCACAGTGAGAAAGGATGTGGACTTTATCCATTCGGATGCAGTTTGCCATGTGGATAATGTTACCGGTACGCCATTTATTTTACAGCGACTGGGTGCGGACGCGGTGGACGTGTTGAATCCCACGAATTTTGCTATCGCAAAGGAGTTCTCGGTCGAGCCGTCATCAAACCCCCACGATATCGAGTTGATTACGGCTGATAAAGCGTATGTCACTCGTTTTGGAACGCCTTTGATACTTATTGTCAATCCCACAACTGGCGCTCATACAGGTACGGTGGATTTAAGTGCGCTGGCGGACGCTGATGGCATTCCGGAGATTTCGGGAATGGTGAATATGAAAGGCAAACTGTACGTGACGGTATCCAGGCTAAACAGGGACAATGGCTGGGAACCCGTAGGCGACAGTTATATTGTTTTCATAGATGCGGCGACTGGCAAAGTGGAAGGGAACGTAAAGGTTCAGGGAACAAATATTGTGGGGCAACCCGAATGGTCTGAGGCGCTAAATAAATTCGTTATTTCACAGGTCGGTTCATATGGCACGCTGAATGATGGCGGCGTGCAATTGCTGGATCCTGCGACAAATACTCTTGGCGCGTTTGTCATTACCGAAGCGACGCTGGGCGGCAGTTTGAACAAAGTGGTCTGTGCAACGGAGACAAAGTGTTTTGCCATTATTGGTGTTGCAGGAGGCAGTGGCAGCAATACACATCTGGTTGAATTCAATCCCCAGATAGGTACAGTAACCGGCACCCTTGCCGCAGGAGCTGGCTGGGTGTACGGCGACATCGTGTTGAATGATGACAATACTGAACTGTGGCTCGCTGACCGAACAGCTGCGGCATCGGGACTCCGCATTTTTAATGTGGCAACAAGCGAAGAGAAAACAACCGCGCCAATTAATGTTGGCCTGCCGCCGAGCGACATTTGTTTCACCAGATAGTGTGAGTTAAGAGGCATCAATGAAAGCCGTTTTCGTTTTTTCCCATCCCACATTGTTCCCAGTTTGGGACCAAACAGTTGCAGACTTGCAGCAACAGGGCATCACAGCAGTAGTTACAAGCCAAATGGCAGAAATGAACTGGGAAACATTTGCTGTTGAAGAGATTGCCGATGCTGATGCAGTGTACCTGAATTTGAGCGGGCAGTTCCCCAGTTTCAACACACTCATCTCGGCAGCGAAGGATACGCCGGTTGTGGTTCCTTTGGGCACAGAAACAATCGCAGCGATGACTGGTGAAGGCATCGTGGATGATGACCTGTCTTTAGGGGCTGTTATTGAGGGATACATAAAATCGGGCAATGCGTCAGATTTGGCCAATGCGGCAAAGCTCTTGCTGCATCACGCAGGAAAACTGAAAGATGCGCCCCCAACACCCACAGAACCAGTTCTTTGCGGAATTTTCGATGGAAAGTTGAATCAACTGCAGGAAGGTGTGGTGGGTGTTATTGAGGATGAACATCAACCGATTGTTGCCCTGTGTTTTGGCCGCAGTCTTTATGTGGAAGGCGACATGGCGCTGCCACTTTCTGCGGTCAGGGCGCTTGAGAAGAGAGGCTTTGCTGCGTTGCTGGTTTTTTGTGACTTTGAACTGGCTACACAGTTTGGACAAAACGACGTCCATCCGCTTCATCGCATCCTTTTGTCATGTGGCAACAGGCTGGCCTGCATATGGAATGGACTGTTCTCTCATACCGGTGCGCATGAAGATAACACTTCCCCGTTTGAACAGTTTGGGGTGCCGGTGTTTCAGGTGATTCGCAACTACAGCGATACCGCAGAAAAATGGGCGCAAAGCACAGACGGACTTTCGCCCATATCTGTTTGCTACAGTCTGACTCAACCGGAAATGCTGGGGTGCATTGAGCCCACAGTGCTGGCCTGCAACCAGCAAAAAGAATCAAAGCGAGTTTCCGGAAAAGTGAATCTGGCGGATGTGGTTGAAGACCGCGTGGAATTGTTGGCCAGCCGCACCGTGCGCTGGCACATTCTTTCGCGTAAAACACCCGCGAAAAAGCGTGTGGCCATTATGTTGCACAATTCCCCGTGTAAAAGTGTCGAAGCCACCCTTACCAGCGCTGCCGGACTCGACGCTGCTGAGAGCGCGGTGCGTTTAATGCGTCGTCTTTGGGAGGATGGCTATCGGGTGGATAATATTCCCGAGAGCGGTCAGGCGCTTATCGAGCTGTTTCTTGAAAGAAAAGCCTTTTCAGAGTTTCGCTGGACTGCAGTGGATGAAATCGTGAGGAAGCACGGCGCGCTGGCTTTTGTGGATGTCGCCAAATACAATGATGCTTTTTTAAAGCTGGATGCTGAAGTCCAGGCGGCGGTCAACGACGCATGGGGCGCTTTTCCCGCTGAAGCGATGGTGCATCCAAATGAAACAGGGGCGCCGTCTCTGGTGATTGCCGGTATCGAGTTTGGAAATATTCTGGTGATGATAGACCCCAAACGGGGCTGTTATGGTCCAAAATGCGATGGGGAGGTATGTCGCATTTTGCACCAGCCCGATATTCCCCCCACGCATCATTTTTTAGCCACGTTTTTTTATTTGCAAAAGCAGGTGGATGCCATTGTCTCTATGGGCGCGGAAAGCCCGGTGGAGTACCTGCCAGGAAAGCGGGCGGGGCTTGGTAAAAACTGCTATCCCGAAATCGCCCTTGGAACCCTGCCGGTTATCTATCCATACATTGTCACCGCCACAGGTGAAGGGTTGATTGCCAAACGGCGCGGCAGAGGGGTGCTGATTGATCATCTGTCCCCGGCGAAGAAAAAAGTGAGCGATTTTTCGAGTCGTTTGGATGACATTGAAGAACTACATCGTCAGGTGCTTGCCGCGAACGCAGTGAAGGATAAAATGCGGTTGGGTAAGGCCCAAACCCAGTTGCAGGAAAAGTGTGTGCAGTCCAATCTGCTGCCGCCAGGACAGGACGACCAGGGGTTTAAAACTTTTTTTGAAATGCTCCCCGCCAAACTGTCCAGGCTTCGCAATCGCAAGGTGGATAGCAAATCCCATGTGCTGGGCCACATCCCGGACAACGACACACGGTTGCTTTATGAAGCCGAAGTTGAACAGTTTTGCGACACCGATTGGAATAGAGAGCTGTTCCGTGCGTCCCTTGGCGAGACCGATAATGAGTTAAACAGCGTCATACGCGCGCTGGAAGGTCAGTTCATTGCCCCCGGCCAAAGCGGGCATCTTTCACGAGGTAAAGTGGACACTGTTCCCACTGGACGAAACTTCTATGGGCTCGACTTAAAGACAGTACCCACTCGCACCGCATGGGATGTGGGGCGTCAGATGGGCGAGCAACTGCTGCAAAAGTACCTCAAAGAAGAAGAGCGGTTTCCTGAAACCATTGGTATTACCTTGTGGTCCAGCGATGTGTTTCGCTCTGAGGGAGAGTTAATCAGTCAGATACTTTGGCTGCTTGGGTGCGAACCGAAGTGGATGTCGGGTGGCAAGGTGAAAGGGATTCGCCCAACTGCTCATGATGAACTCACTATGGAAGGTATTGATGGTAAAACGATGCCGCGTCCCAGAATTGACGTTCTGGTTCAGATGAGCGGTGTGGTGCGGGATACACTGCCGGTCTTTTATCAGATGCTGGACAGCGCTGTATCAAAAGTGTCGGAGTTAAACGAACCCAATGATGTGAATTTTGTTCGCGCCCACATCCAAACACAATTTGCGCAGCTGCAGAGTGCCGTGACCTCTGAAGAACTGCCGTTTCTTAAAAAGATGGCGGCAAAGCGGGTGTTCTCTTCGAAGCCCGGCAGCTACGGCGTTGGCGTCAGTCTGGCGCTGGATGCCGCTGCCTGGAAGGATGACGCGGACCTGGCGGAAGCGTTCATTAACTGGACGGGATACGCCTTTGGCAGCGGAATGGACAACCTTAGTGCGCAAATGGAAAACGCGGCGATGGCGCATTACGCGGGTTTATTGAAGTCACTGGATGTGTCGTATCAAAAAGCGAGCGCGGCGGAATACGATGCCCTTTCGTGTGGGTGTTATTCCGGATTTCAGGGAGGAATGGCTGTGGCCAAACGGGGTCTTGGCGGGGGGGGAACCAAATTGTACTGGGGCGACTCGGTCACCGCTGAAACACCGGAAATTCGCGACCTGTCTGAAGAGATTGATTTGGGGTTTTCGTCACGCCTGCTCAATCCCGATTGGGTGGACAGTCAAAAACAACAGGGATACAGAGGCGCGTCCGCGGTTTCCACCATGGTCAATGCTGTCCATGCCTGGTCGGCCACCACCCATGTGGTCACCAAAGAACAATTCGACGGGATTTGCCGTGTGTACGTGGAGAACGAAGAAAACCGACAGTGGTTAAAAGACGCAAACATTTATGCGTTTGAGGAAATTACCAGGCGCCTTTTAGAAGCGCATGCGCGGGGGTTGTGGCGGGCAGATACGCAACAGCTCGATTCTGTGCAGGCAGCTGCGCTCTCCATTGAGGGCGATCTCGAAGAACGTATCGGCGAAACCAGCGGAGATTTTCAGGGAGGCAGTGTGGATATTCTGACCGCCGATCAGGTGGAGAAGTGGCAATACCGGTATCGTATTGAGAAAGACAATTAATATAATGCAAACGAGAGGAACACGCACCGACATTTATCCTTTTGCCGCTATTGCCGGGCAATCTCAGATGAAGCTCGCGCTGATTTTAAATGCCATTTTGCCCGCCATCGGCGGGGTGCTCATTCGCGGTCATAAAGGCACTGCCAAATCAACTGCCGTGCGTGGCCTTGCGCAACTGCTAAAAAGTCAAAATGGCGACGCTTCTCTGACGGAACTGCCCCTTTGCGCCACCGAAGATATGGTGGTGGGCGCTATCGATATGGAAGCTGCGATAAAAGAGGGAAAGAAAAAGTTCCAGCCCGGACTATTAAAGCGCGCAAATGGGGGAATGCTCTATGTGGACGAAGTGAATCTGCTGGATGATCATCTGGTGGAGTGCATTCTGGATGCTGCGGAAACAGGATGGAATCGGGTCGAACGGGAAGGACTGCGCACCTCTCATGCAGCGCGTTTTTCATTGGTAGGGAGCATGAACCCCGAAGAAGGCGAATTGAGACCTCAGCTGCTCGATCGATTTGGTCTTTCGGTTCAGGTGGAGGGGGAAACCGACACTGCCCTGCGAGTGGAACTGATGCGTCGGCGAGAACAGTTTGACAATAATCCTGGCGAAATCATTTCGGGATTCATTACTGAAAGTCGCAGTATGAGTGAACGAATTGAACAGGCGCGTGGCCTTGCGCCCAAAGTGACTGTCCCATCCCATTTATTAAAATTTGTCGCCGAAATCGCAGAGGTAAACAATGTGGCCGGGCATCGGGCGGATTTGGCTATTGAGCGGGCCGCCCGTGCCCACGCAGCCTGGTGCGGTCGAGATGTTGTTGTCGTAGCAGATATTCAGGCGGTTGCGCCTATGGCGCTACTGCATCGAACCAGAGAGCAGGCGCCACCGCAAATACCGCCATCGCTGCCGCCAGAAGACTCAGAAGACAACGCGAAAGACAATTCTCAACAGGAAAAAGAGGAACAGTCCGCGCCAAATCCACCACAGGAAGAAAACAGCGAAGCGTCAAAAAGCGGGCCTGTTGATTCGAGTGACACCCCAGACGCATCAGACGAACAAACAACTGACAATGACAGTATTAACCCGGACGAAAAGCCTGATAATACTACTGCCGAAAAAGAGGATTCCCCAAAGGAAGAACATGTTTTCAAAGTGGGGGCGCCTTTCAGCGTAAAACCCCTGGTGTCGGATACAGACAGGCACCGGCGCACCGGCTCGGGGCGTCGCAGTCGTTCACGCTCCGCAAATAAACAGGGACGTTACATCAAGAGTACTTCCCGCAGGCAAAATGGCGACCTGGCGCTGGACGCCACATTGAGAGCGGCAGCGCCTTTTCAAAAAAGCAGGCGAGAAACCATGGCGTCAACCATGGCGGTACATATTCGCGAGAGTGATATCCGTGAAAAAATTCGCCAGCGGCGCATGGGCAATATTCTGGTGTTTGTGGTGGATGGCTCTGGATCAATGGGGGCCCACAAACGCATGGTGGAAACCAAGGCCGCAGTATTGAGCGTTCTAATGGACGCATATCAAAAAAGAGATCAAGTGGCGGTGATTGTGTTTCGGGGAAGAAACGCAGTTATTGCCCTGCCCCCAACCAGCTCGGTAGAGCTGGCCAGTCGAATGTTGACCGATATGCCCATTGGGGGCAGGACGCCCCTTTCTGCCGGGTTAGGACGGATGTCGGATATGCTTACACAGATTCATCGTAAAAATCCGCTCTCCCGGCCCATTGCGATTCTGCTGACAGATGGCAAATCCAACGCCGCTCTCGGGGAAGGCCCCGCACATCTTGAAGCGATTGCTTTAGCGGGAAAAGTAGCGCAGCACCACCGCAATGTGCGCTTCATTGTTGTGGATACGGAGTCTCCCGGAGCCATTCGTCTGCGGCTGGCGCAGAAACTCGCGTCTGCATTGAACGCCAGCTATTTTGAGCCTGAAAATTTACGCGCAAAAGAAATTGTAAATGTCATTAAGGAGATTGTGTAATGCATCATCAAACGTTCATTGCGGACAGGCCCGGTTTTCCGTTTTCCGCTATTGTTGGTCAGGACAAATTGAAAATGGGATTGTTTTTAAATGTTATCAATCCAACCATCTCCGGACTGCTCATACGTGGAGAAAAAGGTACCGCCAAATCAACTGCTGTTCGCGCGCTGGCAGATATTCTGCCCTCAATTGAAGTCGTCAAAGGATGCCCCTTTCAATGCGATCCCAATGCGCAGGCGTCACTTTGCTTTCAATGTCAATCACGAGCGACAATGGGCGAGAAGCTGGAATCCGTGAAACGAAAAGTAAAGGTGGTGGAATTGCCATTGTCGGCGACGGAAGATCGCGTGGTTGGAACGTTGAATATGGAGCACGCTTTAAAGCACGGTGAAAAAAAGTTTGAGCCGGGTATTCTGGCGGCAGCGCATCGCGGCATCCTGTATATTGACGAAGTCAATCTGCTGGATGATCACGTGGTGGATGTGTTGCTGGATTGTGCGGCCATGGGAGTCAATACCGTGGAACGTGAAGGCATCAGTTTTTCCCACCCCGCGAAATTTACTCTGGTGGGCACCATGAATCCGGAAGAAGGCGAGCTTCGACCGCAATTGCAGGACAGATTTGGTCTTTGTGTGCAGGTTGAGGGAATCACAGACCCGCACCAGCGTGTGGCGATTGTGAAACGCCGCGCTGCTTTCGAAGCGGACCCCTTCGGTTTTACCAAACAATTTGAAGCCGAATCCGTTCAGTTGTCACAGCAGATTGATGCGGCGATACACAATTATGGTGATGTGGTGGCGGACGACGATATTCTGTTTGACATTGCTCGCCTGGCTATCGAAGCCGGGGTGGATGGTCACAGAAGCGATATTGTGATGCTTAAAACCGCCAAAGCGGTCGCAGCGTTTCACAACAGAAAACAGGTCTCTATGGACGAAGTGGCAGAGGCCGCGTCGCTGGTGCTTCCCCATCGCATGCGCCGCCTGCCGTTTGATGATGTATTGAATATGGGGTCTAAGAAGGTTGGGTAGAAACGCGCGTGACAGGTTTTCTGAAAAATGCTTTTCAGCATAAAATTGTAGGGGCGGGTCCCTGTGCCCGCCCTGTACCCGATGGGTACCCTTTTTTTTCAGGGCACCCAGGGGGAGGTGCTCCTACGTTGTTTTGGGCATTGGCGGTTCTTCTTTTCTGCGCTTGCGCGTCCAAACACGAGGTTACATCCCAACCCCTGTCCGTTCAGTTTGAACTGCCAGGTGTTTTAAAAGTGAAAAACGCTGTAGATATCGCGAATTTAATTGTCAAAGATGAATCTGGCCAAACAGTCGCAACGGCGCCCACTTTCGGACGGACAGAATTTGAGGTACGGTTCGACTGGCAGGTCGCTACAAAGTACAAGGTGTTTCCAAATTCCGGAAAGCCGTTATCCATTGCCGCGCCAAAGCAAAAACCCGAATTCGCTCTGCGTGTTCATGCGCCGCTCGGGCAAAACCAGTATGACTATTTTTTTTCGTCTCTAAAAGAGGCTCCTGCGCCATCTCCCATTCGCATCCGGGCCGATAAAGGGGAGACTGTCGATATTTTAATAGAAGTCGAAAAGCTATCGGGCGAACGCCCCACTGTACTAAATGTCTCTTTTAAATCCACTGGGAAGTCCGATGATGGGCCTAATGGCAATGCTCCCCATGACGCCCTGCTGTCCTCTGACATAAACAGCGAAAACGCAACATTGCGATTTGAGTTTGATAAAGCCATTTGGCAGAGACGATTGTCGCTGAAAAAGGGTCTATCCGGCGACACGGCATTTATAGTGCTGGAACGAAATGGTCAGCCGTTCAAAGTGCCTGTGGTGGTTACCCAAAGAGATGCAGATGCATCCACCGTCGCAGTAAAAAACTGGGAAATGCCTGTGGACGCTTTGGGGCTTTACCAGCCCCAGAGGTTGCCAGAGCAAATTGCACCGCCCAATCCGGTGTGGCACAAAATTGGCACCTTTTTCAACGTACAGACCGAGCAGGTAAACTTTTTCGAACCGTTTGTTTATCAGCGACTGGATATTGAAAACAAACAGGTATATCCCCTCAATCTTTTATTAAAAAGCAAAGTGGTGGATGAGCGCACCGGCAAAGGTGTAAGCTGGTTTTCAGCACCGGATTTCTCGATGAGCAAAGGCCCAAAAAAGGATGAAGGAATTTTGGGGTACTGCCAGATTCCCGCACAGTCCAGGGGCAACTGCGTTTTACCCATTTATATGAAACCCGACACGCCTGCCGGGACCTACACTCGTCAAATCGACGTGTATCCAATGGGGTCAAGCAGGCGGATAAAGCAAATGAAAAAGGCATTCAGCGTGGTTCGGTCCAACTCTCTACTGTCGTTTTGGCTCGTAATGATTGTAGTCATCAGTCTGGGATGGCTCGGTATAACGATTGGCTTTTACAGACGACTGGTCAATCGTTTCGGCGTGCGTCTCCTTGTGTTGATTTCACTTCTGGGCGCCATGCAGTTTTGTCTGGAGTTTGGCAGTCGCCTGGCGTCCACGGCTCTGTATGCTTTTTTAGGACCGTTCAACTGCCTCGTTGGCGGGCTTCTTTCTGAAGTGGCGACTTATCTTATTATTACGTCAGTGCTGTATCTTTCACCTCGAGTGGGGACCATCACCCTTGCCGGTATCATCAGCTATCTGATGGGCGGCATATTGTTTGGTTCCTTCGGTCTCTCTGACATTTTGTTTACCGGTTCCACCATCGCATTTCGTGAAATTCTTCTATTTTCAATGAGGGTCACCAAAATGACGCCTTCTTCGGAATATATTCCCTCCATCGTTCCCATGATGCTCGCCCTTGGCATAGCGGATGCTATGAGCACGTTTACATCTCTTACATTGCACTCCGTGTTTTATCGGCTGTTTTTCGCCGACTGGTACATCGTGTTGAATGTGGTGGTCACCGGATTCTTTTACACGGTGATTGGTGTTTATTGGGGACGAACACTGGGGCGCAATCTGCGCAAGGTTCATGCATGATTCACATTAAAGACCTTTCGGTGACATACTCCGGCCATAACCATCCGGTACTGAATAAGATAAATGTTCGCATTGAAAGACACGAATTTGTGCTCATTTGCGGACCGAGCGGTTGTGGCAAGTCCTCGCTGATGCTGTGTATGAATGGTATTATGCATCATGCGACAAACGCAAAAGTTGAAGGCGCCGTCAATTTAAACGGAACCGATATCAGAGAATATTCATTGCCAAATATTTGCCGGGTTGCCGGCAGCGTTTTTCAGAATCCGGCCGTTCAGCTGTGTACATCCGTGGTGGAAACCGAAGTGGCATTTGGACTGGAGAATCTCAATACGCCACGTCGATTGATGGAAAAGCGCATTAGCCGGGCGCTTGAGTTGACGGGGTTAAAGGAAATGCGCCGCCATAAAGTCCATGAGCTGTCTGGTGGTCAGCAGCAGCGGTTGGCCATTGCCTGCGCCCTCGCGCTGACACCACAGGTACTGCTGCTGGACGAACCCACAAGTCAGCTGGACCCCATGGGGGCAAAGGATATTCTTGAAATCATTTCGCGTTTAAAAGACGCCGGAGAACTGGCGGTGGTTGTTATTGAGCATCGACTTGAAACACCCCTTCGACTGGCGGACAGAGTGCTTATTATGGATAAAGGAAGTGTCCTTCGTGATACAACGCCTTTTGAGGTGCTCAAAAACTCTAAAGTGTTTCGAAGCCTGGGGCTGCACGCGCCGTCTTTGCCGGCCCTTTTCGAGAAACTGGGCCGCACTGAACGTCCGGTTCTAGCAAAAGATGCCCCGCCTGTTAAACTGGTAGATCAACAAAAGAACAATGTCGTACCGCTGCATCCGAAAAGGCTGTTATCAGTGGAGGCATTGCAGTTTACCTATCCCAGAGCCAAGGCATCGGTGCTTCGCAACATATCCTTCGAAATTTACAGGGGGGATCGCATTGCACTGATGGGCGCCAATGGCGCCGGCAAATCAACTCTTCTCCACCTGCTTTCGGGGACGTTAAAGCCGGATAAAGGAAAAATCTTTGGGGAGAACGGGGCGCGCCCTGTCACCGGAATGGTTTGGCAAAACCCCGATGTGATGCTTTTTTCGGAAACGGTTGAACAGGAGCTTACGTTTGCGCCGTTGCAGCGGGGCGAACACGGCGAAGCGCTTGAATTGCGCATGGAAAATGTTTTGTCTCGGTTTTCTTTGGCTTCTCTTAAACATCGCGCTCCGTTTACGCTTTCGAGGGGCG
>JAFGQN010000123.1 GCA_016935665.1 Deltaproteobacteria bacterium | reverse complement strand
AGGGCCCGAGAGTACGAAAGCATCTTCATCCTGAATCCCGATTCCCAGGCCGATGTGATTGATAACATCGCGGGGCGTTGTCAGGATATTATCAGCAGACTCGAGGGCAAATTGCTACGCGCCGAAAACTGGGGACGTCGCAGACTGGCGTATCCGGTTAAAAAGCACCAGAAAGGCATTTACATTTATCTGCGTTATCTGGGCTACCAGGATTTGGTTCACGAACTGGAGCGAAACTTCCGTGCCATCGACGCCATTATCAAATTCCTCTCGGTAAAGGTTGACGAAGATGTGAATCCGGATGCACGCCCGATAAATGAATCTGACATCTCTTTTGTCAGCACTTTTATTGAGTCCGAGGAAGCCGTCGAAGAGGCAGCTCCCGCAGCGGACGATGCCGCACCGGAAGCAGTAAAAGACAGCGACGGTGATGCAGATGCCGAAGACGTAAATGACGACGCGGCTGCAGAGAACGCCACGGACGATAATGCCGATGACGATTCCTCTGAGGAAGATGAGGATTAGGAGATGGTCATGAACGGAAAAAAACAGCGCAAACCGAGTAGACGTCGTCGCGTATGTAAATTCTGCGCCGACAAGGAATTCGTAATTGATTATAAAGATCCGCAATCCATCAGATATTTCATGTCTGATCGCGGTAAAATTGTGCCCCGCCGCATTTCGGGCACCTGTGCCAAACATCAGAGACAACTGTGTCAGGCAATTAAACGTGCGCGTAATATCGCTTTGATGCCGTTTACTTCACCCAAATAAAAGGAGGTAGGCCATGAAAGTAATTTTAAAAGAAGATGTACCTCATCTGGGTGATTCCGGCGAAATCGTCAATGTAAAACCCGGTTATGGTCGCAATTACCTGGTTCCTCAGGGACTGGCAGACTACGCAACCCCTCGCAACATCAAAGAGATGGAGCACAAGCTGCGCGTCATCAAAAAACAAATCGATGCTGCGAAAGCTGAAGTGGCCGAAGTGAAAGCCCGTCTGAGTGAGACCAGTGTTACCATCGCCAAACCCAGTGGCGACAACGACAAGTTGTTTGGCTCTGTCACTGCTTCCGATATCGAGAAAGCACTGGCCACAGAGGGTATCACCATGGACAAACGCCGCATCATCATTGAAGAACCCATCAAATCGCTGGGGGATTTCGTTGTAAAGGCCAAATTGTTTGGTGGTGAACTCGCCGAATTCAAAGTGTGGGTTGTTAAACAATAACCATCGTTTATTCTCTTTTTTAAACTCCAACACAGGTCCAACCCAGAGGAGTGCTCGTGTCAGTTCGTGAAAAACGTGACCGTGACCAGAGCGAAAAGCGGTTAGACGCCCGTATTCCTCCGTACAGTGCTGATGCTGAAGCTGCCGTCCTTGGATGTATTCTGCTGAACAACGAAGCATTGTTCCTGATTCAGAATTCGATTGCCGAAGACGATTTCTATGTAGAAGCCAATCGGCGCATCTACGGTGCAATCTGTGAATTATCGCGAACCGGTTTGCCCGTCGATCATGTCACGCTGGGCAATGCTTTGGCGCAAAAAGGAGATCTCGAAAAAATCGGTGGTCCCATGGCGCTCAACAATCTGACCGACAATGTGGCGACGGTCAAAAATGTGGAGTATTACGCTAAAATCGTTACGCAAAAAGCGCTGGTGCGACGCATGATATACGCAGCGCAACAGGTGGCGGCGGAAGGCCTCAGCGACATCGACGACGCCGACGAATTTCTGGACAGCGCGGAAAAGGCTATCTTTGAGGCGGCGAAAAAGCGCGTTGGCGAGAGTTACTCACCCATTTCAGGCGTACTTAAAGAGGCCTTTGAAAATCTGGAGCTGGCCGCGCAGCACTCCGGCGAAATAACGGGACTCACCACCGGTTTTAAGGATTTGGACAGGCTGACGGCCGGATTGCAGCCAACAGACCTGATTATCCTGGCTGGACGTCCCGCCATGGGAAAAACCTCATTTGCCCTCAATGTGGCGTACAATGCTGCGGCCAAAACCGGTCATCCCGCCATCATCTTCTCTCTCGAGATGTCCAAAGAGCAGTTAGTCCGGCGTATGCTCACATCTGAGGGACGAGTGGACGCCAACAAACTGCGCTCTCCCAACAAACTAGATGCTGCAGACTGGCGTCGATTGACGGATACGGCAGGGGTTCTGCACAAGGTCCCGATTTATCTCGATGACTCTGCGCCCATGACGCCCATTGAAATTCGCGCCAAGGCGAGGCGATTGAAAGCCAGCAGAGGATTGGGGCTCATCGTCATCGACTACCTCCAGCTGATGCAGGCAGGGGGAAAAAGACAGATGAACAGGGAGCAGGAAATTTCAGAGATTTCCCGAACGCTTAAAATGCTCGCCAAAGAAGTGAACGTCCCCATCATCGCTCTCTCCCAGCTCAATCGCGGACTGGAAAGCCGCCCGGACAAGAGGCCCATGATGAGCGACCTTCGGGAATCCGGTGCCATCGAGCAGGATGCAGACATTATCATGTTTGTCTACCGGGATGAGGTCTACCACGAAGACACCGAAGATAAAGGCATCGCCGAAATCATCATTGCCAAACAGCGCTCCGGACCAACCGGTTCCGTCCGACTTGCCTTCCAGGGACAATACACGCGATTTGAAAATCTTTCCATGGACGGCCCACCGGATGGATTCGCCGATGAGCCGCCGCCCTTTGCCGACGGGCCCGGCGACTACTGATCTTCGGAAACAGTCCTTTTGAGAGGCTTTCCCTGAACGAATGATACCAAAAACAGGCAAACAAATACCAAAAAGCAACTTAAGCCCTTGCGCCCCCTGGTGACCATCATTAATTTTTCCCAAAAGACGGAGCGAAATTTTGAATCGACGCCTTGTTGGGGGTTCAACACAAATGAGAGGTTACGCATGAATACAATTGCAAATAATGAAAGAACGAAACAGGTTGCTGCCATTCTCGGACGATTTGGTTTATCTGCCATTTTTCTGATGAGTGCGCTGGGTAAAATCTTCGATTTTCAGGGAACTCAGGCCTACATGGAATCCGCCGGAATGCCTTTGACAGCCTTCTTTCTGGTGGGGGCGATTTTACTGCAAACCGGAGGCGGCCTGTCACTTCTTCTGGGTTATCAGGTTCGCTGGGGGGTCGTGGCGCTGCTTGTATTCCTGGTTCCAGCCACTCTGATCTTTCATGCGTTCTGGGCCGTACCGCCGGAGATGCAGCAGATGCAAATGATTAATTTCATGAAAAATATGGCCATTGGTGGAGCACTGCTGCTTTCCTTTGTGCATGGCGCGGGTCCGTTCAGTATTGATGCCAAACTGATGCGTTCGCAGCATGCCGGTGCATGAAATTTAAAATTACAGCTGAACGCGTTCTTCGTCAGCCCCATCCAGAATGGAGGAGTATGCGTCGAGGCGTGGCTCTACAATATCCCGGCAAAATGCATCGACCTGAGATATACTCAACCCAATGAATCGAACGGGATCACCGGCTATCTGGTGCAATTCTTCGGCGGTCAAAGGAATACGCTCATCTGACGCCAACCGATCCAGCAAATCATTGGGTTTCCCCTCGTCTTTAACCAGCCGGGCCACTTCCACGGAGTGATCACGTACCGCTTCATGGGCCACCTGACGGCTGGCGCCCTTTTCCACGGACGCCATCAGAATTTCTTCTGTGGCAAGGAAGGGCAGTTCCGCTTTCATTCGGTTGTTAATGGCTGCAGTATTGGCGATGAGACCGCCGCCGACATTAATGAGCAATCCCAGCACGGCATCCGCCAATAAAAAGGCCTGGGGAATATCCATACGGCGGATTGCAGAGTCGTCCAGGGTGCGCTCCAGCCACTGATTGGCATGGGTGGCGTGAAAATTGACAGGCAGATTCATCAGTTTTCGGGCCAGGGAACACATCCGCTCCGAACGCATGGGATTGCGTTTGTACGCCATTGCCGAGGAGCCCACCTGTTTCTTGCCAAACGGTTCATCCAGCTCCTTTAGCCCGGAGAGCAATCGAATATTTGTGCCCACCCAGTGCGCGCTGGCGGCGATACCGGCCAAAACTTCCACAATTTTGGTATCGAGCTTTCGGGGATAGGTTTGCCCGGTAACCGCAAATGAGCGGTCGAATCCCAACTTTCTGGAGACCATCTCGTCCAACTTTAAAACCTTTTCACTGTCTCCCTTAAACAGTTTCAGGAATGTGGCCTGAGTCCCGGTGGTTCCTTTGGCGCCCCGCGCGTGGATCTGTTTTTCCACCCACTCAAGGGCATCCAAATCCATCAGCAAATCCTGAATGGCAAGCGTGAACCGTTTTCCCATGGTGGTGGGCTGGGCCACCTGAAAGTGCGTTGCCCCCAGCACGGGAACAGACTTCAGCCGTTTCACCGTTTTGGTCAGTTCTGCAATGGCTTTAACCAAATCCGCTTTGATGTATGCCAGAGCATCTCGTTGTATAGACAAATCGGTGTTGCACACCACATACTGACTGGTCGCCCCCAAATGAATAATCCCGGCGGCTTTTTGCGCCTGACCGCCAAACGCATACACATGCGCCATCACATCGTGACGCAACTCTTTTTCTTTTTCGGCGGCGGTGACATAGTCAATGTCCATTGCGTTTGCCTTCATGTCTGTCAGAGCCTCTTCGGTGACGATATCGGTCAGTCCCAACTCCCTTTGAGATTCCGCCAGTGCAATCCAGCATTTTTTCCATGTACGAAATTTATGATCCGGACTGAACAGCTCCTGCATATGTTTACTGGTGTATCGACTGACCAGTGGCTCGGTGTATAAATCTGTTCCCATAGAATACTCCTGGAAGGTTGTCTGGCCCGATTCGTCGGGCTGTTGTTACTTATAAAAACATCTGACGCTTGTCGAGCCCGCGATGGTTCAAACATGACATTTTTGAAAAAAACTGAAAGGTTCTCACAGATATGGACTCTACTCTGTACAGTGTGACTGTTTTCCGGTATTGTTACAATCAGAAGAGGACGCATCATCTCTTTAGAATGAATTGCTTCGACGTGAAAATTCGCTATTTTGCTGGCGTCGCGCACGCGGAGCAATATTGCAATTTTGGCACAAAACCCAATGGAGACTTAAGGTGAAACACATTTCTTTTCTTATTTCAATCCTCATACCATTTGGCATTTTCAGCGCCGCCTGCGGCGGGGATATGATGTCCAATGCCGCCATTGCCGGCAGCAGCTGCAATAGCGATGGGGAAACCGGCTGTTACGATGGCGCTCTAATGGAATGCACATCACAGCAGTGGACGGAAATTCAAAATTGTGCTGACGAATCAAAAGTCTGCGGCACCGTCGATGGCGAACCCGGTTGCTACACCAGCGGCGACGTCAGTGATGGCGATGCAGATGGCGATTCCGATTCGGATTCAGACGCAGACTCAGATGGGGACAGTGATGCGGACTCGGACTCGGACTCGGATGGGGACGGAGATAGCGACAGTGATGCAGACACCGAAACCGGTTCGGAGCAGGAAACCGAAGAGGAAACAGAGCCGGTTGATTACCCCATCGAGCAAACCAACGGTGACGCCCGTGTGGAAAAAGACTGGACACCGGCACTCCTGGCCACGTGGGACGGTCTGAAGAAACGAAATATTGACAAATATTCTGTTCCTCTGGTGCACCGGCCCAAATCCGAATACCCCAATGACGCGGTGTCCGAGGGTGTCGGATACGGAATGATTCTGGCGCTCTACGCCAATGACCAGAGCTATTTTAATAAGATCTGGGGCGCTGCCGAAGACCACATGTGGAACGGATTTGTCTACAACTGGCACTGCAATGAACAGGGTGGAATATTTGACGAAAACGGTGTAAACGCCGCCACCGATGCCGATGAAGACATTGCCCTGGCGCTCATTTTTGCAGATCATCTGGTGAATCAGGGTATCTGGAGCGATCATCGTCACGGAGATGTCAGCTACTACGATCGCGCCCAGTCCATCGTCACCTCTATCTGGGATAATATGATTGAAGATTATAAGTATGTGATTCCAGGCAACGCATTCGGCAGTAAAGACAGTTTAAACCCCGGTTATTTTGCACCCGCGTGGTACCGCATCTTCGACGAATTTGACCAGTGGGACGACCACAACTGGAATGACGTTATTAATCAATGCTACGATACTATCGAAGCCAATCCCGGTTACGACAAAGGCCTGCTCCCGGACTGGATGAACGCCTGGGGGGATTTATTGGCAAATGGCCCCGGATACAATGCATACGATAACGGGCAGTCCATGTTCAAAGACGGCATTCGCGTCTACTGGCGTCTGGCCACCGATGCCATCTGGTTCAACGAACCCCGCGCCGTTAAATTTCTGGAAAACGCCATTGAATTCCTGGAAGACAAAGCCAGTGATGACGGCAGTGACGACGACCCCAATTCTCCGGCACATCTGGCCAACTTTTACAAGATGAACGGCGAGCAGGTTCCCAAATCCGACATGTGGAATGACCTCGCTGGCGGCACCATCAGTCGCTCCAGAAACGAACACAGTCATCTAACAATTGGAATGTGGGCGGCCGCTGCCATGGGAATGGGCGATATGAATGCCGCAGAGGCATTCAGTCGCGAGCTGGATGAATTCTACGAGGACGGAGACGTGTGGGGGCTTAAAACCGATCCCAGCGGAAACGACGAGGACCTGGAGCACAATGAACTGTATTTTGACCAGTTTCTGGCGTGGTTCGGCGCGGCCATTCTCAATGGCAACTTCTGCAACATTAAAAAATGTGTGAAATAATACGGAAGAGACAGGGCAAAAAGACGGGGTAATCGATTTCCTAAAAGGATTATTCCTCTTTAATCTCTGAAAGAATAACGCCCTGCATCGCTGTGGCAAACGGCACAGTGAGCAGCGTTCCTATCAAAACAACACCGCCAATTCCACTAACCACCGATGCGACAAAAAACGCAATGAGCAATTGCACATACGCCTGCGTATTGGATTTGGCAAACGCCATTATGGCGTTGAATTTCACCGAAGCAAAGGAAATGTTTTTCTCAACGGTCAGATACAGAATAGCGGGCGTTGCCGCAAACACCGCCAAACCGAGAGCCAGATTCAGCAATGGGCCAATGAAAAACAGGAATGGAAGCACCATGGTTATCACAACGGACACGACGGCTACTGCGACAAACGCACCAATTACCGGTAAAAAGGCCAGCAGAATTTTCACACCATCACCAATATAGGATAGATTGGCTGGCGGCAGCTCTTCGCTTCCCTGCTTTCGGTTTCTGTAAAGCGCAATCATCCACCCCATCATATTGAGCGCTCCGGCAACGGGAATAATGGTCATCAGCCCAATCAGCAGACATTTGGTAATCCATCCTTTATCTTTCATGGGGGCGTTGACCAATGCGCCAATATCCATCTGATAGGAGAATCTGTCGCCAAAGGATACAGGTTCATCTGCAAACGAATCCTCAGTCGCACCCGCAGCTTCATTTGCAGCGCTTTGGCTGCTTTCCGGTTCGGCAATAACGGCCATATCGTACGCAGGTGGAGCGGGCTCCGTGGCAAGAGTTGCTTCCGCTGGAGCAGATGCAGATTCGCTTATCACAGATGGCTGTGCCGCCTGGGGCGCCACCGATGGCTGTAGCGCCGTTGGCGCAGTTGCGGCATCACTGGCGGCGGCCATTCCCGCGGCAGATGCGGGTGTTGATTTGGAAACAGGCGGTATGGTGGCCGGTTTCGCAGCGGGCGGTATGGACGTCGATTTCGCAGCTGGAGGTACCGACGCAGGGTTGGTTGCCGGTGGCGGAGAAGATGGCGGGAACATCACTGCCGGCTGTCCCAAAACGGTTTTTGTTTGAGAAAACGCGGGCTTTACTGCAGGCTGCATCACGGTTTTGGATGTCAGCACATGAATGGCCTTTAAAATAATCTTGCATTCCCCAATGCGAAGTCCCGTTCCGGCAGCCATCTGCAACGGTCCTGAAAGTCTGGAACCATTGAATGTAAACGTACCGTTGGTTGAGCCCTGATCCGTATATATCACCTGGGAACCACTTACTTTCAACTCCCCATGGCGTCCGGACACCAATGTGTTTTTCAACACAATATCACCGGTATCTCTTCCGATGATATATGTACCATCTTCCAACTGCTTCATTTCGGTACGATTATCTGCGTATTGAATTTCCAATGTCACTCTTTTCATTTTTGGAACTCCTCACCGTGAACTTTTGTCACGAATTCGATACCGTCGATTAAAGATTTCACTTTTTACTATCGAGGTTTGACAGGAATGGCAACAGCCGATTCATTTTTTTGTATATAACGTAATAATTGTTACAAAAACTGAAATATATAAGCCATCCCCAGCAGAATTCGGCCATCCATGGCATGCGTAGACTGAACCCGGATGGTTGGCAATTTGTAGGTCCCATCTATTTCAACACGCTCATGGAACGCGTCGGGATAGGTCAATACGTGGGAAACACGCAAATCCACTGTAATTTCGAACGGATACAAATCAAAAGCCATGGCAACATCCCATGCGATTGCCACATCATCTCTCTTTTGGGCAGAGAAATTGGATTTCCACGCCGACAGCTGGTCCTCAAAGCGATATCGTTCGCCGTCAATTATCTCCAAATCTGTTTTGGCTGTCAGCCCAAAGCGAAACTCCGGCCCTATTCCAATTCCCATTCGCGTTCGACCACGCGTAAAGGCGGCCTTCAGCAACAGCGGCACTCTCAACATGGAATAGGTCAGAATATAGTCCACATCGACGCCGTCGGTTTGCACTACAGCGCATCTCGCCCTGTTTACATCGAACAGCAGATTCAACTCCACCCCCAGATGCCCATTAAAAAAACGCACCTCACCAAAAATGCCGCCTCCCCCGCCTGAACCAACAATCTCCCGCTCAAAAGGCGCCCCACCCGCCTCAAAATAGGCGTCTTCATCGATTTCTGCGGATGCATCCTTTGCTGCCATGTGATTTCCCCCCACAGCGCCTTTGATGCCGGCACTTATGGCGACATTGGGTGGTTTTGCCAGGACCGAGGCAGGAAACACCATTAAAACCATTATCAGTGAAACACCAAACGGCGCGAATTTCTTTTTCATTCCTTTTCCTTTTTAATCATTATGGAATTCGAAATGTATCCAACATTGAAGCTGACAACAACCGGATTTTTTAAGAGAAGAGGTATCCTTTGAATTATAAAACGGCTTCGGTGCCGGGAGGAATTGGCGATTTCTCCCGACACCGAACTTACCTTTGGGAGGAAAGGTAAAAATGTAATGGCACCTCCTTGTATGCCATACATTTGTATGGTAAACAAGAAATTGGACAGTTTTTGAGATTTTTTTTTATTATCAGCAAGTGAGGAAAAATGGCTTCCAGGACTCCCAAAGGACAAACCAGACGTCAAGTTTTTCGCTTTATGCGCGATCGTATCACCGATGGGCTTCCCCCCACAGTCCGCGAAGTGCAGGAAGCGTTTGCATTTAAATCGGTACAGACTGCCCGGGAGCATCTCGAGAACCTGGTAAAGGATGGCAAGCTGGTAAAGACAAGCGGCATTTCCAGGGGATATCGACTTCCCGATGAAATCGATTTGCTGCCACAGGCCCCCGTCCCCCTGCTCGGCAGCGTCCAGGCCGGTCAGCTCACCGAAGCCATCGAAGATCCCGACGGCTACATCGGGGTTCAACAGCCGCACCCCCCGGGCAAGGAACTGTTCGCCTTAAAAGTCCGCGGATATTCAATGATAAACGCGGGAATTCTGCCAGGAGACATTGTGATTGTCCGCAGACAGGAAACCGCAAACAGTGGCGACATTGTCGTGGCCATGGTGGAAGAGGAAGCCACCGTCAAACGATTCAGGATAGTCAAAGGCCGCCCGCAGCTGCACCCGGAAAATGAGGAATTCAGTCCCATTATTCCAAAGGGAGAATTGCGCCTTCTGGGCAAAGTCATTGAGGTGCGCCGTTACCTCGACAGCATGGTGCTTTCATGAATGTTGCCAGACGTCTCGATGAGCTTTTGCAGGCCAGATACATTACCCGGGGAAAGAGTCTGCGCTCTTTTGCCAGGGGAATATCACCGTGGAGTTATGCCGCGCTGCAGGGGCGTCTGGTATCACTGCTTCCCGGCGCAATGAACGCGCCTTTCACCGCTCTTTTTCAGGTGATATGGGATGCCCAGGAAGAAGGAGAAACCGTCGCATGGGTCGGCGGCACCCAGAGCTGCTTTTATCCACCGGATGTGGCGCGTCTGGGCGTTGATTTAAATGCGATTACCGTTATTCGACTCAGCGCCGACAAAGACATATGGTTTGCCGCAGATACCCTGATTCGCAGTGGCGCCGTGGGAATGGTTGTCATTGATTTGGCTTCCCTTGAAGAACGCCGTCCATCCAAAAATTCGCTGGCGCTTCAACATCGTTTATCGGGACTGGCCAGAACCCACAATTGCGCAGTGATCATATTGCCTTTTCACCAGAATCGTCATGATGACAATGGTGTCCTGGTTTCCCTGACCGTTAAAACCAGCAAGACGCCACTGTCACTTCCGTTTGGTGCATACCAACTGGGAGTGACTCCCCAAAAAGACAAAACCGGCACCTCTAACTGGAAAATAGAGGAGGTGTGTGATGCCCCGGACGGCCTGTGTTAATCTCTTTGCCTTCCCGCTGCAAATCCTGCTGCAAAAACACCGGGAGTGGCGCGATTTTCCTGTGGCGGTGGTATCTGCCGAAAACGCATCGGGGCGAATACAGGAGCTGAATCACATCGCCAAACAGTTTGGGATAAAAAAAAACGACAGTTACGTTTCCGCGCTTTCATTGTGCCCGCTTTTAAAAGCGCAGGTGGTTTCTTCCGATGTGCTTGCCGCGCATTCCAACCAGTTGGTTAAACTGCTGCAGACATTTTCGCCCACTGTGGAAAAAGGCAATGCCCCCGGTGTATTCTGGCTCGACTGCAGTGGCATTGAACGGATGTATCAGACAGAAGAAAACTGGACAACACACGTGCGCGAAACCATCGCCCAACACGGTTTTATTGCCGGTATCTGTGTGGGCAGCTCTAAATTCGGTACGTATGCCGTCGCCAAATCCATTCGGGGTAAATATGTCCTGAAAAGTGACGAAGAAGAACAGCAGACCGTATTTAACACACCACTCGCCCATATGGACATCCCGGTCAAGGACCTGGAGCTGCTTTTGCGCCTTGGTATCCAAACCCTTGGAGAATTGCTCTCGCTGCCGGCCGACAGTCTGAAGTCCCGCTTTACCCAGACACTGGTGGAGCTGCACCAGCTTGCCTCAGGCAGTCGCTTCAACCCTCTCATCGGGCAAAAGGATACCACTCCCATCCAACAGAGCTGCCAGCTGGACGGCATCCAAACCAACGCACTGGGATTGCTCTTTGTGATGAAAACCATGCTGGAGTCCCTGATAAACGAACTGATGGGACAACGACTTATTCTTTGCCAGCTCAACATCACTTTTGCCCTGGACCACGCCCCAAAGATAACACTCAACATCATTCCCGCTCTCCCCTCAATGAATATTGCCCTATGGGTGGAACTGCTGCGGCTAAAACTGGAACACACCACTCTGGATGCCGGTGTGCAGGAAATCATGCTGGAAGCAGAGGCCAAACCCGCAACGCTGGGACAAATGGCGCTTTTTCAAAACGAACACAGGCGGGATATTGAAGCCGCCAACCGGGCGCTCGCAAGAATCCGGGCCAGATTCGGAGAAGACAGCGTCTGCCGCCCCCAACTGACACAGGGCCATTTACCCTCAGCGCAATATAGTTTTGTTCCGGCAACCGGTTTTGTATACCCTACGCCGGCGCCACAGCGGCACGCACTGATCCGCCGTATTTTGACCAAACCACTGCTACTCAACTCAAGGCCAGTCAAAGGGCCGGCAGGTATCCATTTTGGTGGTCTCGGCGGTATGGCCGTAAAAGAAATGATAGGGCCGTATATTGTGGAAGGCGGCTGGTGGATGAACGAAATCTGCAGAGAGTATTATTTCGCCAAAACCGACAGTGAACTTCTGTGGGTATACTTTGATCGCCATCGTCGACAGTGGTTTCTACAGGGAAAGGTGGAATGACAAAAAAGCGCCGTTACGGCAAATCCAATGCGATGAGGGGAATTTGCACTTCCACTCCCGGCAGATGGGTGCCAGCCTCTGGCAACTGAAGCGGAAAGACATCGACCGCTGGGATTCCCATGCCAAAACGGAGCTCCCGGTTCAAATGGAACAACGCGCCGCTCGATAAATGGGCGATGCGCTCTCGCTGTGCCACGTGTGCCGAAGAACTCTCCGGTTTTAAAGACGATTCCTCCTGCGTCCCATCGTCTGCCTGAGATTCCTCGCCATCCGGAGAGGACGGAATGACCTCAGCTGGAATGGATGCCGCATCAGGCGCTGCCTCTGCCGGTTTTGGCGGCGCAGGTGGTCCCTCCCTGGACTCGGGAAGCGCATCCGGTTTCGCCTCCACTTCCACGGTGCTTTCATCTGTCCCCATGTTTGCATTGACGCCGTTGGAATAATCAGGTGGCGGAAGCGACGTGGGTTGTAAAGCGTCTGTGCCCATCCGGGCGCCAACGTCCTCCGGATCAAATGACCGGGACGCAGAGACCGCAATCGCTGTTGGAATGACACCCACCATGGCGGTTATCAGCAGTGCAATGGCCCCTCCTCGGGAATTTTTTTCCAGCTTGTATCCCCCAAAACCACCTCCGGCGGCCCCCACAATCGGAAAAACCAGGTAGGGCCACAGCGGCTTGACGCGAATAATGGATTCGGTAACCAGAACCAATTCCGCGCCGGCAACGATTCCCCCCACGACCCCCACACCTTTGGCTGTGACTTCTTCTTTTTTGGCTGTCGTATCCTCGGGGGTTGTCTCAATCTGAGCTCGAAGTGGCATGCCATAGACAAACATCACCGCAAGCAATCCGAACGCAATCCATTTGTGTATACCCTGTTTCAGAACATCCTCCCAAAATTCAACCGATTCCCGTTTTTTGAAATCTTGAAACCGTTCATTAAAACGAAATTATTATTACAGAGAAAACACCATTTTCCCAGCATTACGCATAAAAATAACCAGATAAAATCATTTCACGGTTTCATCCAGATATTCCACCATTCCGCCGGGTACCGTACAGATGTGCCCGGAATCCTGTTTCAGCAGCAAGCGTCCATCGCTGTCCAAATCCAGAGTATGACCAATCCGTTCGCCCACACGCACCCGGCGGCCAAAAGGCTCGCAGCATTTTTTCCAGCGTTCAATCAAACCAGATATATCGTTGGACTCAATGACCTGACACCAATGATACAGGGCAACAATCCAGTGTGCGGCCACACGCTCCCGAAAACCAATCGTTTCACAGGAGACGTCCAGATAATCCGCAATGGTTCTCAGTTCATCCGGAAATATCTGCTTACCAATATTTATCCCCATCCCCACCACCGCAGTGGCGCCGTCCCCCTCTATTCCAGGCGTTTCACAAAGAATCCCGCCGATTTTTTTGCCATTCTTCATTAAATCATTTGGCCACTTCAACAGCACATTGTGAATTTCCTGTGCACCCAACGCCTCGTAAGCTGCAATCCCGGCGGCGAGTGGTACCAGCGGCAGTCGTCGAACAATATCCCCTTCAATTCTGATCGCGTAGGAAATATACAGATTCAGGTGATGTGTCGAATACCAGCTGTTCCCACTTCTGCCCCTTCCTCCGGTTTGTCTGGCGGCGATAACAGTGGCGCCTACAGGAGAACCGTGGGTCATCCGGTTCATTAGCAGGGTTGACGTGGAATCTATTTCATCAAACAACAACAAATCCGAAACAATATCGTCGGAAGGGCTGGGGAGCACCGATTCGAAAATCTCTGTATTAAAAAACGACGCCGACTGGAGATCTCTCACACATCCTCCTGGCTCTGTCAGAGCGCTGACAGATCAATGAATCAAAAAACTTATATCTGCCGATGGGGCCGAGTGGGTAAACGCGCCCACCGAAATAATATCCACGCCCGTTTGTGCAATCTGGGCCACGGTATTCAGGTTCACGCCGCCACTGGCTTCCACAAGCGCCCGACCTGCGATTCGCTGCACGGCCTCTGCCATTTTCTGGTTGTTCATGTTGTCCAGCATAATAACATCCGCGCCAGCCAGGAGAGCTTCATCCACCTCCAACTGGCTGGTGACTTCCACTTCCACTGCCAACGGGTGCGGCCCCAATTGCTTGCACCGGATTACTGCCTCTGTGAGTGACCCCGCCGCCCGAATATGATTTTCCTTTATGAGAATGCCGCCCCCCAGGTCCACCCGATGGTTGTTGCCGCCCCCCACCAGCACCGCAGCTCTCTCCAGATAGCGCAGCCCTGGCGTCGTTTTCCGGGTATCCACCAGACGCACTTTACAATTCCCGGGAATGACGTCCACAAATGACCGCGTCATAGTGGCCGTCCCACTGATACGCTGTAAAAAATTCAACGCCACGCGTTCAGCCATCAGCAATGAGGCGGTTTTTCCTTTGGCCACAGCCATTAACGTGCCCGGTGCAATTTTTTCGCCTTCGCGAACCATTTGCTCAAGAACGGTATCGGGGTCAACCCGTTTCATCACTTCTTCAAATATATCCAGACCACACACAACCAGTTCCTGTTTGGCGATGACGCGCCCCTCACTCGTTGCATCACCGGGAACACACAGCCGGGTGGTGACATCTCCGCGTCCCAAATCTTCTTCAAGTGCAATATCAATCATTTGTCCAACAGTTGGCGGCGTCCCAGCTTTCATTTTATCCTCCAGCGTGTATCAGAGCCCCAATCCCGCTCTGAATAAATCCATAAATATATTGCAACAACCATGAAACAGAATGGGGGCTGCAATACTCTGTCGTTTCAATCGTAAATATCCAAAGGCCAACGCAGGGAAAAAAACCATCAGTCGCGCCGGATGGAAATCCACCGCAAAATGCCCCAGCGCAAAAAGCAATGACGACAGCCACAATCCGTGCCCCACTTTAACACCCAGCATTTTAAACCGCGTTGAAAATATGTCATCGAGGCGCCCCAGTAAATAACCGCGAAAAAAAAACTCTTCGGGCAGCGCCACCACCAGAAAATGTGCCAGCGCCACCGATGCATACCCCTTCGGAATCACCAGTTGCCAATCCGTGGCGGATAACTGCCACAGTTCTGGAAAAAGAAAAATAGCCGCCACAATGGGGGGCCAGGTAATCAGCATAAAAACTAAAACCAGAGGCACATCGGCCAGCGGGTTCTTGAAAATCAGACCATAGCGTCCATAGGGGCGACCGCGTCTGTCAAGGATGGCCACGGGAAGAAAAACAAACAATGCGCCAATCAACGCGGAAAGGGCGCCTTCAAAACCCAGCATTTTTGCGGTATGAACCAAAATCACCACCGCCACCAACTGCCCCAGATACACTCCAACGGTTTCCCGCTTCAGTGAAGAGACGGTAATATGTGCGGGTTGCGTCATACGTCGTCTTCCTGCACCGGTTCGGCCACCAAATCATGTTCTTTAAATTCTGTAATTCGGCAGGGAATGATGTCGCCGGGCTGGGCGTCGCAATTCACGATGTAGGTGATTCCGTCAATTTCCGGCGCCTGGCCCGCATGACGTCCCAACAACACGAATCCACCCTCGTCTTCCACATCTTCAACAAGCACATCCAGCGTCTGCCCCACCAGTGCCCGATGATTTTTATTCACGATTTTTCGCTGTCGCGCCATCACTTTACGAAATCGATTATAGGACTCTTTTTTCGACACCTGCGGCTGACGACCGAATGCCGGCGTTCCCTCTTCGTCACTGTATCGGAACGCCCCCAGATGGTTGAAACGATATTCTTCCATAAACGCCAGCAATTCATCAATATCCGCATCGGTTTCCTCGGGAAAGCCCACCAGTACCGTGGTCCGCAAAAATGCCTCGGGCCAGATACGCCGGGTTTCCAGGAGGCATGTTTTTAATTCCCTCTGCCCATGTCCCCGTCTCATTGCGCGCAGCATGGATTCACTGGCATGTTGAATTGGAATATCGAGATACGGCACTACTTTTTTCAAATCGCGCATGGTTTCCAGCAACGCGGCATCCACAGAATCCGGATACAGGTACATGACGCGAATCCAGTGCACACCATCGATTTTATTGAGTTCCACCAACAGTTTTTGCAATGATGTGCCATCTTTCAAATCCCGACCATATGCGGCGGTATCCTGAGCCACCAGGACCAGCTCCTTTGCACCGTATTCCGCCAGCATTTTCGCTTCGGCCACCACATTTTCAATGGATCGGCTCCCCGCTTTGCCACGAATGCCAGGAATTGCGCAAAACGCGCACTTCCTGGAACACCCATCGGCTATCTTGATGTAAACGCTCGTCTGTCCAGGAGTCACCAGTCGGGCAGTCCCCTCATTCTGTAAAAAGTGAGCTCCGGTCCCCGGATGCAATTCCACCTTCTGCCCCTCCAGCAAGTCCGCAATTCTGTCTGGCGAACCAGTGCCCAACATCACATCAATTTCAGGCATGGCCTCTTTCAGGTCATCGCCATTTCGCTGCGGTAAACATCCCGCTGCCACAAGCATCTGACATCGCCCACGGCTACGGTATTGGGCCATTTCCAGCAACTCATCCACAGACTCCTCTTTCGCATCCCCAATAAACGAGCAGGTGTTGACGACAATCACGTCCGCCTCGTCCGGAGAAAAAACCAGTTCCAGTCCTCTCTCAACCAGCGCTGCGGCCATCACGTCGGTATCCACTCTGTTTTTGGGGCATCCCAGAGAAACGAAGTAAACTGTTTTCAAATTATCCATATTGCCCATAGTCCTAACCTCGGCACGTTTATTAACCGCTTCGCAAACCACTCTGGAAGGGTCATAAAAGAAAAGCAGGGTTGTTGCAACAGGACAGAATCAAATAAACGTTCCCAGCGCCCCCCGAACATCTGGCACGATTTTTAATGGTCAATTTCAGAAGTGGACGTCCACCACTAAAGCAAATGTCAATACAGGTACGCCGAATTCTGCCACTTCCTTATCGGAAAACAGTATTCTGGCCTGAGGTGCAATAAATCCAATATCAAACGAGGGGGTCAACCAGAGGGATTCCGTCATTGAAAATGACATTTCTGATGTCAGTCCGACATATAGAGCGGTGAAATGGTCTTCTCGCTGAATCGGATTGTTTCCCCGCACACCTTCCACCCGAACATAAGCGGCGCCCACTGCCAGACCGATAGCTGGCATGACCAGATGGGATTTGTCCATTACCCACATGGGTTTCAGTGAAACGGAATTGAAATGAAGTGTCGACGCAGCGCCGCTTTTCTCAATATCCCTGCCAATAACGCCCAACGCGCCTTCGAGTTTAATGGCAAATGCGCCAATGGGCGACCACCCAAACCAAATCATGGGAGCGCCTCGAAAACCCACATCACGTGCGAAAAAAATACCGCCAAATCCCGCCGCCATTCGCAAGGTCTTGCGGGCGGACAACGGACGATGAGGTGTCTCCGCCATCTTCTGAACAGTGGTGGGTAACTTTCGTTTCGATTCTCCATCAAGGTGAATCTCCTGAAGGCTGCCTTTAAACAACTCCACCGTTTTCAAAGCAGCGACCAAAGAGGATTCGCCCGAATGAATGTCGTGAAGAGGCAAAAATCGGTATACCGTTTTCTGGGTAACCCGGTCGCTAATCCACAAATCGACGCCAGCCCTTTTCGCGTTGGAGGGCGGTTTCAGAATACGTATCGCGGCGGCGGCATTGTATTCCGATGCAATTTCCATCAGTTCTGCCCGCCGCTCTGATTCTGTCTCGGTAGTCCCCTGAACCACAACCACATCAATTCCGCCCTGCGTGAATTCCAACCGAACCTTTTCTTCGGCTTCCGGCCACGCTTCCGCCTGGCAACACTGGCTCAAAGAGACAATTACCACAACGGGTCGAATTGATTCAGCAGGTGACTCCTCTGCTTGCGCCGCAATCGACCCAGCAACTAAAAACAGCATTAAAAACACCATGTTTGGAATAAATTGCGACGGGCAAGTCATTCGCCCATTATACACATTTTTTATTTCTGCAACACCTGGTTTGCGCGCCCCGCATAGAGCCCCGCCGGATATTGTCTCAAATATTGCGTTGCAATGCGCTTTGCTGCCGCAGGACGATTCATTTGTGTATAGATGGACATTAAGCGGCCATGAACTTCTTCACACATGGCCCCCCCCGGAGATTCGACCAAATACGCCTGGAACCACTGCGCCGCCAGGGACGGGTTGTGCGACACATCCATGGCGGAGCGCCCAATAATAAACGCCGCCAATTGGGCTTTTTTGCTTCCGGGAAATCGCTTGCGAAGCGCTATGAGGGATTCGTTGGAAACAGAAACACGTCGGGCATTGCGTGCCGCATCCGCCAGATTCCAAAGGGTTTTGGCGTCCGCATTCTGATACAGCCGGCTCAAGCCCTCTTTTTCAGCGGCGCGAACCGCATCCGCATAACGCCCCTCTTTGTAATGATTATCAAATGAATTCTTAAGACTATGACCAACGCCGGATTTTCCAGGATGGCGTTTCGATGCACTCAAATCTGCATCGGATTTATCAACTTCTTCGTGTGAAGACATGTTCATTGTATCTTCAATCAGCTCGTCATCCACGGCCAGCTGGCTGGCGGAACCCGCTTCACTGTCGATAACCTGCGTTTTTTCCGCAGTAACTGTCCCAGGCGACTTGAGGGAAATCTCCCCGGAACGCCCATTGGCCGCCAAATGCTGACCGGCAAGCAGTCGAACCCCGTGACGACTCAGACCCGCGCCCTGAACAAGAACCGCCCCCCGTCTGACTTTCACATCAAATGCATTGGATGCGGCATCCCACGAAACATCGAATGCAGTTCCCAGTACGGTCACTGTGAACGGACCGGCGTTGATTTTCCAGCGTGTCTTTTTGTTGCCTTTCACATCCGCAGATATATCGCCCTTTGACAATTCGATAGTCACCGCTTCCTCACCTGATTCCACAACCCGCGCAGCGCAGCCATCCTTCACCTCAAACGATGATCCCTGGTCAAATTTTATCTGCATGCTTTCGCCGGTATCCGCCTGAACCCATTCTCCGGGTTCACCGGTAACAAAATCGGACGCAGCGCTGCCTACCTTAAAAGACAAATCTCCAGGCAGTCGGACCAAAGCGATGGATGTGACAATAATCGCTGCAGCAGCAATCGCCGCAATCCGCAACCCAATCCGAATTTTCTTCATCCGTTGTTTTCGCTCTTTTTGACTCTTCACCAGTGAAACAAAGAGCTGCTCATGCCTTTTCGATGCCAGCACATCCTCGGCGTCGAGCGTTTCCCGCACAATTTCCGTCAATTCTCTGCAAGCAAAATCATTATCCAACATGGTGATTTTCTCCAACATACGACGCCAGGATCGTATCTTCTCTTGCAATCTTCTCGAACGCGGCTACCGCTCGTTGAATCCTCCGCTTCACGGTTGCCACACTCCACCCGCTGATTTTGGCCATCTCCGACAGCGTGCAATGTTCAAAATACTTCATTACCAGCATCATCCGTTCTTCAGGCTTCAATTGATCGAGCGCCACATAAAATTGTCTCGCAACCCATGTTCCCTCAGGATTTCGAGTATCCACCACCTCCGGCATTGTGTCGGAAGCAGGAACGACCTGCCGTCTATATTTGCGACTGCGCAGTTCTTTATAAACAGTTCTAAACGTCACACTATCAACCCAATAATCTAAACGGCTCGCGTCTCTCACGCTTGAGATGGAATCCAATATATTTAAAAAAACCATCTGCACCACATCGTCGTGTGCATTATCCACGCCAAGCAAACTGCGAACCAGCCTTTCTATTCGTTTTCCGTATCTTCGATAAAATTCCGCTGCACAGGAGCCATCCCCGGAATCAATCCCATCTATTAAATCCTGATTGGAAATTAAGTTATCGATAACCTGCCTCACTGGAAATTCCTGACTTTTCCGTCTTTCCTGTACAAGGAGTACCTTTAATGTATTTATCAGCTCAGCATACAGAAGAATTCGACAATTTTTTTCAATATAAATATTTCCCCAAAATGGATATAATCCAAATTGACACATTGGTGTCACACTGGGTTGTCCCAATAGATAAAAATGTCACTTTCAGTTTTCTGGAACCAGATGAAAAAGCGATTATCACTCGTTATGTTGTTCGCACCTGCGGCGCTGGGATGTTTCGCACTGGGCGTGACCGGCTGCTATGCAAAGGACCTCCAACCCATTGATGGCGTATTTCAGGTGGATACTGTACACCCCACCGAGTCCGAAACGACCCCGAATACCGATTCTGCCAGCGCACAATCGGATACGAATGCAACAGACAGCGATACCAACACATATGACTCTTCCAGCTCTACGGAAACCTCCACAGACTCCCGCATTCCTGTCCCAACGGATTCTGACTCTGTAACCCAGACCGATTCGGCGACCGACACGGAAATCGGAACAGATACGGTTGTCGATACAGGAACGGACGACAGCGAAACGGCAACTGAAACAGCAGTGCCAGACGAGACAAAATGGGTTGGAAACATCACTCAAAACGAAGAAATTCCAGAGGGTTACTTTCTGTTATGGAATCAGATAACGCCTGAAAATGCGGGAAAATGGGGTACTATCGAGGCGAAACGCGATGTGATGGAATGGGATGCACTGGACGCCATATATAAAGAAGCTGTGGAAAACGGCATTACATTTACAGCGCATCCGCTGGTATGGCACCAGCAGCAACCCAGCTGGTTAAGTACCCTGACGCCGGAAGAACAGAAAGCGGAAGTGGAAGAGTGGATTGCTGAATTCTGCAGGCAGTATCCCGATGTGGAAACGATCAACGTAGTCAGTGCCCCCGCTCATAGTGTACCCGCCTATGCAGCCGCCCTCGGGGGAGATGGGATAACGGGCTATGATTGGGTCATTGCCATCTACCAAATGGCGCGAGATCACTGCCCCGCGGCCAACCTGCTGGTAGAAGAATACAATGCGCTGATTCATGAAACGTACAAATTTGCCCACGTTGTCGCTCTCCTGAACGAAAGAGAGCTCATTGATGGTATCGCGTGCACCGGCAATGACCTCGATGGAATCCCTCTTGATGAATTAGAGTTCAACATCGATTCCCTCGCGTTTTACCAGCTTCCCATTTATGTCTCTCAGTTTGGTGTGGGGGGAACCAGCGACGATGAGCAGGAAGGTGAAATGATGCGGTTATTTCCCGCTTTATACGAGCATCCCGCCATCAAAGGCATCACCCTGTGGGGATATGTACAGGGGCTCACCTGGAAAACCGACGCATGGTTAATCCACTCCAATGGCGTGCCGCGCCCAGCGCTGACCTGGCTTATGCAATATCTTGGACGCGATTGAATTTGCCATTCAATCTGAAAAGGCGTCCCGTTCTCATGACGCATTCCCGTTCTCATTCGGAGCAAACCAATAGATGCGTCTTTTGATCCGATAATACGCAATTGCCCATCTCCCGCAGGTATGATACGGACGGAGTATCCAAACAGGGAGATGCCATGTGTACGGATACAACAGCCGCCACACTGAGTTTTAAGAGACACATCGCGACCGAATCCGTTTCAGTGGTGTCCCTGGCAAACACCACTTTTCCAATGTCCGCCTGAATCAAGCGAAAGGAGCGTCACAATTATGTTCTCCAGACATATCACACAAACTGTTTTGTTCATTGTTGCAGGGTTATCTCTGACGGCATGTCGAAAACCGGCCCCCGTAAAGGACAAGAGCGTCAAACCATCTGTGGCCCATGTCCAGATACAAAAAGTAGTCCCCCAAATCTGGCGCCAGACCATCCGTACGTTCGGACGCATTGAGGCGGCGGAAAAAGTCACTATTTCCTCGGAAATCTCGGGAAAAATAAATGACGTACTGTTTAACGAAGGAGACCAAATTGAAGCGGGCCAGAAACTGGTGTCGTTCGATGTGGCGGAAAGCCGAATGCAACTGAAACAGGCCGAAGGAAATCTCAGCGGAATTTCGGCGCGTCTTCAGGAAGCCCGAGACATGCTCTCCCGGCGAGAAGGGTTGTTTAAACAACGTGCCATTTCAAAAGAGCAATTGGAAGGGGCCCGCACCAGTGTGGCCACGCTTCAGGCCCAATACGAACAGCTGATGGCGGGTCGAAACCTGGCGAGGCAAAATATTCGCCGCACGCAATTGCAAAGCCCAGTCCAGGGAACAGTGGTCAGCAAAAGTGTGGATGCAGGCGAGGTGGCCATGCCCGGACAGCCCCTGGCGGTGATTCACGTCACGGACACCATGCGGGTGACCACCTGGGTCACTCAGGAAGAAGTGAATACGGTCAGAACGGGAATCGAGTGCAAGGTCACTACCAACGGTGTTCGGGGCCGAACATGGAAGGCGCATGTGGAAAGCGTTGGCACGGAGGCTGATCCCGTCACAGGCAACTTCCCAGTCAAGCTGACAGTCAACAATACCGATGGCCTTCTCAAAGCGGGAATGAGTGCCATGGTCACTTTAACCGGCCTCGAAATGAACGATGCCATTTTAATCCCCGACATTGCCGTGGTGGATCGCAATCGCAAGCGCGTTGTCTTTTTGGAAGATAACGGCAAAGCGCGTGAAGTGGAACCCATCCTTTCGGCGACGACCGGCACGGTACGCCAGGTGCTTCATGGCCTTTCAAATGGCGACCGCGTCATCGTAGGCGGACTGGACGACGTTGCAGATGGCAGTTCGGTTAAAGTAATGGGCACGGTCCCATTCAAACCCGCCATGTCGGAAATCAACGGCAGCAACGAAATTGAGGCAGCCCCGGACAGCACCACGGATACCCCCAACGCCACTGACAATCCCCAAAAAAACCAATCGACACGGGGGGAATCATGAAACGGTATTACGCATTTTTTGTAAATCGACCGTTACTTGTTCACGTTCTCATGGCCCTTATTATCATTGGCGGCTTAATGACAGTCCAATCCATGCCCGTGGACACCATGCCAAAGTTCGATTTGGGTATTGTCAATATTACCACGGTGCGTCAAGGCGCCAGTCCGGAAGATATGGAGTTGGCAGTCACTGTTCCCATCGAAGAAGAAGTGTTGAATGTCAACGGGGTTTACAAACTGCAGTCGCGAAGCATGGAGGGGATGTCGGTGATTGTGGCGAGGCTAATGCCCGACGCCACAGATACTAAAAAAATAATTCAGGATATTCAAAAAGCCGTGGATAGGGCTGCAGGTAAATTGCCAGGAGATATAACCGCCAAACCCGAGGTGGAAGAATTATCCAGTGCACAGGTGCCGGTGATGGAACTGCATATATCCGGAAACGTTCCGGAAAAAACGCTTCGAAAAACCGCAAAAAAAATGCAGCGTGAATTGCGGGAACTGAACGGCGTGGCAGCGGTGGATTTAACAGGATACAGAAAGCGGGAAGTAAAGATTTATATCAGTCCGGAAAGACTCTATCACCGTCACATTTCGTACGATGAAATCATTGCCGCTGTTCAGCGCAGAAATGTGCGCGATTCCGGCGGAACCCTGGAATCATTTGGTGCGGAAAAAAAGGTGTTGACCGTTGGGCAGTTTGACACTCCCAAAGAGGTGGAGAATGTCATCATCCGCAGCAACGGTGCGGGCAACTATGTGCGTATTAAAGATGTGGCCACAGTTATCGAGGATTTTACAGACTGGTCTGTGGAAAACAGATGCGACGGCAAATTTGGGATTGCACTGCTGCCTAAAAAGAAGGCTGAAGTGGATGGACTTAAACTGGCGGCGGCGGTTCAGCAATACGTGAAAAGAATCCGCTCCACCCTCCCCCCGGGGGTATCTGTTGTGACAGTGAACGATGTGTCACGATTTACCAAAGACATGCTTGCCACATTGAGCAGCAACGCCATTATCGGATTTGTGCTGGTGTTGGTGGTCCTGCTGGCGTTCTTTCAGTTTCGGCTGGCATTCTGGGTAGCCATGGGGCTTCCGGTAGCTATGCTCATCGCTGCCGTTCTGATGCCTGCATTTGGGTTGAATATTGACATGCTCACGCTCTACGCGGTTATTCTCATGCTGGGAATGCTGGTGGATGACGCCATTGTTACCGGAGAAAGCATCTTTGCAGCCCGGGAAAGCGGTCTCTCCTGGAAGAAGGCCGCCGTCGATGGCGCCGCTGCGATTTCAATGCCGGTGATTGTCAGCACCGTAACCACCGTGCTGGCATTTTTGCCCCTCGCTTTTCTCGGAGGATTGGAAGGAAAATTTCTCTTTGCGTTTCCGGTCATGGTGGCTCTGATTCTTCTGGGTTCCCTGCTCGAATGCCAGACCTTTTTGCCGGCACATCTCTCCAGTGGCAAAAACGTGGTTCCTAAACCAAAAAAATGGTTTGTTCAAATTCAAAACGGTTACGACCGATTCATCCACCGTGCGGTGCATCGACGATACGTCACCATTGGCATTTTTGTGGCTGCGTGCGCCGGCATCATCCTGGCCAGCAGCCAGGTGGTGCACTTTAATCTATACCCGGAAATGGACATCGACACGTTTTGGGTGAGTGTGGAGCTTCCGGAAGGGGCGTCAAGGGACGAAACCAGAGAAAAAGTGGCGGCTCTGGAAACCCATATCCGAAAATCCATTCCCCAAACGGACATGCTCAATATCACCGCGCAACTGGGACATCACGATACCGATATATACGGTGGTACCGAAGGACGAAACCCCGCATGGGCGCTGCTGACCGTGTTTATGAAACCTCAGGGCGAGCGCAAATCGAATTCCAACGACATCATTGCCAGGCTGCGTAAAGATGCCAAAGACATGAGGGGATTTAAATCCATTGTCATTCGCCCCATGGAGGATACACCAGTAGCGGGACAACCTGTGGAAGTGGAGGTCATCAGCAACACTGACGAACGATACGATCTGGCCGATGAGCTGCAACAATGGCTGCAAAGCAACGAGAATGTAGTGGATGCATGGACCAGCTACAAGCCTGGCAAGGAAATCGTCAAACTGTCACTGAATCACGAAGCCCTGGCCAATAAAGGACTTACCGTGGCAGATATAACACGGGTGGTGCGGGTTGCGTTTGATGGCGTCATTATAAATCAACTGCAAACCGTGGAAGAATCCATCGATTTTCGGTTGCAGTTTCAGCAAAGTGATCAGGGCAAACTGCAAACCCTCAATGAGTTGATGATACAGGGAAAAGAGGGCCAATTTATCCCGCTTCGAAGTCTGGCTGCGTTTGAGGAACACCCGGGAGAGGCCGCCATAAAACATTATCTGGGAGATCGCACAGTAACGGTGTACGCATCCATCGACAAAGGCAAAACCAGTACGGCGCAAATCAACAATGCACTAAAAAAACACATCGACGATGCTGGACTGCTGCAAAGATACAAGGACTCAAGGCTGTTTTTCGGCGGAGAACTGGAACAGCAGCAGGAAGCCATGGGCAACATGGGCATTGCTTTTTTATTTTCAATTATGGGACTCTTTTTCCTGTTCGTTCTGCTGTTTAATTCCTTTACACAGCCATTTTTAATTATGTCGGTGATTCCGTTTGGTTTCGTTGGCGTCCTTATCGGATTTGGCATTCAGGGAATGGAGCTGAGCATGATAGCCATGTTTGGTATCATTGGACTTGCCGGCGTGCTGGTCAACGACTCCACCGTCATGGTGCATGGCCTGAACCGCAAAAAAGAAGAGCTGAATGTGACCGCCCTGTCGAGTCAGCAGGTGGCCGATGGCGCCGCCACCCGTTTGCGCCCCATTATGATTACATCGATCACTACTGTAGTTGGTCTCGCGCCGGCCGCCTACGAAATCGGTGGGGCCAATCCATTTATGACGCCAATGATTATGGCCATGTTGTGGGGTGTTCTTTTTGGAACAGTGGTATCGCTCATTTTGCTGCCGTGTCTCTTTGCTTCGGAGCAGGATGTGCGTTCCCTGCTGCGCCGGATATTTAAACGCAAAAAGAATGTTAAAAAATCAGAATTCGCCGAAGTGACCCCGGCGGGATAGCGTCATCGGCCGCCGAATTTCATCCAGGAAAAAGTCATTGGGCTGTTTGAGACAGCAGCCGATTGCCTTCTCTTAAAATGGCATCTTCCACGGCGGCCCGCATTTGCACATCTGGAAACTCGGAAATCAACACTTTGGTCTGTAAAAAGAGGTCATATTGATAGTCGTCGTCCAGACGGTACACCACCCCCACAGAGGCATAATGGACATTGCTGGATTGCGAGTCGGAAACCAGTACTTTTGCAGTATATGAATTATCTGTTCCGGTTCTTCTGTACAAAGTCACTATTATATCCTGCATATTTTATTACCTTCGCAATAGAAACCGCAGTGACATCCGGCAGATGAGTCGCCCTCAGGAACAAAGAGAACACTGCGGTGACACTAAATTAACGAACCACACGCGGTTTGCTTAATGCTCGAACCAAAAAATATTGTTGTTCAAGGGACCACGCCCATATCTGTCGTCTCTGGCGATTGTTCATCCAATTGTGTCATTCGCAACGCAATATCCGTGATGTTCCCCACATCGCCATATCGCCATGCGGCATATTCTCGCAACAGATGTGCAGTGGCGGCAAATGCATCGTCATGTCCCAGCATTCGCTGTGCCCAGTCTTCCAGAGATTCGCTCTTTCCTCTGGGGAGCGATGTGGCCATTTTTTTTTCAAGGCGAATCAGTACCTCATGGGCGGCGGTGTAGGAAAGAACGTCGTTGCTGTGAATTCTGGCTCTTCTGCGCCGACGCCACACAATCCCCCCCCAAAGTGCCAGCAATCCGAGAACGCCCCAAAAAAACACCCATCCGTCCACATGCAGCAGTCGCCCAAATGCGTCCTGCAGCAGGACCCACACGAAGTCCACTGCCGCCACGACAGATGCCCCCGATTCACCGGCGCCTCCCGCCGGGGTGGGGTCCATGATGACCCACGTGCCGTTCAGCCATACTTCGGTCCATACGTGGGCGTGCTTCTCGCGAACAATATAATACTTGCCAAATGTGTTGTACTCCTTCAGTAAATATCCCCCAACCACACGTGTGGGCACAGATGCCGATCGCGCCAGCAGCGCAAACGCGGAGGCAAAGTATTCACAGTGTCCTTCGCGATTTTCCCATAAAAAGTTTAACAGCGCGTCCTTGCCCCCGGGGCGGGTAAACGTCAGAGAATATGTGTATTTCTGCTGCAACGCATTGCGAATGGCCACCAGCGTCGTTGCCTCGTTTTCGCCGCTCCCGGCATATGTGGCAAGCCATTTGGCAAGGGACGTCTGAAGTTTTACAGGTACTGCGAGATCGTCCGGTACCGGGTGCAGAATATGTGGTTCTTCTGCCCTTTGGGACAATTGCACTGCGTATGCGGTAATCTCGTCATTACTGTCAACGGACACCAGCCCCAGCTCATCTTTTTGCACCCTGCCTTCCGACATTAGCGCGCTGAAACGAAGGGGCGCAAACAACCGATGCTGAGGAGTGGAAAAAATCATTTTCATATCGGCGTCGCTGATATTCGAAGATGAGCTGTCAACACGGGTGGACGCGTTGGGGATAGTTCTTATCCAGTGGTGGCCACTGTATTTGTTGTACACCACGCCGCGCAAATAATGAATATCTCGCCGGGTGGTAAATACCCGTGCGGCGATATCGCTGGAGACAAACATTTGATTCACAGACCCCAGTGCCAGCGCCGGACTGAACCCGGTGGTGGAAAAAGACATCGAATTCAGATATCGCTCCTCCACCCATGCATATGCCTTCGGAATCGCCACGATAAATACGCTACTGATGGATGCGGAAATCAGTGCCACACCGGCAAGTCGCGCAAGGACACCTCCCCGATTCACCGGCACACCCGCGGTGGACCAATTAAAATAACGCTGTTTCACATTGTTGTTTACAGGCAGTTGACGCCGGGTCACGCCCGCCAGTACCGCAAGCACACTCACTGCCGCCAGTATCAGGTATTCATCCCATTGTGGCCCCAATCCCAAAAAGAGCCATCCTGTGAGCAGCACGATGGCGGTGGTTACATCTCGCCCCACCGGCTGCAGCATCCATAGACGCATGGCCACAATACCCACGCAAAACAGCGCCCCCACCTGCCCAATCACATCCAGTCGTTCTGGCGTTTGCGCAGGGACTTCGCGCCATACAAAATAGACGGCGTACACCAGAGCCGCCCATACCAGTGCCAATATCAATTGACCAATATTGTCCAGAGCGACGCGATGCCCAACGAAAATACTGATCACAGCCAGTCCCCCGGGCAACCACGCCAAAGGATCGTTGCCAAACCACCACAGCGCCACCACGGTGCACATCACTGCGGGAACCATTGCCATACGCTGCTGCCAGTTCAAAGCCACAGCCCCTCCGGTCGTTTGAGGTCTGCCAGAGATACCTGTGTCACCCCGTCATGCGCTGTATTCGATTTTTCTTTGCATACCACCAGTACCCGCACCGGAACATTGTGCAACAGGCACCACTGTCGAACCTGCCGCACCGAATCACCCCAGAACGACGTGACAATGACAACGCCGGACATTTTGTCGATATGATGCACCAGCCTTTGCGCAATCCCCTCCAGCTTCAGCGGCTCTCCGGGTTGAACTGCGGCCAGCAAATCCAGCCCCTGTTGAAAAAAACCAACGCTGCGACCAATGGTCAGGTCATAAAACCGATTGCCGGTGCACAGAATGTCCACCAGCGCGTCTTTCGCTGCCAGATGTGCCAGCACCCCGGCCGTCAGTGATATGGCCCCCTCAAATGGCGCCTCGGACATGCCCTGCTGCTGCACATCCAAAACAATGCCAAGGCGTGTGAAAAATTCCTGCTGATACTGTTTTACGTGGGGAACGCCTGTTCTACCCCAGGTGCGCGCGTGCAAATCGCGAACACGGTCCCCTGTTCGATACGCCCGGACACCGGCCAGCTCCATGGCTTCACCGGTGTGCGAGGCCATGGGCACACCGCCGGGATGACATCTGTCCCGGCTGGCCATATGCAGCGAATGAATCTTCGGAAACGAAGGCACCACCAAAAACGCCACAACACCGCTTTGCACCGTCGGGCCCGCTGCAATGCCCAGCGGGAGCATCCGAGTCACCATAAACGGCATGAGCGAATGACTTCCCCTGGCACTGAAGGTGGCCATGGCAAAAAGGCGCACACAGGATTCAGATGGCAGCACCGGCAGATACTCGTCCACCGACACATACTTGCCATCCCAGGTTAAAAACGGCGATTGCATGCGAATATCCCGCACAATGGGGCCCGGATTGTTCAGCGTGACATCAAACGTGATGGGGACGCCCACCTGCACACGTGCGGGTGCGCTGACGTCGACCCGAACAAAGGGCAGCGCAAACCATCGCCGCAACAAAAGAGATGCGCCAATCAGACCAGTGATGAGAGACCACATGATGTACACCACTGTCTGCGCCACATTCAGCCCCAACGCTCCGGCAAACAGCCAGAAAAGCAGCAGCCCCCGGCCCAGAGGCGTTAATGCCAGATAAAGTCTGTACGTTCCAAAAAACCACCTGTGCCGCCCGGTGCTCAGCCACTTCATCCGTTCGGCGGCGCTCTGGGGGACCAGCACGTGGTTGAATCTGGCAAAGTTCATGCCGGCACGGGTTCCTCGGCCACGATGGTGTTGATGATATGCGCAGCGGACATTCCGCCATAGCGCGCAGCCGAATTGAGCACCAGACGATGCGTCATGCAGTCGGCAAACAATTCCTGCACATCTTTGGGGGAGACGTAGGTGCGCCCTAAAAAAAACGCCTGGGCCTGCGCGGCGTGATACAACGCCAGCGAGGCTCGGGGACTGGCGCCAATCTCCACACCGCTTTCCCGCCGCGTGCGCCCCACCAGACGCAACATGTATTTGGCCACATCTTCAGACACGGTGACCTCACACACTTTTTGCTGCAACGCCGGCAGCTCTTTAGCGGACAAAACTTTGTGCACATGACGCAATGGATCATCCGCCCGCCGTTCCTTAAGCATCAGCAGCTCTTCGTCCGGACTGGGATACCCCATCGACAGTCGCATCATGAATCGGTCCAGCTGCGCCTCCGGCAGCGGATAGGTGCCCTGAAACTCCACCGGGTTTTCCGTGGCAATCACCATGAACGGCGATGACAGCGGGAATGTTTCGCCATCAATGGTGACCTGCTGCTCATTCATGGCCTCCAGCAACGCCGACTGCGTCCTGGGCGATGCGCGATTGATTTCATCGGCCAGCAGCAGATGCGTGAACACCGGGCCTTTGTGAAACGTAAATGAACCATCTCTGGGGTTTAACACATTGGCGCCCAAAAGGTCCTGCGGCAGTAAATCCGGTGTAAACTGAATACGCGAAAACCGCAAATCCAACGCTGCCGAAAGCGCGTGCGCCAATGTGGTTTTGCCCACTCCCGGCACATCCTCCAGCAGTACGTGGCCTTTGGCCAACAGACAAATGAGCAGTTTGGATACTACTTCGGATTTGCCGCGAATCACCGTTTCAATCCAGGATTTGACAGCGTGCAGTTTGTCAGTAGTATCGCTCGAAATATCGAGGGTTGGATTTGTCATATATCGCTCTTTCGCAGTGTGGCTCACATCTCTTCGATTTCATACCCTTCCGCTTTCAACGCTTTGACAAAACGGTGTTTGTCAGACGCTTTCAGATAGGCATCTTCTTTGGATACCACATTCCGGGCAACCAGGGACAGTAACGCATCATCCAGCAGTTGCATTCCCCGACCCTTGCCCCCCTCAATGTAGGACATCAGTTTGCTTGCGTTCCCATCCCGAATGATATTGGGAAGTCCCGGTCCGTCCAGCAACACCTCGATGGCGGCAATGCGACCCGGTCTGTCAACGCGTTTCAGCAGCTGTTGCGCCACCACCGCCCGCAACGATTCCGCCAGCATGCCGCGAATCTGGGTGCGTTGCGCCGCCGGGAAACTGTCCACCAGACGGTCGATGGTTTTAGATGCGCTGTTGGTGTGCAGCGTGCCCAGAACCAGAATCCCCATTTCCGCCGCGCTAATGGCCAGCTGCATGGTTTCGGTATCCCTCAGCTCCCCCACCAGAATCACATCCGGATCCTGACTTAACGCGTCAAACAGGGCACGGGAAAACGTGGGTGCGTGCTGTCCCACCTCCCGCTGCACAATCACGGAGCGATCGGATTTGTGCACAAACTCAATGGGGTCCTCAATAGTGACAATGTGCAGTGAGCGGGACCGATTAATGCGGTCAATCAATGCGGCCAAAGTGGTGGATTTACCACTGCCGGTGGGACCGGTCATCAGTACAAGCCCCCGCTTCATATCGGCTATCTGGTACACTGATTGCGGCAGTCCCAGGCTTTCCAGCGGCACAATGTTTTCCGGAATGCGCCGAAACACGGCTCCCGGCCCACGCACATGCATAAAATAATTGCAGCGGAAGCGGCTGATGCCTTTGAGACCGTACGAGAAGTCCAAATCTTTATTGGCCCGAAAATACTCCCAGGCGCTCGGCAAACATATCTCTTTCATCAACGCCTGCAGTCGTTTTGATTCCAGCGGCTTGTCGGCCACGCGCTTGAGCTCGCCATCGATGCGCATGCGCACGGGTTCCCCACTGCTCAAATGCAAATCCGAGGCGCCACTTTGAACCATTTTTGTAAGTAAACTGTCCAATCCAGCCATGCTCAGGTCTCCTCCCTGCAGAACTGCTCGTACACCGCCTCGCTGATGTCCCCTTTTTCAAGCAACTCTTTCGCAAAATCTGCAAACGTCCGATTCCCAATATCTTTGCTCATATGAATGGCGTTGGGCATCTGATACACTTTGCTCTCCCGAATAAGATTGCGCATGGCCGGTGTGGTGAACAGCAGTTCCATCACGGGAATCAGTCCCGGCTCTCCGTGCCGTTGCACCAGTCGCTGGCAGATAACCCCCCGAAGACTTTCCGATAGCATGGTGCGAATCTGCTGCTGCTCATCCGGCGGAAAAATATCGAGAACGCGGTTAATGGTGCGCACCGCATTGTCGGTATGCAGGGTGGCAAACACCAGATGCCCCGTCTCCGCCGCAGAGATGGCGAGACGGGCGGTATTCACATCGTTCATTTCGCCCACCACAATCACATCGGGATCCTGACGCAGTGCAGCGCGCAGTGCACTTTCGTATCCGTCGGTGTGCACGCCCACTTCCCGCTGACTGACCACCGAGTAGGCATTCTGGTGAATAAACTCCACGGGGCGTTCCACCGTAATGATATGGCTGTGCCGTTCACTGTTGATAATATCCACCAGCGCGGCCATGGTGCTGGTTTTTCCGCAACCGGTGGGGCCGGTCACCAGCACCAGTCCCTGGGAATACGTGGTGAACTTGGCCAGCTTGGACGGAAGACTCAGTGTCACCAGCGAAGGCGGGCGATTGGGGATAAGGCGAAAGATGCCATTGACCCCGCCCATGTGACGAAAAATGTTCACTCTGGCGCGCCCTTCACGCAGTTGAATGCATTTTAAAATGCTCTGATTGGTGGCAAAGGTTTCTTTTTCGGCATCGGTAAAAACGGCTTCCAGCACTTCAGCCGTTTGCGCCGCCGTCAACGGCGCCTGTTTAGAGCGTACCAGCTTTCCCATATGACGCAGCACCAACGGTTGCCCCACCATCACGTGCAAATCACTGGCCCCATGCTTCAACGCCGACGCCAGCCATTTGTGAATGGTCTGCTTCCCGCGCGCCTCCGATGCCATCTGCGCCTTGGCCACCTCTTCGGGCAGCTTCATCATGCGCGACTGCTCCTTTTTCACCTTCTTTACATAAGCGCGCTGCGCCTTTAAACACAGGATGAGGTTTTCCTCTGACACAAACTGCTGTTTCACCGCAAGCTCGCCCAACCTGAAAAAATTCCCCGACTGGTTTTGCAGTTTCAAGCAGTAATCCCGCTGCTGCTCCGTTAAAAATCCGTTGTCCACCAAAATTTGCCCAATCAGTCCACCGGATATTTTCAATCCATACAGGGGAATCTGACCGGTAGCATCCGACGGCGGCGGCAACGAAATGTGATGTTGCCCCGTTCTGGCCCCCCCCGGTGTGGGAGGTGGCCCCAAGGGTCGAAGCTGCCCGGCAGTTGGGGGAGCGGGGGGTCTTTGGGGGGCCGGCGGTGGTCCGCTGCGCCCCGGAGGTGGCGGCGCCATCGGGAGAGACGAAACGGATGGTTCATCCAGGCTCAACACAGGATTATCGGAATGGGGATAGTTTCTTCCTCGAAAATTGTTATCGTCCGACAAAACAGACTCCTCAACCGTGCAACAAAAGTAAATGTCTTTTCTGGAACCCAAAACACAGGCACGCCAAAAAACATACCACAATTTCCAAGGCTTGCCCGGAGGTCTCAAGGCAAACGGGCAAATTATTCAAAGCCCGAAAAAAAAAGGCTCCCCGTCGCGCTGTACCTTCCAGTTGAAAGACACTTGAATCAGTGTCCCAAGTGGGGCTGACGACCCTAAAATCAAATGAGGCAGTAAAATTTCTATTCGAAATAAATGTTATCCAACGAAACAGTCATCAGCTCGGTGTCTGCCGGCATTTCGCCGGAGGTGTCCACGGTAGGCATTAACTGAATCTCCAATCCGGTAAAATGAGATAGAACATTCTTCCGCGCTTCGTTATCCGGCGGCGGCCATCCTTCGCCATCTTTCCAGGCGTCTTTGGCCCATTTGGGATAGGACACTTTTTTTAAGTCAATATAATAAAATGTCGGCGTCGCGCTCAAATCATAATCATGGGAGAACATCTCGTAGATATTGCCATAATCGCGATACGCCGGACTGCGAAACACTATCCGCATTGTGGCCGCCGTCTCGGACGCGGCACTGAACCACAGGTATCGATATCCGCTAATGTCGGTTTCTTTCGGCGCGTTCAACTGAAAGTGTGCCCATTCACTCCACGCGCCATTGGTCGATACAAAATCTGCAGTCAACTTAAGGTCGGCAGTTCCAGTTATCGGAGACGTTGTATTCACCGAATGGCTGATTGTCGTGCGCGAATCCGCGCTTCCCAATACCCACCCGTCCAACGCTTTGGTCCACTCATCAGTATCTTCACTGTCAAATTCAAAACCGTTCACAATATCCGTTCGCAGTTCTCCAACAGTAATCTTTTTCACCAGTTCCAACTCGTCGCGCGGCGTGGGATTGACTTCGTCTATGAGCCCCTCGTCCAAATGTTCCTTAAATCCAAAAATCGCGTCTAAAAGTATGTTGCGAAACGCATCGAGTTCTTTTTTCCAATCATCCACGTCCATCATGGGATCTTCGTCAACAGCATCCTCAATCCGCGCGGACCACCTTGAAATTTTGTCGTTCATACTATCGTAGGAAAGCACATCATTCAGCAGCGCATCCCCAATTTCAGTAAACGCGTCCCATTGTGTCAATGCCAGCATATCAATCAAATGGTCGCATCTTGGCGGAGTCATGCCCACCTCCACGCTCATGCACGTGGCGCGTTCATCACAGTTGAGAGGCACCATATTCCAGTCTGGCACGGGAACAGCACCGCACCACCCCTTTGGATCCATCAGCAAATCAAACTCGCCCATGGTGTTGTCCATATCCCATGGTATCAAAACAAACTGATTGGTTGCCCCCTTGTCAAAATACCAGAAAAAATTGTGAGATGTATCCGCTGAATAAAAGCCCATAATGCCATCCCAGTTACGAAGTGCGCGATCGACTGCAACGTATCGAAGCAGCAAATCCAGGTCCACCCAATCTTTCATCACAGATTCAAAGTTACTTTCATCTGCTTTTGCAATGGCATCTTTGAATTGTAAAAAGTCCGACACATTCGGATTATCCTCAGGGTCGTCATTGGTCTCCAAATGTTCCAGAGCCCTGGATTCTGTCACATTTGATTTGGGCCATATTTCCTTGTACAGGTTGCCGTCCTTGCTTTCTGGAAACCGAAAATGCGTAAACCGCCCGTCGACGACTTCCACCGCCACATACAAACCAGACAGCTCGCCGTTGATATACAGTTTGGCATACGCCGTTCGCGGCGCGACAATCCCGGCATCGGCAAAAAGACTATAGCCTAATGGTTCGCGCATCAGGGTTGCGTCGTCAAGCATGCTGTGCATGTTCAGCTTTTTCAGGCCATAAAACCGCGCATCCTTGTCGTATTTGTTAAACTTAAATTTCATGGAAATTCGGGCACAATAGCCATCATAGTTCCGCTTGCCGCCCGCCCAGCATGGCGCTATCGATCCGGCGCCTTTGTATCTAATCCCCACTTCTTCAAACGTCTGTGACACGCCGTCTCCCGTCACCCGAAGCGAGGCCTTTTTATACTCTTCCTCAATGCCATTGGCATCCAGGTCCGCCAGCAAATCGTCGTCAATGGTCACGTGATATTCCAGTATTTTGTTCATGGCAAAAACGGTTTCATTCTGCTGTTTCAAGGTCACTTTTTCAAAGCCCTTGTCAGAATCCGTTCCCGTGTCGGTATCTGAATGTGTGTCAGCATCTGTACCCGTGTGGGTATCTGCTGCAGTACCGCTGTTTTTTGCCGAAGATTTGCACCCCCAGCTGCCCTGTAATAATGAAATAAAAAGAAGAAAATAAACGACTCTTAACAATAAGGTAAAACGCATACATCATATCCTTAGCTTCAACAGTGACAACGTTGACACAACCCCACATTCTGAAAAATAATCTGCCATATAAGGAGTGTGTTGTGAAATTCAAACCAGCTCAACAATCGTGAGAGCAGGTGGGAAAGCCACAACTTTTCGAGCGATTGACACGTATAAAAAAAAATAGAAATCAATGCTCAGGGATGAAAAAACCGTTTCTCATATATCCCGGCTATTCATAGTCGTCTTCCATTAAGAATTCACAGATATATTCGGGGCAGTCATCCCTTTGATTTCCCTCAACACATTTACGATTCTGCCGAGACTTTTCCATTAGCTCACCGACGGCTATTGCATCGCATGTAGGAAGAAGTGGATTCTCCAATATATAGACATTGCTGGACATCTCCAGATTCTGTTCATTTGGCCGCGTTCCCAACAGCGCGGAGATATCTTCCAACGCTGTATTGTTTTCGATGTTCAAATCCGTATCAATATGCACCAAATTTTCCAGTCCCGACAATGTGATCAAGTGGGGAAGCTCAATTAGCCTCAAACTGTCGACGAACATCAGATTTTCAAAAGCGTTCAGGTTTTCTATTTTCAACTGACTCAGGAAGAGCCATTTAATGGAAATGGTATTCGAAAACGGTGGCAGCTCGGTCAGTCGAGGGCAATCGGAAATGTAGATTTCGGAAGCATAGTCCGCCATAATCGATGCAGCGTCAATATTTTCAAGGACAGGATTTTCGTCTAAATTTAGATTCGTCAACTCTTCAAGCGCACAGAGGCCATCCAGATTCTCTATGTTGGTCCGCCGCAGATTCAGATACTCAATTTTCCGCAACGCGGACAATCCAGTAAGTTCCGTTAGAGATTCGCTTCGACCAACGTGCAATGTTCTCACACGTTCCAGGCCACTGAGTCCAACCAAATTCCTCAGCCGATGATTGTCTGTGACTATCAGCCCGCTATCCGTACCGTGAATACCTTCCAATCCTGAACAACTATCGAGGACATCATTACCTTCAATGTGAATATTGTCTGTTAAATAACCCCGGACATTTTTCAGTGCACGTATACTCGTCAAACTCGAATTCCGCTCAATGTCTATGCCCCCCTCAATTTCCGTCAGACCTTCTAGGCCATGCAGACTCTCCAATTGCGCATTGTCCCCAATCAACAATCGACTCGTGGCCTGGATATTCTGCAGCCCGGACAAGTCAATCAGTCCGTCATTGTCGAAAATCGATATATCCTCCACATATCCGCTCACATTTTCCAGAGGCGCCAGAGATGTGAGCATGGGACATCTGGCGATCCTCAAACGGTCCGTCACGTGCGCCAGATTTTTTAGCGGTGACAAGTCATCGCATCGTTCACACCTAATATCGAGAGACCCTTCAATAGAACGACAGGACGCCAGTTTTTCCAACTCGGTGTTGGCGGTAATGTGCACATCGCCAACATAGAAGTCCTGCTCATCGGTGCAAAACGGCTTCGAATGCTCCCCGTTGTAGTCACACCCATTCAAAAAACAGCCGTTTCCCAAACAGATAATAGAAAAGAAAAGCCAACAGTTCTTCATTTTATAACCCATTACTTTAAGAAAAAACACAAGGAGACAAATCCCTGCAAAAGACATATTACCGGTTTTGAACATAATGTTCATTGAATAAAGGACACCGTATGAGTTCAACCGGCTTTTTCCTTTTATTTCTGGCCTGCATCATCCCCGTGGTGGCCACCGTGCTCCTGTCAAAAGCAAACCGAAAACGATGGTCATTCGTTCCATGCGCCATTTTTGGAGGCTGCACTGTGGCACTGCTTGTGGCTGCACGAAACGGCAGCGGTCCCTTTGGCGGATTGGGAGAAGCCATGCTCGCACTGTTTTTCGCAGCAGGCGCCGTTCTCAGTTTAATTTCGGCAATTATCGTTGTGCTGGTGAAAGTCAATCAGAGTAAGCGCAAACCGGAATCATATCAGAATAAAGAAGTGCCTGATCCTTTATCACGCCCGGATGGCGATTGTGAGATGTAGTCGCTACGGTGCTGTCTTAACAGGAGAACGGTATGTACATTGGACGCTAAATAAATTCTATCGAAGAGATCGAACACTCCATCGGCTCAATTCTTCGTTGCTGAAGCAACGAATTTTACTAAACACTGACTCTAAATCAACTATCCACCCTTTAACGTAAAACTCTATTGGTTTATAGAATCTTCTTTTGCGGGGATTGTATGCGGCAATGTTTCCTGAAATGCTTACTTCAAAATTCATATCCAAACATTTTTCTGCCGGCTTTTTGAGCATATCTCCTCTACGATATCCCTCCTTACACATTCGCGCACTAATAATGCTCAAATCACGATTGGATGACCGAACTACCCAGCCATCATGTGCCAGTGATGCCATTAATGCATTGTAGCTTCGCTCTCTCTTATCAACGACAGAATCCGATGCACAACCGTTAAAAATGCGAGGTGATTCCGGACTAAGGAGTGTACCTTGATATTGACCGCATCCAAAAAGAAAAAACATACTCACAACAAAAAGAACAACTTTCATATTTTCTCCAACATTTGCACTATGAGTCGACTACTCTCAGGCGTTGTAGCAATAATTGGCAAAACATTCAATCGCTTGAGCGACCATGTTCGGGTAGCAACCGCAGATAAGCGATTCGATTGGCGCGGGGACAATGATTTGGGCGCATTGAAAAACAGCTTGGTCTTCCCCCTCATCCCGCTTTTCTGAATCCAGAAAAGCACAAAGACCCACGCCAATTGCAGTCATCGCACTGCACCAAAGACGCCGAGCCCTGTCTTCCCGCTGGTACAAAGAACCGGATGTCAGCGCGTTCCATTCCTGTCCCTCTGAATATTCATTCATCACAAACGCCAAATCCCGATTGGGGTCGGATTTGTCGGAAAAATACGCCACCGATTGAACAATTCCATCTTTCACAAAAACATTGGCCTCATGAAACCACGATGGTGAAAACGGTTACACCGTTGTGTCTTCGTACTCATCAGATTCCTCGTATTCATCCGCCTCCCCCCAAAGCGCAATCGCGTCGTCCAGCCTGGCCCCCAAAGGCGCCGTGTTAATTTTTTTTTCAAGTTTATCTGACATTGTTGAAATCCAAGCTGCAATTTGTTCTCGCTCTTCCATGGGAGGCCATGCAAAACAAAAATTCTTAATTGTTTCAACGTTCACATGTGGAGATGTCGAACCAATAACATCTTGCTGTGCTTGTCGGTACGTGGATTCAGCATTTAATGCCCACATTAAAAAACCGGGAGTTTCCTTGGCTCGAAACAACATCACTCTCTGTCCAAGACATACATTCGCACCTTCCGGGACTGTGGCCCCCAATCCAAATCGCTCTCCTTCTCGTGAGTAAATAATGTCTCCATGAGCCGGAACCAAACGTATGTTACGTTCTCTATAGGTCGCAGCGGTTACTTTTCTCGCATTGTCGACATCTAATTTGCCAGATGAAATATCTGCTGTGCGGATGGCTGGATACCGACCATCGTCGGTATAGTCAGGCGTTGAATGAAGGCAATCCACAATATTGATGCATTCGTTTTTTAGGCGAGTGATCCCCCAATGCACCGGCACCTCGCCTATCCACTCCACTCCGGAATCTTTCATGGGCACATCGGGGTTGAGGCCTTTGGTGACGGCGTGGCTGATGACGGCCTGCCGCTTTTCCTT
>JAFGQN010000122.1 GCA_016935665.1 Deltaproteobacteria bacterium | reverse complement strand
TACTGGTCGGGGCGAAAGGATTCGAACCTTCGACATCCAGCTCCCAAAGCTGGCGCGCTACCAGACTGCGCTACACCCCGAAAAGCAGGCGCAATTTACGTTCATTTTGTTCTGGATGCAAGAGTCTTTTTTTTTTTTTGTTTTTTTTACATTCATGTCTTAACCTGTGGCGAGAATGAACCACGTATTTCCAGTAATTCCAAAATGTTTAATGGGATTAATAATGGGATTAATATAAGGAGTGTGATTTATCGAATATATAAAAAAAACAAAGTACGATTTCGCTGGACCAGGAAATTTACGTGAGACAATCCATTACGAACAAATCGCAATCAATAATGCCCGTCTGAGTGTCATTCATGGGGCAATTGCGCGTGGGAAGACAGTTGGCACCCTAAAACAGGCTGCCGGTATTGCCGTATTCGGTTCGGCGCACATAAAAAGATTGATTATTGCAAAATAATATGCAAAGTGCGGTTGACATGAGCAACAGATTGCGCATAATGCCACAGCCTTTTGAGGAACTGTAATTTTAAAATAAAGGATATCGGTCATGAGTGGAACCGTAAAAAAACTGTACGAAATTGAACAAGAACAACTCCGCATTAACCCTCTGCCGGATTTTCAGACTGGTGATACCGTGGGAGTACACTACAAAATTCGTGAGGGCGAAAAAGAGCGTATTCAGCTTTTCGAAGGTGTATGCATTCAACGTCACAATGGCGGCCTGCGCAGCACGTTTACAGTTCGCAAGGTGTCGAACGGTATTGGTGTTGAGCGTGTTTTTCCGCTTCACTCCCCTCGGATTGACAAGCTGGAAATCAAAGCAAGAGGTAAGGTTCGTCAGGCGCGTCTGCAATACCTGCGTGAGCGTAGCGGCAAATCAGCCCGTATTCGTGAGCGTGGCAAAGCATAAGCCTATTGATTTTCTCCTCATTAAAATCTTTTAGGGATCCTACTGTATTTCACCTTTCATTGTTTTGTGTTGCGCTTCAGGTCGGTTGCGCCAGTAAACCGCCGATTGCCGTTTCGATTGAAACACCGGTACTTTCAGCGATAGAATCAACATATCTGTCAGACGATCAACTGTTCGAAAACGCGAATGCTCATTGTCGTGCCCATGAATCGGTAAGCATGTTGGAGGAGGCTCTGAATGACTATCTTGTTCTAGAGCGTCGCGTGTCGGATGGTGCCTCAGCCATGTCGCTGTTCGAAATACATTGGCGTGCGGCGAAAACCATGTTCTTTTTGTCAGAAAATCATCCCGATGTCGACGTTCAGATGCGTTGGATAACAGCTGGAGAATCCATGGCCAACGCCGCCATGACTGACTGTGATTCCTGTGTGGAAGGGTATTACTTCGCAGCTGTTCTGAAAGGACGACGGGCGGAAAAGGGGGGGCGCGGGCTCGCCGCATTAAAGTTGGTCAAAGAGGTGCGCGATTTGGGCCAGAAAGCAGCAGCGATTGATCCGGCGTTTGAGAACGCTGCACCACTCAGGCTTTTGGCGATGTTGTATGCAAAGGCGCCATCCTGGCCAACCAGTGTGGGAGACATTGATTTAGCTTTCGAGTATGCCAGACGTGCACTCGAGATTTCGGATTACCCTATGAATCATCTGACCTTGGCAGAGGTATTCATTGCAGACGATATGCCTGAGCAGGCCAAAGGGGAACTCAATATGGTGATGGAGGCCCCTATTGAAGGGCTATGGGGCGACGAAAGCATTCGATGGCGCCCCATAGCAGAGCAATTGTTGGCAGATATTTTAGACCAGTAAGCCTCCTTTCCTGCCAAATTTTGTTTTCCTCAAACCCCCGGATATTGAGATATCCCATAATCTTTGTGAACGAAATGCGATAAATAAATTGTATTTACATGGTCTTTTTACCGTTTTGTTGGATAAAATGGAGGTCTTTTTTTCTGCGAATCGTCTTGGATTATCGCGTTTGAATTTCCAGATAACAACGTTATTTCAATATGTTAAGTCGGATGATAGGTGATTGATAGAGGATGACAACCAATCCGTTGGATTGATTTTTTTCGCTTGACAAGATTATATTCAGTAGAATATATTATGTAGCACTCAAGAAATGCTAACTTTTAAATGGAAATCATTTAATGGTATATGCTCAGGAAACAGAACTGCGTAGAAGTAATTTGTTGACGTCAAGAGAAGTCGATGACTTCGAGTCCAAATATCCGGGCGGAATGACATCTGCCGAGATAGTGAATGTATTCAGCACACGCGGTATCAAATTTTCTGAGGCGACATTGAGAAAGTATGTGCAACAGGGATTGCTTCCTCGCAGCCAACGCGTTGGCCAGAAAGGGAAGCATAAAGGATCGAGGGGGATTTATCCCGTTAGTACGGTACGTCAGATAAACGAAATTAAAAGACTGATGTCGATGGATTATACCATTGAGGAAATTCAGAATCAGTTTGCATTTGTAGATGGCGAAATGGAAGAGCTGAAACAGCTGTTGGATACAATACTGAACAAGCTGGAACAAAGCTCTCAGGCGGCGGCACAGGAGGGATTGATTTCGTCAACGATTACCCGGCAGTTGGACGAGGCGAAAGAAACTGCCAAATCGTTGATAAGTCAATTGGAAACGACTGTGCGACAGATAAGAGAAAGGGCGCACATTGCAAGAGATGCAGTGTAGTGATGGCTCGTATGACATACGTGCGTGGCGGCATGTAAAACGGCAAATTCAACCGGGAGGAAAAAATGGCAGATTTAGTAAGAAAACAGGAAGATAAACAGGAAAAAAGAAGTACCAGGCGTAAGCGTTCTATTCGAGCGAGAACGATTCCAATAAAGAAAATCACAAAGGAACAGATTCGTGTTGGTCGAATGCTATATCCCGAGATGGATTACGAGAAGCCTTCCTGTCGTGCGGATTGTGCCAGCACTGAGCGTCCCTGTCCGTTTGTGAGCTGTAAATATCATCTGTATTTGGATGTAAATCCCGAAACCGGTTCCATCAAATTGAATTTCCCTGATGTGGAAGTGTGGGAAATGGAGGAAACCTGTGCGCTGGATGTATCCAGGAGAGGCGGAGTTACGCTGGAGGAAGTGGGGGTAATTATGAATCTGACGCGTGAGAGAGTTCGTCAGTTGGAGATGTCCGGGTTGAGTCGATTGGCACATGTGGACGAAGAACACGGAACAGATCTGTATGGATTTTATGTAGACGAGAAATAGTGATCTGGGGACAACTGCTTCTTCGGTTCGCCAAAGTGGTTTGTCCCTCAAAAGGTCTCAAATAACGTCATGTAATGGTGACCTCTTTATTCGCGTGAATGATTGAAATTCTCCCGGTTTCAGATATGTCCGCATCAATAAATTCAGCTATTTAGTGTTTGGATACTCGAAAGTCCCTTCGATAAGTGTGTCGCATTCGAGAGATGTTGTCCGAATACTTTTGTACGAAAGAGTGACCGAATTACTTACAGTATCCACGCCGGGAAGCGTCGCCCAGGGAATCCCTTCCCCGATTATTTTGGGGGCGATAAAAAGAGACAATCTGTCTGCATAACGGTGATGGATAAAACTCCCGTGGACCAGACTGCCACCTTCCACCAGTACGCTCAGAAATCCAAGACTATTCATAATTGTTGAGACACCTTTTAAATCAAGGACAGCATTCACTGTTGGGCATTCGATGAGTTGGATGTTTTTGCGTTGGCTGAGAGTACTGATTCGGTGTTCCGGTGCTTTGGGCCCGTGTATAAGAACTACATTGGATTCGTTTGGCGTTTGCAGAAGATTGCAAGTATCCGGAATCCTCAGCCATGAATCCAGAACCACACGAGTGGGATTATCACCTTGAAGATGGCGAACGTTCAGTGTTGGATTATCGGCCAGCACCGTTCCTATTCCCACAAGGATAGCATCATGAGATGCCCGCAATTCATGCGCTTTTGTTCTGGACAAAGGCCCGGTAATCCATTTTGAATCACCACTTTTGGTGGCAACGTAGCCGTCCATGCTAATGGCGGCTTTAAGGTGGAAAAGCGGGCGTCCCAAATGACGATGTTGAATGTACGTGTCCAGCAGTTGTCGGCACTCCGTCTCCAGTACCCCCACTTCCACATCATGACCATTTTGACGAAGTGATTCTATCCCTTTACCTGCGACCAACGTATCCGGGTCCTGCATGCCCACTACGACGCGTCTGATGCCAGATTCGTGCACCGCCACACAGCAGGGTCCGGTGCGACCATAATGGCAGCATGGTTCCAGTGTGACATAGATTGTTGCACCTTCAACATCTTCGCCCGATTGTCTGGCATCATTCAGCGCTTCTATTTCTGCGTGGGGCATGCCGGGGGAATGATGATACCCCTGTCCGATCACCCGGTTGTTTTTGACAATCACTGAGCCGACGCGAGGATTTGGATTGGGACGACTTTTCCTGGCGAGATTCAGTGCCAGACGCATATACGCGGCATCGTCTTTCGCTGGTTTCATCGCAACGCCCCCTTTTTTAAAACCGGTTTAGCTGCCTCTTTTTTTTACCAGAGAGGAGAGCTCCTCCATGAATTCGTCGATATCCTTGAACGAGCGGTAAACACTGGCGAAGCGGACATACGCCACTTCATCCAGTTCCCGCAGTCTTTTCATCACATATTCGCCGATTTCTTCAGCAGGGATTTCTTCGAGGGTTAAACTTCCAATGTCTTTACCCACATCATCAACCAATTGTTTGATTTGTTTGACCGAAATTGGACGTTTATCGCATGCCTTGGATACGCCTAACAACAGTTTGTCCGTATCCCACTGTTCGCGACGGCCATCTTTTTTCACAACCATGGGAAAAGCGCCTTCAGAACGTTCATATGTTGTAAAACGATGGCTGCATGCATCACAGGACCGGCGTCGTCGGATTTCGAAACCGTCTTTTATGGTTCGAGAGTCAATGACGCGCGTGTCCTGTTCTGCACAGACGGGACACTTCATTGTTTCGCAGCATCGAGTTGATTGATGCGACGAAGGTGTCGACCGCCCAAAAACTCTGTTTTGACGAAAGTATCAACGATATGCTCCGCAAGACCAGGACCTGTAACACGTCCGCCCAGACACAGTACATTGGCGTCATTGTGCTCTCTGGCCTTTTGAGCCATGTACGTGTCGGTGCATAACGCTGCTCTGATTCCGGAGTGCCGATTGGCCGCAAGGCTCATGCCGATTCCCGTTCCGCAAATCAGAATGCCCAGCGTATTTGCATTGGCCAGGACGAATTCTGCCAGGGCGTGAGCATAATCTGTGTAATCCACAGATACTGTGTCGTTGGTTCCCAGATCAATTACTTCTATATGACGATCTGCCAGAAACGCTTTAACGACTGATTTCAGCTCCACGCCACCGTGGTCACAGGCTATGGCTATACGATAGGTCATTTCTGATTATCCCTCATACTTCGAAAACAAAATCGTGGCGTTTGTTCCACCAAACCCCAGAGAGTTGCTCATCGCATGATTGATTTGCATTTGCCTTGCTTCAAAAGGAATATAGTCCATCGTGCACTTCTCATCAGGATCATCCAGATTGATAGTTGGTGGTGCAATCTGGTTTTTGATAGTCAGTGCAAGAGCGATAGCTTCAATGGCACCTGCAGCGCCCAGTAAATGACCCGTCATGGACTTTGTACTGCTTACCGCAAGTTTCGCAACGTGTTCGCCGAAAACATTTAGCATTGCAATCGTTTCCAGAGGATCGTTAATTGGCGTGGATGTCCCATGCGCGTTGATATAGTCAATATCTGAAGGTTTCAACCCGGCGTCATTCAGACAGATGTTCATACAGCGAATCGCACCTTCTCCACCCGGTGCCGGCTGCGTAATATGATTGGCATCCGCTGTTGCTCCGTATCCGGTCATTTCAGCGTATATTTTGGCGCCACGCGCCTTTGCATGCTCCAGTTCTTCCAGTACGACAACGCCAGCGCCTTCCCCCATAACAAAACCATCCCGACCTTTATCAAATGGTCGACTTGCTTTTTGGGGTTCATCATTTCTAATTGAAAGCGCTTTTATCGCATTGAAACCACCAATTCCCAGGGCGGTAATTGCTGCTTCCGCACCACCGGTAACCGCAACGTCGACTGTCCCATCCTGAATCATGCGAAAGGAATCGCCGGCTGCATGGGTGGCGGAAGCACACGCTGAAGTCACCGTGTAAGAGGGACCCTTCAGGTTATGCCGCATGGAAATGTGCCCTGGGGCCAGATTCGAAATCATCATTGGGATAAAGTATGGTGTGATACGCTTGGGGCTTCCCAGTGAGCGCATTTTTTCATACGTTATTTCCATTGATTCCAGTCCCCCGACGCCAACACCGAGAATGGAGGCGACTCTGGGCGCCAGCTCCTCTGTGATTGTCAGCCCACTGTCTTTCATTGCTTCATCCGCAGCGGCGATGGCCAACTGAATGAAGCGGTCCATCTGGCGAACTTCGCGTTTCGAGACATGGTCGAGTGGATCGAATCCCTTTACTTCTCCGGCGATTTTCGTAGCGAAGTTTTCTGTATCAAAATGCGTGATATAGTCGATGCCACTCTGGCCACTGATTAAACCTTTCCACAGTGAATCGACATCCAGTCCCAGTGGGCTAACGGCTCCGAGACCGGTAATAACTACTCTGCGCTTGTCCGTCAAAGCAAGCTCCTTTGGAGTTCATTTCAGCCGACTGTTTAGCCGAGCTTGGAGTTGATATACTCTACTGCGTCCTTGAAAGTTCTCAGCTTCTCAGTGTCTTCATCGGGAATGTCAATTTCGAATTCCTCTTCGAGTGCCAGCACGAGCTCTACAACTGTGAGGGAGTCTGCGCCGAGGTCGTCAATAAAAGATGTTTCCATTTTTACTTCTTCGGGTTCTACGTCTAATTGCTGGCATACGATTTCGCGGACTTTGTTTTCATTTTCCATTTGTATCCTCCAAATTGTGCAATTGAAACTTGCTTCAAATGCATTACAAGTGCGGTGTTTCTCTCCGTACTTTCTTAGAATTTATGACTGCTTTTTTTCAAGTGTTTCTTTTGCTATTTCAATACCATCAGGAGAGCCAACCGAAATTACCTCTACCGATTTGTCAATTTTGGAAATCAGACCTGCAAGTACGTTGCCAGGTCCAAATTCGATGAAAGTGGATACACCTTCATCAATCATATATCGAACGGATTCTGTCCATCGAACAGGTGCAGTGACCTGCTGGACCAAAAGTGATCGAATTCGGATCGCATCCATATTTGGGGTGGCTTCCACGTTCGTAACCACCGGTGGAACAGGGAGGCCGAACTCAACATCGGCCAGCTGTGCGTCCAACTGCGTTGCTGCCGACGCCATCAGAGCACAGTGAAATGGAGCGCTTACTTTCAGTGGTATGACTCTGCCACCTTTTTCTTTTAGAAGAGTCGACGCACGACCAACGGCGTTCGCTTTACCGGAAATAACAACCTGACCGGGGCAATTGAAGTTGGCAGGGGAAACGACATCTCCCTCAGATACTTCGCGACACACCTTCGCAATGACATCGTCATCCAGTTTCATGACCGCTGCCATGGCGCCTTCGCCTTCCGGAACGGCCTGTTGCATGAAGGTGCCCCTGGCACGGGTGGTTCGAATTGCATCGCTGAATTCCAATGAACCACTGGCCACCAGCGCAGAAAACTCTCCAAGAGAATGTCCGGCTACAAAATCCGGCCGAACATTGCAGACTTCCTGAAATGCCCGCAACGCTGCAATAGAAACGGCCACGATTGCCGGTTGCGTATTTGCTGTCAGCGTCAGAACTTCGATTGGACCCTCAAAAATTAATTTTTGAAAATCTTCATTCAACGCGTCGTTCGCTTCGGCAAAGACGGTGCGAGCGATATCAAACCTGTCGCATAGCTCTTTGCCCATGCCTACCTTTTGAGCACCCTGTCCGGGAAATATGAACGCTGTTTTCATTAAAAAATCACCATTTTATCAGAGCGGATCCCCAGGAAATACCGCCACCCAGAGCAATCATTAAAACCAGATTGTTGTCAGATACCTTGCCGCCCCGCACCGCTTCATCAAGTGAAATCGGAATGGAGGCGCTGGAAGTGTTTCCATAATACCTGAGGTTCAAAGCAAATTTTTCAATGGGTATATTCACTCTTTTTGAAACGGCACTCAGAATGCGCATATTTGCCTGATGGGCAGCCACGACATCAATATCATCCACGGTGACGCCGTTTGACCGAATGGCCACTTCCGCGGCGTCAGCCAGATATTTCACTGCGACCTTGAACACCTCGCGTCCTTCCATTTTTATGTAATGACGTTTTGACGAGATGGTCTTTTCACTTGCGGGATAGAGTGAACCGCCACCCGGGATTTGCAGGGCTCCAGTGAGGGAACTGTCGGTGAACAGGTGCGTCGACAGGATTCCTCTGCTCGAATTATCTGCAGTGACAATCACCGCGCCGGCGCCATCTCCAAACAGCACGCATGTGTTGCGGTCTTCAAAGTCCATAAACCGGGTCAGCATTTCCGCACCAATGACGGCGATGTTTTTTGCTTTCCCGGTTTTGATAAATGCATCCGCTACAGACAACCCGTAAATAAACCCCGCACACGCTGCTGAAACATCGAATGACGCGCACATATTGGACGCGCCAATTTTTTGCTGAATCAACGCCGCCGTAGCGGGAAGAGGCATATCTCCAGTGACAGTGCCACAAATGATCATATCCAGGTCATTTGCAGTTTTTCCCGCCATATTCAAAGCGGAACGAACCGCCTCGGCTGCCATATCCGATGTGGCAATCCCTTTTGATGCAACTCTGCGTTCGCTAATGCCAGTGCGCTCAGTAATCCATTGATCGCTGGTGTCCACCATTTTTTCGAGATCGAAATTGGTAAGTACACCGTCCGCTTTGTATTTGCCGGTTCCGATGATTCTAGTACTAATATCAGCGCTCATGCATTGCTCGTTTTCGGTTGTTCAGTACACGCGCCTGGTGCGCAGGCAATATACGTGCCAGAGTTCAGACTATGCTTCTTCCTGTGCTCCGTCTTCGACCAGTTCAATGACCTGGCGTCCTCTGTAAACACCGCATTCCGGGCAAGCCTGATGAGGAACGGTTGGTGCGCCACACTCTTTGCAATCTGAAATGGCTGGCTGTGAGACTCTGTCATGATTTGCGCGTCTTCTGTCGCGACGTGCCTTGGACGTTTTTTTCTTTGGAACTGCCACTGTTAACTCTCCTTAGACAGTTTAATGTTGGCCAGGGCTTGAAGCCGCGGGTCAACAGTTGATTCGCGTTGTTCGAGTTCTTCCACCGTCACCAGTCCGTTGATTTTTTTACAGGCGCGCTCACATCTGGGATGCATGGGAAGTTCCAGCAAAATGCTGTCTGTCACCATGTCATCAAGTATCAGAGTGGTGCCTTGATAGTATTCAACGTTCAGGTCTTCCGGCGTCAACTCGTCCTGAGTATCTTCCGCACTATCCGCGGGTTGCATGAATGTATCGATGTGAGCACACAAATCAAGTTTTAGTTTACTTAAACACGTTGCGCACTCAGTTTCCCCAACGAAATGTACCATTCCCTGCAAATGCAGGCCTTGTGTTTCGCTGGTGAAAGTCACATCACATTGACCTGATATTCCCCAAACCGGGTATTCGCATTGAGCGAGAATGTTATTTAGCCAGGAAACGGGAATCGTCCAGGTGAATTTAGTCTGACGATGCACCTGGGCCAGTTCCACATGAAGCAGACTGGTGGACGACTTATCAGGACTTTCCTTTTGGTTAATCTGTTTAATAGAGAACATATTTATATCACTCAAAAAACTCTTGCCTGTATGCAAAAGTTTGGCGGAGACTACCAGCATCCCTGCGGCTGTCAAGTGGATAGATGAATTCGCACATCAGGTGTGTAACTGAGTATCTCCTTTCGCACAATGGTTTTTTGGGGTTGTCATTATGGAGGTAATTGTATTTTGTCTTGTGAATACAAGATGTTACAGTGGTTGTTGCCAGCCATGAGAAATGCTGATTTTGCTTTTGTATCCGATTTTTGCGCTACTGTTTTAGAACAGAAAAAAAGTGACACCTCGAACAATGGTGATTTTTTTACGGATTTGGATTTAATGAACACATTGATTGGTATTTGATAAAAACGTCAGCGTAAATTATGTGTAATCTCAGAGGAATCTCAGATGCTGATCTTCCATGCATCGGAAAGCTGGAATTATGAATAAATCGTTCGGAGAGTTTGAGCTCATACGGCGCCTGACAAAGGGACGCGGCATTGAGCGGGACGATGTGCTCAAAAGTGTGGGCGATGATGCTGCGGTGATTGAAGAAACAGACAGGTGCCTGCTGTTTACATGTGATGCCCAGGTGGCCGGTGTTCATTTTCTGATGGAACGAATTCCTCCGTTTACCCTGGGCCAGCGGATTGCGGCTGTGAATCTGAGCGACATCGCCGCCATGGGCGGGCAACCCCTTTGGGCACTGTGTTCATTGCTCCTGGATAAAAAAGTGGCGACTGCGTTTTACGAGGCGGTTTACGAGGGACTCTATGATGAGCTCAATCGATTTCGGGTTCAGCTGATTGGTGGCAATACCGCACGAAGCGGCGCCGGGGTGATTGCGGATTTGTTTGTGGCGGGAGAGGCAAAAAAAGACGGCGTTCTGTTTCGCAGCGGCGCCCGCGTTGGAGATGTTGTATGTGTGACAGGAACTCTGGGCGCCAGTGCGGCCGGACTGCATATTCTCATGAATGCAAAGGATGGCATATCGGCGCACCCGAAACTTGTTGAACGGCATTTCAGACCCACACCGCGCGTCGCGGAGGGGCAGGCGCTTGCTGCCAGTGGCGTCGTTACCGCCTGTATGGATATCAGCGATGGTCTGCTGCAGGATGCCTCACATATTGCCGTGGCGTCCGATGTCCAAATTGTGATAGATGAAACCCTCGTACCCGTATCCGTGGAGCTGCAACAGTTTGCCCACGCTTTGGGACTGGATGGAGTGGTAATGGCGCTAACGGGGGGCGAGGATTATGAGTTGATGTTTACGACTTCGGAATCGGATGTGAGGCAGTTGATGCAGGATGTATGGAATGCAACCGGCACTGCTGTCACTGTTGTTGGCAGAGTGGTAGCGGCAGATGATGCCCAAAAACGTGTGATCACTGCGTCCGGCCGGTACTGGAATCTGGAAAAAATGGGATTCGACCATTTGGATTGACGGCTCCTTATGTGACCACCTTGGATGCAGAAACGATTTAAATATCCTGTCCGGGGGGAGTAAATGCTGAAACTGGGAAAATATCGATTACTGTATAAAATGGCACAGGGCGGAATGGCTGAGATTTTTTCGGCAAACTGTCCCGATGATGAATCTCTGGCGCAACAACGCATCTGTATTAAACGAATTCGTCCCGAATTCAGTGACGATGCGGATTTTCTGCGAATGTTCAGGCAGGAAGCCAGGTTCGCCATGGCACTGAACCATCCCAATGTGGTGAAGGTGTTTGATTTCGATACCTCTGCGGAAAATTGTTTTATCGTCATGGAATGTATTGACGGATGGGATTTGAAGAAAATTATCTCCGCAGCCTCTGCGATTGGCATGCCAATTCCGATTGGTGTGGCGTTTAATATATTTCGAGAGATTCTTTGCGCATTGGAAGCCGCCTCGGCAGTGAAAATGGATGGCAGAGTACAGACCGTCATCCACCGGGATATTTCGCCGCACAATATACTGGTGTCCAAAGACGGTGTCGCCAAACTGACGGATTTCGGCATTGCACGGGCCCGAGGCAGTTCGCGGGTGACGCGGACGGGTATGGTGAAAGGCAAATTAACATATCTTTCGCCGGAGCAGGCCGGGGGCAGGGAGTGAGTCCGGCCTCCGACTTGTATAGTCTGGGATTGGTGCTGTTCGAAATGCTTACCGGACGTCGATTTATACAGGGAACGAGCGAAACGGAGATTCTCGCATCGGCGATGAACCCGCAACTGCCTGAAATTCCATGGCTTTGCGCAGAGATTAACGATTATTTGTCGCATATCATCACCGCGAACCCGCAGGAACGGTTTGGTTCCGCTTCAGCGGCGATGGCGGTGCTGGACGGATTACCACTGCCCGAGCACAGCGCGCTCGATACCACCAGGTTTTTGTTTGGATTGATCACTTCAGACGTGAAGGGCAGCACCGGTGCCATCGCAACTGCCGAGCCGGCGGCCGGGATGGAACAGAGTGAGTCATCCGCTCCCTCCCAGACGGGATTGGCATCCGTGGCCTCCAGAGAGCGTCGACGGCTGTATCGGCGTGTATGGATTGGAGGCATTGCCTTGCTGGTCGTTGTCACTGCGACGGTGGGAGTGATACGGTGGATGCAGAGAACCGCCGGGGTTACCGAATCCAGTGCCATTATTGTGGGGAACGAACTTTCTTCTTCCAGACAAGGGGCATCTTCTGGAACGCCGATGCTCAAAGAGAAGGCGCAACGCGATAAGGGAATTGCTGAGGATGAAGTGGTGATGCAACTTCAGGGCACACCACCGGAATTGACAATATCTGCGGACGATTTAGATATGGAAGCCCGGGCGGAGATGGAAACGTTGGATGAAGACGCTACTCAGAATCGGCAGATTATGCAGGCTCTGGCCCAAAAAAACATGGGCAGACTTAGGGTTTTTGCGCGGCCGTGGGCATACGTGCATGTGGATGGCGTACTGATGGGGACGACACCGCTGCGCAATCATGCGCTGCCCGTGGGAGAACATTCGTTGCGAATAGTAAACAGGGATTTGGGGTTTGATAAGGAAAGAATCATTGTCATCCGGCGTGGCACAACGGTCAACATCCACGAGCAGGTGGATATTGGACAAAAAGCGAATGGAAAGCATTAGGATGCGCGGCGTTCCGTGGCTTTTCGCATTTGTGGTCAGTGTGTTTCTGCAATGTTGTGCAACTGCACAACAACTGCCAGGGGCGCCAGTCTCGATGGCGTCCGCGTCGGGTCAGGCCGTTTTAACGCAGGCCTTGCATCGGGCCGCAGCGGAAGGGCGCCTGGATGCGCTGGTGGCAATGCTCAAACAGGGAATGGAAGTGGATATGGCGGATACATCCCAAAGGACGCCGCTGATGACTGCGTCGGCGCATGGGCACATCGAAGTTGTGGAGGAACTGATTCGCCGCGATGCAGATGTCAATCGGACACAGGTGGATGGGGCAACCGCATTGTTTATGGCGGCCGGTCGCGGCAGTGACGACATATGCCTGACGCTTCTGCATGCGGGAGCAGACGTGAATCAAAGCAGCACCGATGGGTACACTCCTTTAATGATGGCGGTAATGGAGGGAAATGAAAGCGCCGCCCTGGTGCTGTTGGAGGATGGTGCAGAGGTGGACGCCATCAACCGAGTTGGAGTGACCTCATTGATGGTCGCCGCCATGGAGGGGAATGCGGAAATGACTGAAATGTTGATGGATGCGGGCGCCCGGGCGGATATCGCCGCACAATCAGGTAAAACGGCATTGATGCTCGCGGCGCAGCGGGGATATCAAGATGTGGTGAGAACGCTTTGTGAACGTGGAGCGAATATTCTGGCCCGGACAACCACTGGTGTAACAGCGCGGGATTTGGCTGTGGCCGCTGGGCACGACAACATTTTGCCCCTGTTGGAAGGCTTCGTGAAATGACTCGAATCGTTCTTTGCATGGCCTTTGTGCTGTTGATTTCGGGATGTGGTTATCGTCCGCTCCTGAAACCCCAGTCGAGCACTATTGAGGCCGTTTACATCAGCCGAATGGATAACCAGACAGCGTATCGCAATGTGGGCTCGTCACTGTTGATTGCATTGCGGGCGCATCTGGCGCAAAAAGGGATACGGCTGGCAAGGGATACCAGCGATGCCTCATTAGTGCTGGATATTCGGGTTTTTTCCATCTCCGTTGAAACCAATGCCATTTTTTTGGAAAGTAATCGAGAGTCGCCTGCCGGTCAAAATTGGCGCATGCATGCCACAGTACGTGGAAGAGGCGTTAATGATACGGATTTTGCAGCGCCGGAAGTGTTTTCCGTTTCCGAAGTTGCCGAGGTTTCTGCCGCCAGCGCCGACACGGCCGTTCTCAACGATCGGGCGAAACAGCTTTTGACAGACGCGTTGGCGCAACAGATTTCGTTGTTTGTTCTGACCTTCCAAACAGAGTAAACAGTTTCGTGCCTGAAGTGGAATTCCAGCCCCCTCCTTTACTAGTAACGATTTATCTGGTATGAATTCCAATGCGGGTGAGAACGCGTTTATCTGCGGAACCGGATTATGTAAGGAGGAGAAAATTTGTCGTTCGACTTGAGCGAAATATCCCGAGAGTTGCTGTTGCTGACCCTGGAAGACGACTCGGTTGAAAAGTTCTCCGAAAAAGCAGCTGCTTACATCGTATCTATCCCACAGTTTTGCAATAAACCCATCTGCAGTTTTTTTCTGGTTCATTCTCAGAAGCGTCATTTGCAGCCATTGGCCTGCGTGGGGTGCAGTCCCGACCAGATTGCCGATTATCGCAATCTGAAAAATCCAGATTGCCTTTTCTTTGTGGCGGCTCGAAGCGGCGAAACCACCGTGATGAACAGGGAAAACTGTTCTAACGACTGTGGCTGTGATGGCGAGTCGGGACTGCATATTGTTCCTTTGCGAAAAGGGAACATCACTGTGGCGTTGATGGCGATTTCTCTGAGCGCCGATGGCATGCTCAACGACGGACAGCTGAAGGTGCTGCAGGGGATTTCCGATATTCTGGCGAAGAATTTTTCAAGAATGGTAAATCTGCGCCAGAAAGAAGGGATGGCACTGCTGGTACACGAAAGTCCCAATCCCATCATTGAGTGTGATCCGGAAGGGGAAGTGGTGTACGCCAATCCGGCCGTAAAAAAAATACTTTGGCAACACAGTGTTGACCAGGATGAATTACTTCCATCAAATCATCTGGAGTATGTCCGTTCCGCCATGCGCCTGCACACGCCCGAGAGTGTCAAGGGGGAGGTGGGCAACAGCGCGTTTAGCTGGACTTATCACTATATGGAAGAGTCGGATCGTGTATTTTTATTCGGTGTCGATATTTCGGAGCAAAAGCGCATCGAAACCCAGTTGGCCCATGATGCCATGTACGATGAGCTGACCGATTTACCCAACCGGACCAACCTGCTTAGTATCCTGAAAAGCGAATTGTCGGTGATAAAACGTCGGGACGACTACTCGTTTGCGCTCCTGCTGATTGATTTGGACCGTTTCAAAACCGTTATCGAAAGCCTCGGTTTTCAGGCGGGCAATGATGTGCTGCGTGAGATTGGCCTGCGCCTTCGAAACTGGCGTGGTCACGACAAGGTGGTGGCACGCCTTGGTGGCGATGAGTTCGCTGTTATTTTGGAGGAAATTAACAGTGTTTCCAAAGTGATGGAACTGGCCACCTGTATCAATCAGTTGATCTCTGAACCATTTCGCGTGAATGAAAACCGGATTTCCCTCACAGTGAGCATTGGTATCGCCATGGGAAATTCGCTGAACCAGACCCCGGAAGGCCTGTTGCATAATGCCAGCGCCGCGGTGTATCGCGCCAAGCGACAGGGGACCAATCACACTGAAGTATTTGATAAGGAGATGCATCTCAACGCGTTGGCGCGCCTCCAGGTGCACAACGAGTTGCGCCAGGCCATTGATTCAGGCGATGTGGTGGTGTACTACCAGCCGGTTTTGGGACTGAACGATTTGCGTGTTCGCGGTTTCGAAGCACTGGCGCGCTGGCAGCACCCCGAAAAAGGTCTGCTTCCACCGGGACATTTTATTCCGGTGGCAGAGGAAACCGGCCTTATATATGCACTGGGGGCCCATATTATCAAAATTGTCTGCAAACAACTCGCCGAATGGAAAGCCGCCAATTACCCGTTGGCATGGGTTTCGGTAAACCTGTCGGCCCATCAGTTTCAAATTGATCATCTGGTATCGGACATTATGCGGGCCATCGTGGATGCCGGCGCCGACCCCTCCCGGTTGTTTATCGAGATTACCGAAGGGACGGCCGCCGAACATCCGGAGCGCGCGTTTGAAATGATGTCCCGGTTGCGGGAACACGGCATTCGCATCGCGCTGGATGACTTCGGAACCGGATATTCCTCCATGAGTTATCTCAAGCGGTTTCCCATCGATACCTTAAAACTGGATCGATCATTTATTAAAGGTTTGCCTGAAAGTCAGGACGATGCGGCAATTGCAACAACGGTCATTAACATGGCCAAATCACTGGGGATGAAAGTGGTGGCTGAAGGTGTGGAAGATGAACGGCAGGCCATGTTTTTACGTTTGCAGCAATGTGACGAGGTCCAGGGCTTTCTGTATGGCAAACCCATGCCGGTTCACAATGCAACTCTTCTGTTAAAAGCGGGAGCGCGTGTAAAAAGCGAGTCGCCGCCCATTAAGCGCATCAAAATACCTCAATAGACTATTGACAACATCACCGCTAATATTGGAGTTAACCCGCTTCAGTACCCGCTGACCCGATTGAACCCGAATGTGTGTGCAAGTATGTCTGTAAAAGTATCGATTCAATTGTTGTCCGATTACGACTCCGCACGGGTCGCCCACGCCATGGATGCGTTGATGGCGCCGCTGGGCGGCATGGCGCCATTTGTACAGGGAAATGATACCGTTGTTCTTAAACCGAATCTTCTGGCGCCAAGGCCCGTGAGTCGGGCCACCTGCACTCATCCGGAAATCATTCGGACGGCAGGACGTCTGGTGCAACAGGCCGGCGCGTCGCAGGTGCTGGTCACTGACAGTTCCGGTATTGGGAATGCCGTCCAGGTGACGGCCAAAATGGGATTGAAATCGGAAGGCGCACTCAAAATAGTGAATCCCGATGAGGCACAGTGGGTGTCGTCCAGAGAATCGGGACAGTGGAAATTACGGCTTTCCAAATTGATGTTGCAGCATCCGGTAATTAATATCGCCAAAGCCAAAACCCACGGCCAGATGATTGTCACCGCAGCTGCCAAAAACATGTTCGGCGGTGTTTTGGGACTGGAGAAACCCCAGTGGCATTATCGTATTGGCAGAGATCCACAGCAGTTTGCCCGACTGCTGGTGCATATCTGTGAAACTCTTTCTCCCCGTTTGAATATTCTGGATGGGGTCATTGGTATGGAGGGAAATGGGCCTGGTTCCGGCACGCCACGGCCCCTTGGAATTGTGATGGCCAGCGAAAATGCCCACGCCCTGGATTACATTCTGTGTAAAATCTGGAAACTGAAGCCTGAAAAGGTTTACACGATTCGCGCAGCGATGGATATGGGAGTTCTTCCGGCTGAAAAAGATATCGAAGTGGTTGGGCCTCCCATTGCCTCATTGCAGCCGTCCCCGCCATGGAAACTGGCTCAGGAAACATCGCCCGCGCGACTGGTGGGGCCCAACTGGCTGACGCCCGTGCTGGAAAATCTGATGAAAACGCTGCCCCATCTGAATCATCAGCGATGTACTCTTTGTATGGAGTGTACGCATCACTGCGCCGCGAATGCCATGGACGTATCGGAAGGAAGAATAGTGATTGACCTGCAAAAATGCATTTCATGCTTCTGCTGCCAGGAAATGTGTCCCCACAGCGCCATTACCGTTAAGACCGGCGCACTGGCCCGCCTGCTTCGCCTGGGGAAATAGCGTTCATTGCGTTTTGGCCTCTTAATCATTTCGATTTGAATCCGTTCTACCAGGTAACCGTTGCCTGATTTAGTGCCGGTCTCTGAGGAAAAATGACGCAATATCAGATACATTCCGACATCAAGGCGAATGCCAGCTCCGTGCTCGCGCTGCTGGGACTTTCCATTGAACCAAAGGTGTTGTTTGTCTGCCCACAAAATATATTGAATCGGTCTTTTAAGCGATCCATGTCCAGCCTGGAAATCGAAGTGGCGTTCGCAGAATCGTCGTCTGAGGCGCTGCAGAAGATGAACTCGTTTACGTACGCCATCGTTATCGCCATTGATGAAATCGACGAACTGGATGGCGTGGGGTTTCTGGAACTGGTGAAGCAGATGTCGCCCAATACCAAGCGGGTGCTTGTTTCGGGCAAGTCCGATATGGATGCCACCATGGAAGCCATTAACCGGGTCGGGTTGTTCAATTATGTGGTATTGCCCTGGGAACCCTCCGAGCTGCGTCAGATTGTGCACCGGGCGTGTGACCTGTTTTCATTGCAATACGAAAACGCCAATCTTTCGAAGTTGTTGAGCAATCAGGCCAACGACCTGCGCACCCTTGTGGACACGCTGGAAATCACGGTCCAAAGCCGCACGGCAAGCCTGCTGACGGGCTTGAATGCGGCGCTGGATCTTCGGGATACCGAGACTCAGGGCCATTCCCGCCGCGTGGCGTTGTACGCTCGCCGACTGGCGGAGGAGCTCGAGGTCACCCACACGGAAGCTATCGACATTCAACGGGGGGCATTGCTTCATGACATTGGGAAAATCGGTGTCTCGGACACGATTTTGCTCAAGCCGGGCAAGTTGACCGAAGAAGAATGGGTCGAAATGCGCAAACATGCGGAATTCGGGTACAAAATTCTGGAGAATATTCCGTTTTTGGGCAATGCCCGCCATGTGGTTCACCAGCATCATGAACGGTTTGACGGCAACGGGTATCCTCAGCGTCTCAAGGGCAAGGAAATTATTCTTGGCGCCCGGATTTTTGCCATTATTGACACATATGATGCCATGACCTCGGACAGACCGTATCGAAAGGGGCTTCCCCATGAGGTTGCCATTGAGGAAATTCATAAGTGTCAAGGCACGCAGTTTGATCCGGATGTGGTAGGCGCGTGGGACAGGATTCCCAAAGAAGAGTTGTTCATCCTGCGGAAACGGGCTGAAGAAGATGTGTTTGCAGGGTCCATCTAAACAAGGTGCATTTTGTGGTAGCTGGCTGGTGTTTGCAACGGTGCTTTTGCGTACGCCGACTGTCGCGGGAGCGGATGACGATGCCAGGGTAACCGACGCTCGCCAGGCATTTGCCACGGGAACCGAAGCCTATCAGAATATGGAGTTTGGCCGGGCCCTTCAGTTTTTCGAAGAAGCGTACCGATTACGCCCTTCCTACCGAATTCAGTTCAATATAGCGCAGACACAGCTAGAGCTTAGCAAACCCCATCTGGCGTTGGAGGCATTCGAAAAATATCTGTCTGATGGTCAGGGGGAGATTGATGCGTCCCGACGAAGCGAAGTGTTGCTGGAAATACGCAAGTTGCGCAACGTGGTTGGGGAAATCGTTGTGATGGGCAAGACCGGGGCCGAATGCCGCATTGACGATGAACATGTGAGCTTTTTGCCAATGAATGCGCCGGTGCGTCTGGAGGCTGGACCGCATGCGTTGACGCTCCATTTTCATGGCGAGGTGATATGTCGCAAAATGGTGAAGATTGTGCCAGGTAAAAAGCGCATTGACCAGTGTCGCACCCAGGATGAGCTGGGCGGAGGACCGGAGCCCGAATCCGTCTGGGATGTGATGAGCGACACCAGTATGCGGGAATACGACCTGGCGGTGTCCGTGAAACAGCCGGCGCCTGCTGCGGAATCGGGATTCCTGAAAGTTGCGCCCTGGATTGTGAGTGGGCTGGCCGTGGCCACTCTGTCAACCGGCAGTGTATTGGCACTGAAGACCAGCAGCCTCAACTCGGAATTGAAAGGCGCATGCGACGACAACGTATGTGGGTCCGAGCGACAGGATGATGTGGACAAATTGCCCCGTTTGGCGGTCGGCGCCGATATCATGTTTATTGCCACGTCTGTTTTCACCGCCACCGCCATTTCGCTTTTCATTGTGAGAAAAAAGCGGCGTGTGGCAAGCGAACAGCAGCCAAATAGAACGCGACCCGCTGATGACGACTTTTTATCTGGCGCATCGCATCGAATCGGGGGAGATTGGTGATGCAGACGTCAGGGATACTGCTGATTTTTGTCATTTTGCTTTTGGGAGCTTTCGGCTGTTCTGTTTATGTGGATGATTTTAAGGTGTCGGATACGCCGGGAACCGACGGGAGGGAAAGTGACAGCGTGAGTGATGTCGCCAACGGCAGCGACGGTACCTTCGGAACCACAGATACCTTTGCGCCAGGGACGGAATGGGGCAGTGATTCCAATGTGGTCATTGTCGATACCAATGCCGACTCGGACAGTATTTCGGACACGGGCACTGATGTGGTGGTGCAAAACTGCGCAGTTTCAGTGACATCTCCTTCGGGAAGCGCCATTTCTTTTTGCGCTATTCCCGCCGGCACCACTCTGCTGGGGTGTAATCCCGATGCCGGCGGCGCCAGTTGTGTGGCAGACGAACTTCCGTTGCATCCGGTGACATTGAGTGCGTTCGATATGATGAAAACCGAAGTCACGCATCTGCATTTTTGGGAGTTTGTACAGGCCAATCCTCTTTGGGAGCCCGAAGGAACACTGGCCGTCGGTGCGTGCAACACGCCTTATCTGTCAAAATGGTTCGAGGGCGTTCCACTGGCGGCGGATGAGAACAAACCGTTGACCGAAGTGTGCTTCGATGCGGCGAAGGCCTACTGTAACTGGTTGGGCACAAACGTGTCGTTGCCCACGGAAGCGCAATTTGAAAAAGCCGCGCGTGGCAACTATACCTCTCTAAACGAGACCTATCGACTGTATCCGTTTGATGGCAATATCTCCTGCACAAAGGCCAACTATTACCAATGCTACAGTCGCATACTGGAAGTGGGGACAGTAGTGGGAGACTCGCCGTTTGGCATACAGGACATGGCCGGCAACGTGGCGGAATGGACGCTTGATTTGTATCGTGAGGATTTTTACTGCAACCCCACCGAGGCCAGTTCGGGGTTTGTATATCCCAACTGTAATACCGCCTATCAGTTTGTGAATCCCAAAGGAAGTGCGAGTGGAACCAATTACGTGATTAAAGGTGGTTCGTGGAGTTCGCCTGCCGGTTCCCTGCGAATAACAGCACGCGATCGCGCAGGGCCGCGGGTGGGCAGTAATCTAGTCGGATTCCGTTGTGTGAGAAATCGCTGACAATAAACGCGCCTCTGCGCGTCACATCCTCACCCTGAATTCCCCTTGATACTCCTGTTATGCCTCGCATACCCAACATGCAATTTATGTGCAGTCAAATAATTATGTCCATGACAGATTTCTTTCCCTTTAAATTCGCATCCAGGGTACCGTCTGTGGCTTAATGGTTGTATTGGGGGCACGAAAAATTGTACATTTTCGTAAGTGCTGGCAGGAGAGTATCTTATGGCGAATTTTTTCAGCTTCACACGGGCCGCCCACATATGCATTGTTATTTACATCGCAATGCTGATGTTCCACTTTGCACTGATTGTTGGTGCCGGGCTGCTTGATGTCATTCCCACCAAAATTGTATGGGGAGGACGGCTGGCGTCCCAGATTCAGCTGGTGCTCTTTGAGGCCATTGCGCTGGTAATCACCGCCGCCTGCCTTTTTTTCACGCTCATAAAAGCGGGATATCTCCCCATCTCCCCACTGCGACGGGTGTCTCACTTCGCCATGTGGGTCATGTTTGTCTACTTTCTGTTCAATACTGTAGGGAATCTCGCTGCCCCTACGGTGATTGAAAAATCCATGTCTTTGGTAGCCGCCCTGCTGAGCGTGAGTTCTTTGCGCATGGCGCTTGAAAAATCCTGACAGAAAAATCCTCTGAAGTGGAGTGTTGTATGAATGTTCAAACATTAAAGGTCCTTGAAGCCAAATTCATGGCTGTATACCCCGGTGGCTTTAGCAATCCGGAACTGGTGCAAATTGGAAAAAAACACAAAATGCCGCAGATGATTGAGTTTGCCAAACAGCGGTTTGCCAAAGAAAATTTTTCAAAAGATGCTAAGATTCTGGACAGCATGATTCAACTGGTGTCCCGATCCTCTATGGTATCTGTTTTTGAAAAACCAAAATTTCGCGACTATGTACGTTCGTTGTCGGACGATCACAGGGAGGTGCTGACCAGTGGGCTTTTGCAACTGTTGCATGGGAAAGAAGAAGTGGGATTTAATATGATTCTCGATGTGCTCGACTACGGTAAGCTGGCCAAATGGACACTGCTTTCTGTATGGCAGGCGTATTACACGCCCCAAAAAGGTGTGTTTATCAAACCCACTACCGTTAAAAATATTATCCGTGTTCTGGAGCTGGAAGGCTTGCAGTACACGCCCCGGCCGGACTTTGTGTTTTATAAACGGTATCGCGCAGCCATCAACAAAATGAAAAAGGAGGTGGATACATCGTTCACCTCCAGCAATGCCGCTTTCTCCGGTTTTTTAATGATGGCGATGGCGCTTTAAAAAGGGCGAACAAACGATGGATACAGACCCGTTGGAAGAAATATGCATTGATGCGGATACGGTGTATCTGTATACGCACTGTGTTTGTCTTGTCGTTCGCTCAGGGAAAGGACCGGATGAGGGAAAATGATATTTTTTTAGCCGATGGATTGCAGTTTGAGTGTATCGGTTGCGGCAATTGCTGCAAAGAGAATGGGGAGTATGCGTATTTGTATTTGATGCCTAAAAACGTCGATGAAATTGGCGCCTATCTGGGCATGACGTCCGACGAATTTATGCGTGTTCATTGTGTGACGGATTCCCATGGAAATGTACATGCAACAATGGTGAACGGGCAGTGCAATTTTCTGGAAGGAAACAGATGCGCTGTGTATCCCGTGCGCCCCATGCAGTGTCGGAGCTGGCCTTTTTTGTCGGAGAATCTCAATTCGTCCACCTGGAACGGTGCTCTCAAACAGATATGTCCGGGAATTGGCCACGGAAAGCGGTACACAAGGGATGAAATCGAAGCTCTCGCCCTGGCGCGTGACAACGCGAACAAACCGTGAAGCCACCCTGGGGAGTATCCGCATTCGACATTTTTTATCTTTTTCTGGTGCATAATACCCACAATCCCGCGCTCAAGTGTAGTTGATGTATGACGGCAACCTGGAGGGTATTGTGGAGAGACACAAGGATCTTTGTTTTTGGGCCGCCCTTGCATTGATGCTGGCGGGTACAGGGTGTGGGCACGGGCAATTTGAGACGGCCCGAACATTGAAACGCGGGCAAAAAGCGTTGACTGCCGGCATCACTGGAGTGGTCAACGAGAACACCAGGGCACGGGGGCCCATTCCCACATCTTTTCCATCGGAGTTTAAGATGCGTTTTGGCATACATGATCGGATGGATATGAGTCTGGGGCTGTTTCTCTTAACGGGCGTGCAGTGGCATGCCAAAGTGAATCTCATGCCGCCGGAATGTCCCCTGGCCATTGCGGTGCAGATGGGTATCAGCGGGGCGGTGTTGCCATTTCAATTCGACGAAACGGTGCCATGGGTGTTGCGGGCGCCAATCAACCTTTTAGCCAGTGTCGACATCGCCAAGTGGTTTACTCCGCACATTGGGGCGGGGTATCAGTTCTGGTGGTTCTTTAAAATGCAGCGATCGCCAAATGCTCAGTTGGAACCCGGTTATGAATGGGTGGAGAGAAAGGGATATGGAGATGGCGTTGTGCGCCTTTTGGGCGGACTGGCATTTCACACCAGCGAGCGGCGAACGCTGATGCTGGAATACGCCGCTCTGATTCCGGTGGTGAACGATTTGGGGGACAATTTTAAATTTGTGCTGAATCACCATTTTGGGATCGCATTGCAACACATTTTTTAAAGGGAAGGACGTATCGATGAAACAGATTGGCTGCACGTTGTTTCTGCTGACTTTTGTGCTGGCGGGGTGTCTTGGGCCGGTGGATATGCTCGGAGTGGATGAAGCGGTGTCGGAACGACAGAAAAGAGCCGACAGCAATTCGGAGGCACCTGAAATTCCCCAATACAATCCTGAACGTTGGGTGATTGAGCATTTTGATGACGAATGCGCGCTGGAAGTAAATAAGAGCGCCGCAATTACCCGCCTGGATATCGTGGCGCTTGAAAACAGCGACCAGGACTTGAACAATCGGCTCTTTGGCAGTCGAACAGAAGCCATCGCCGCTGTGCGCAGCAGGTTGAATACCACGCACAGTCTGATTCCGTCGATGGAAGTTGTGAATGGCGCATTGAAGCCGTTTAACGATGGACTGTATGCATCCATTGAAGAGGGCGTTCAGCTGGGAGCGGAAGTGGATGGCGAAATTGTTTTTCCTGCCAAACAGCGGTTTCTGCTGCGTTTGCTGGACGGGCTCAAATCGTTGCAAAATACCGTCGATGAGAGCGCGAATGCACATGTGGAAAACGCCATAGTACACATCGGTGCGGCATTGCTGCTTTCGAAGACGCCATTGGAACTGCCATCCCATCTGCAGGATGCGGCCCGCGACGTGGCGAGACAGTTTCAGAATACCGGCATTTATTCCCGTCCCATTGGGTTTTATACCTGGACCCAAACGCTGCAGCAGGTGTTTACGCAGGATCGCTTTTTGCAAAACTATCAGGGTGAAGGCGACCCGTGGCGTGACACTGAATTTGGGAAATTCGTGGCCATGGGTGTGGTTCTTCAAAACGACGACGAGTTGCTGGCCGAATACGAACGCATTCTGGCGCTGTATGCGAGACTCACAAACCCCAATTGGGACGTTGCGGTGAATGCGCTTTGGGAAACAACAGACGATGCGCTTGATTTGCAACACATCGATTCGGTCAAATCCGAATTTTTGCGTCAGCGGGAAGATGCGTCGGAAGATTGGAACTGCGGCCCCCATATGGCGCTGTTCCCGGGTTCCAAATCAAAGGAAACCATGTACTTTGAGTCACTGTTCTGTGGTGATGGCGCCCCTGCGAATGTGGATTATATGCAGACGTTCATTGATGCGATTATCGACGGTGTACTCGACTTGACCCCCGGGCCGGATTCGGGCTGGTACGATTATCAGACGTGGGCTCTCGAGACCCTGCTGTTGCCGGACCGCGCGCCGGAGGCGAGCCATTTGCGGTTATCAGAGGCGTATCGCAGAAAATTGTTGGAAACATTTAAATCCATCCTGATTCAGAATCGGGAAACCCATGTGAAGCAGCTGAGCTACGGAGTATCTGAATCGAGTGATGACATTTCTTACGAAGTGGATGTGTATCCCCTGTTTCAGGCCGAACCGTTTCCCACGTTTTATTTGCGCAATGCGCGGGCGTATCGATTTTTGGATACCTGGCTTACTGCCATTCTCGGCGAATCTTTTTTAAGCGCCCGCGGTCGATTGACTGAAGATGGGAAGATGAGCCAACGCAGTCTGCAGGAGGAACTGCGACATTGGGCAGCGCTTTTGTATGGGCTGTATTTCATAACCGCCGACAATGTGGGGATGGCAAAGGCGCTTTTAGAAGAGGAACTGCTGGAATACAGCGAGACGTTCTGTCGGGAGACCGCTTTGAACTGGTTGAGCACCTGGCAGGAGGACACCGATGTTTTACGCGACCCAAGGGTGATTATTCCCGTTCAATTGGACTATGAGCGGGGTAATGCCATTTACTGGGCGGTGATTGGTATTAAAATCATTAAAGCGGAAGCGGAATTCGTTAAAGGTTATCTGCCAAAGGTCCGTCCCTGTCCCGAAGATAACGAAGAATGTAAAGATTCGTATTGCACACCCGCGGATTTTGTTCCTCACTTCTATTACATGCTGATGGAGGAAAGCGCGGAATTTCGCATGCCTCTCAGTGCCAATCCGCCCTCCCGGGACGAATTCCGCGCCATCTGTGACGAGGGAAGCACAGCGGCCGAAATTGTATCTTCTCTTGAGGGGCGTTAAGGCGCACATTTTCTTGTCTGTAAAAATTATGAGCCAATCTTTTTTTTTCTAACCACTGCGTTGATGTCACACTAGAAGTCGTTCCTACGCATAAAAAGTCGCAGTTCACCTCCCTGGAGGCAGGGCTGGAGTGCGTTATACAGACGGAGGCTCCAATGTTTTCTTATCGTGTTTTTGTAATGACAATCTTTTGGGCTATTGCTTTTCAGTGCAGTTGCGCCGAGGTGCCAGAGGAGTATTCCACTGAACCCGACCCCAGGTATGAAATAACATATCTGCTTTCGGAATTCGAGTCCGGGACAAACCGAAATGCCGAGGCGATTGTCCGGGAGGGGCAGCCCCTTGGATATATTTATTCCTTTGACGATCCGGGTATCAGAGATGACTACATCGAACCATATCCAGAGGAATCGGAATACTGTAAGACGCAGACCGTTGAGGAGTTTTACGCAACATTCAAAGACACTGATACTAAAGGACTGATGGAGGCCATGAAAAAAGGCGATACCTCGGCGGATTTGGAACCGTATCCAACAAAATGTCATGCCCAGTCGGGGCTGGAGACCCACAGGTCCAATCCGTTTCCACACTTTGACAGCCAGAATTCGTTTCACATGCTTGGGATCGCCGGAGGCGACGGCGTTGGCTTTGGCATTTATTTTTCCGACTATATATACCTGCCAATAAAGGAGATAGGTTCCGGCGGAAAACGGTTGCATCTGGACGAGAATGGAAATCTGCCTGCGACATTCTCAAAGGGACGAATCAACTCGGACGGAGATCCGATTTGTAAAGACGACGCGCTGTTTGCCGGCGTTATCGACAGCAAATTCAAGTCAGATGATCGCGATGTATTTGTTGGGAAACACAAAAACGATATGGTGGGAAAGTACAGCGTGACCGGTTCTGTTTATACCACAGGGAAAATATGGGAAGATGTGGATGGCGAAGAGAATTTTAAACTGGACTATATCCACGAAGACAAATTGAAGGAGCCCCGCTGTCTGGCGGATATGGGACAGGAAGGATTTGTGATGTGGGCCATGGGAGATGCAGCTGTGGAGGTGGCGTTAAACCTGGTTGAAACAGCTCCCCTGACAGATGGCGGTCTTTGCGATGAGGATGGTGGTGAGAAATGCTACGATTTTCATCAGGTACGCTTTGAACTGGATGGCGCATGGCGGGAATATCATGCGGACTGGAGTGAATTTGTGCAAAAAGGCTGGGGAAAAGCCGCTCCACTGGATCCCAACCGGATTATTAACATCCAGATAAAAGTGGTGCCCCTCAAAAGCGGAGCGACCAAATCTTTTGATGTATGGCTGGATCACATGGGCTTTTACGGCGGAAAAAAATGGGAGTTTGTGGATGTGATATCGGACACGGACGATTTTGTGTTTGACACCGAAGCCGGAGACGAAGATGAAACCGAAGACGAAGAGGAAACCGCTAACGAAGCTGAAACCACAGACGAAAATGAAACCACAGACGAAAATGAAACCACAGACGAAGATGAAACCACAGACGAAGATGAAGCTGCAGGGGTGAGCGATATTTGATGATTCATCCGGAATCCGTCCGGGCCAGTGCCATATCGATTTTTTTGGCCAGTTCATGTCTTCGAAATGGCTTGTGAATAAACTCCACCACGCTATTTTGAGCGATGGTGCGGGTTTCATCCATGACGCTATACCCCGTTGAGATGAGCACTCGAATGGCGCCATTGATTTCCCGCATTTCTTCAAACGCCTCACGGCCATTTTTATGGGGCATCATCATGTCCATGATGACAAGGTCGATTTCATGGTGGCGCGCCCGGTACACATCGACGGCCTGGCGACCGTCTTCGGCGGTAATGACCCGGTAACCAAGACTCTGCAGCATTTGCGAGGTGGCTTCAAGGACGACTTCCTCATCGTCCACCAGAAGAATCTGCAGGTTCGCCTGATTTATTGGAGGCATATAGCTGGAGCGGCGTTGCGTATTCGCTCCTTCCATTAGTGGCAGATATATCCTGAATGTGGTGCCCTTTTGGGGAGTTGAATCCACGCAGATTCCCCCTTTATGTGCCGCCAGCACACCGTACACCGCAGAGAGCCCAAGACCGGTGCCCTGGCCCTTGGTGGTAAAAAAGGGCTCAAAGATGCGGGCTGCAACCTCGCGTGTCATGCCGATGCCAGTGTCTGACACCTCCAGTGAGATATAATTTCCGGGGACCAGTTCCATGGGCATTTTCTCACAGTCGATATCCTTCAGTGTCACCACATCGGTGCGAAACTGCAAAGTCCCCCCCCCCGGGCATGGCCTGGCATGCATTAATACCCAGATTTAAAAGAACATTTTGCAGCTGCGAAAGCTCTCCTCGCGTATGTAGGCCTGTTGCATGCAACCGATGTTGGATTGAAATTTTCTTGTCGGCACTGTGTTCCAGTATGGAGATGACTTCGTGGACAATCTGGTGAATATCCACCTGCATTTCCTCAACGGTGCCTTTACGGGCGAATGTCAGCAATTTGGCCGTCAAATCTGCGGACCTTTCGGATGCGTGAATGATTCTGTTTACAAAGTTCAGCGCGGTGGGATTGTCCCGGACCAGCTCCCGCAGAAGTTCGGCGTAACCCAGTACTCCGGCCAGCTGATTGTTGAAATCGTGGGCCACCCCGCCGGCCAGCTGCCCCACCGCTTCCAGTTTCTCCGATTGCCGCAGATGCTCTTCCAGACGAGCTTTTTCCTCCTCTGCCAGTTTGCGTTCGGTAATATCTGAAAAAACGCCAATAGCAAACGGGACACCATCTTCTTCTTCGAGTATCGTGGCGCGGTCGTGCAGCCATATCCAACGCCCGTCGCGATGCAACAACCGATATTCGACGTCGAACGGGCAACGCAGGGAAAACAGCGCAGCAAAAGCATTGCGCACCGTTTCCCGGTCATCGGGATGTATGCGTTCCATCCACAGTGCATCACCCGCAGCGAGGATCTCTTCGGGGGTGTATCCATAGATTTTTGAAACATTGGGGCTGATGTAGCTGGTGCGCCCATTTTGTGCGGTAATCCACGCCACGCTGGGAATATTCTCGATGAGCACTCTAAACAGCCGTTCGCTTTCCCGGGTGCTTGTCTCTATGCGGCGGCGATCAGTGACGTCCCGCCCCACGGAAATCAGATATTTGATGACACCGGTGTCATCTGGAATAGGGGATGCCTGGTACTCGGTGGGAATATGCCTGCCGTCTTTGGTAATCAGCGAAATCTCCAATGTCGCTGATTCTCCGGCGATAATTCTGGAAATGGCAGCATTCGCCCTCTCCAGTTCTTCAGGGGAATAGTAGCTGTCCGGAGCTTTCAACTGGGCGATTTCTTCATCGCTGTAACCGGAAATTTCCCTGAAGGCACGATTCCAGTGCACCGCCCTGCCACAGGTGATGTCCAGGACGAAGAACGTATCCGTTTGCATATCCAGGGCGGTTTTGTACAAGTCTCGAGCGTCAACCGCTGTCCTTGCGTTTGTCGATGTTGGTGCGGTCATGGATAGCTGTCCGTCTTTCCACTGTTATGTGTCGTTTCAATATAACGGCATCCCAATCAGATTAATTTAGCGCCGAAAAGCGATGCTTCAATCTTTTGTTACCCCGTGTCCCACACCCAAACGGGAAGCAGATCTTTTCCCCGGCGCAGGCGTCATTGCGTGAAACACGAATTCATCCCGTGCGTCCCAGGGCGTGCGTGCTACAATTCGGTATTCTAAATCGTTTAATGTATCGAATTTATGAGAAGAGAGGGAATGCCATGAAGTATTTGCATGTGGTCATTATTCTGTTGGCGATGGCAGGGGTGTCCGGTTGTCCCGATGATGCACCGCCGCCACCAATGAAGACGGCCCATCTGGGGGCGCGAGTAGCGCTGGCGGCGGGGGAGGTCTGGCTGGAAGAAAAGAGCACATCCACAAGGCTCATGTCCGGGGCCATGCTCGAAGAGGGCGCCACACTGAAGGCGGAAAAAGGATCGCGCGCCCTGGTGCGCCTGAATAATGGCGCGGGCATTTTCATGCGCGGCGATACAGTGATGGAATTGGCCGGCGATGGGGTGACGTTGCAACGCGGCGAGCTGTGGGCCGATGTACCGGATATGGAATCCCAGTTGGCCCATTTCGATTTGGGAGATGTGAAGGTGAGCGCCACCGGTGCGGGCATGGATATTTACCGGGACGACAAAATAGTGCGGGTCTACGTCGCTCGAGGATTGGCGGTGGTGGAATCGGCCAAAGGACGGGTGGAAGTGGCGGCCGGTGAACAGGCCGAAGTCAAAGGCGGCGTGCCTGGTTTGTCGCCCGTGGCTTTTTTCGACGACTGGACCGGTGGTATGGCCGACCGCCCGCTGGAGGCGGGGATGGGGGGCAGTGCGGCGGGACGCATTTACGGCATTGACCGCAACCGACCGGGCAGTCCGCCCTCTGAATTGCAGATTATCTCTCAGCAGATTAAAAGTATCATTCGGGAAGGCGTGGCCTATACCACAGTGGACCAGACGTTCTTTAACAGTGCCTCCACACAGGTAGAGGGTTGGTACTGGTTCACGGTTCCCGAAGGCGCATCCATCGTGCGTTTTGCCTGGGAGGTGAACGGTCGCATGGTGGACGGGAAGGTGATTGAGCGCAAACAGGCCAAAGCGGCGTACGAAGAAGCGGTGCAGCGCGCCATGGACCCCGCGCTACTGGAATGGATCGACGCGCGCACCTGCCGTGCCCGAATCTTCCCGGTCCCCGCTGCGGGCGCCAAACGCATCATTCTGGCGTACACCGAGCTGTTGCCGCTGAGCGACGGCGCGTATCGCTACATCTATCCCATGGTGGGCGACGAGTCGGTACAGATTCAGGAGTTCTCACTGCAGGTGGATTTGGGGGATGATGGTGAAGATTTCGAGATTTCCACGCTGCAGGACGCCCGCGTATCCGAAGACCACAAAACGGTTTCGATGCGGCGTTCGGGCTATGTGCCCAGGTCGGACTTTCTGCTGGAGTTGAAACCAATGGAAACCATCGACAACGTGCGGGTCATGCGCTACGGCACTGGCGCCAACGAAGCCGACTATGTCATGTTGCGCTATACACCGGCCGTAAAATGGAAAGAGGTTCAAGAGGTGCCCGGCGATGTGGTGGTGGTGCTCGATACTTCCGCTGGCGGAGATACGGCGGAACACCAGATTCGCCAGCAAACCGCCGAAGCCATTTTACGCGCTCTGGGCAGCAAAGACCGGTTCGCAGTGATGTCCACCGACCTTGTGCCCAAAGTGCTGTTTCCCCAAAAAGGGCTGGCGGCGGCAACGGAGGCAAACATTAGTGAGGCGGCTGAAAAAATGGCCCAGCTTGCCCCGGCCGGGGCCACCGATTTGGGCGAGATGTTTTCAAAGGCGCTGTCGCTGGTGCACGATTCGATACAACCGGCCATTGTGTATGTGGGTGATGGTCAGGCCACTTCCGGGGAAACCGCGGCCGATGATTTGGCCGAACGGTTGCGGCGCGCCATGGGGAATTCAAGGGCGCGGTTGTTTGCCATCGCAGTGGGAGCGGGCGCCGACCGCAGTTTACTCAAGCGTCTGGCCGATGTGGGCGGCGGTAAGATGTTCCGCATCGACATGGCGGAACAGGTGGTGCAGGAATCACTGCGCTTCGCCGGCATGCTGAAAACCCCCACTATCACCGAGCTGGTCATTGATACCGGCGCCGGACTGGACCAGGTGTTTACCACCCAGAGCGGAAAGCTGTCCGAAGGGGAGGAGGCCATTTTGCTGGCGCGGACCCATCATCAGTTCCCCGACAAAATTGAAGTGCGCGGCACCCTCGCCGGGGAATCCTTTAAAGAAACGTATTCGGTGGATGTGGAATCCGGAAACTTTTACTCGTTCATTCCATCTCTGTGGGCGCGCATGTATTTGTCGTCGCTCATGGGCAGCGGCATGGATGAAAACCGCGGGCGTATTATTTCGCTGGGCCTGCAGTATGGGTTGATGACGCCGTTTACGTCGTTTTTGGTGCTGGAAGAACCACAGCCCATGGACGGTCCCGCCTACATGCAACCCTGGCGCACCTGGTCCATGAACATGACGCGGCAAAAATATCGGCCGGGCGTTGAAGAGGCGCTGTCCATTCCGCTGTTTGGATTTGGCTGTTCCTCGGATTCCAAAGAAGCGCCGGCGGAAGCCATGGATATGGAGATGCGCAAGTCGGCCGATATGTCACGCTCCCCCATGCCGCAGACCACGCAGGCAGCAGCGGAACAGGCGCCCATGGAAGCGGAAGAGGTGCCCGCTCCACCGCCTGCGCCCGCAATCGATAAGTCCGTTCAGGCTCTCGATAATTTGTCGGATGACATGAGCGGGCGTGGCGCCGGTGGATTGAATCCCGACGGTGGAGAGCGTTTACGCAGCCGCAAGATGAGCGCCAGCCCCAAACGATCGTCTGCATCGGCCAGTGGTTTGGCCGCGCAGAAAGAAAAAGGGGAGATGGGGCAAAGCGAAGGCCGTATCGGCACTGGGAGTTATGGCATACGTGGTCAAAGGGACGATGCCGACGAATCCCAATTGCAGGTGGCCACCACCACCCAGGCCCAAAGTCGCGTATTCGATTTGGAAGTGTGTTCCGACGCCGCCAGACGACCGCTTAGAGAACGGCGGTTGCTGTGGCAACTGCGACTGAATCGCTCACAGAATGCCATGGACACGTTGCGTATTTTTAAAGAAGCCGGCAAGCGCTGCGAACTGATGACTGCCCGCCAGCGCAAAGTATTGCTCGATTTGATTGCACAGCGGGTCAGCACCTCTCAGAATGTGGTGGCGCTGCTTTCCGCCTTTTCGGAATATCCGGCCGCCAAAAAATATCTGGCCCGCTGGATTCGCCGTTCATTCCTCGATGTGGACGCCACCATGGGGCTGTACTTTGGCGCCAGCGTCAACTGGCCCGCAGTAAAGACGGGATTGGCCGCGCTGAAAACTCCTGACGCAAGGCTTGAAGAAGTGCGCCGCATGGTGAAACTCCACCCGGAAGCCGAAGGGCGGGAACTGCTCATCACTGTGCTGATGGAAAACGGACTGGTGGATGACGCCCGGCGTGAAGCCGAACGATTGCATCGTAAAGGCGAGGCCTCTCCGGAAACCCTCATTGTGCTGTGCGACATTCTGGCTCAGAAAGGCAAAGACCAGTCCGCACGGCGCGTGTGCTCGGAGCTGGTGGAATTCAACGCGCAAAACCCGGTAGTGCGCCAGAAACTGGGCGACATCTTTTTGCGTCATCAGTGGTATGGCGATGCGTATCGGCAGTATGCCACCCTGGTGGAAGCCACCCCCGATGATGCCGTGGCGCAACTGCGTCTGGCATTGGCCGCTGCCGGCATGGGCAAAACCGATGAGGCCTTGCGCATTGCCCGCAAAGTGGCCACCAGCGAAGGCGAGCTGGGCGCCGCCGATCCCCGCCCCTGGGCCGAGGCGTTATCCGTGGGCCTGTTGGCCAAAATGCTGCACCAGGCCAAATCCGACAACAACAAAACCATGGTGGCGGCCGTGGAACGCCAGCTCAAACGCACCGGCATGTTCCAGGGCCAAAAACAGATACAGCTCATCATGTGGGAAGATTTTGAATTCGCCCCCGGCGCAGCCCTCGTTGCGGGTGACACCCCCGTCACCGCTTCCAACGATATCATGGCCCCCCTGGCTGGCCTGCGCCTGTTCGACTTTGGCGACATGGCTCACCCCGATTGGCAAATCCAGCTCACCCCCGCCACCCCCACCGACAAACTCAAACGCGACGTCGACGTAAAACGCATCCAACTCAACTTTGACGGCGCCAGATTCAACGTGTCCATCGCATCGGAAAAAGTGACGAATGTGTAACCCGCTCAATATCTTCGGGGCGAATTTAAGCCAACGAACCGTAACTATTCAGCGGAAGTAGTCAGGGAATTATAAAGTTCAATGCCTTCGCGCTGAATATCGAGAAAGAAAAACTGCCGGCTGTTTTAGCCAGTGGGCTGCGCAGCGCAAACCCTGTATTTGGCACATATGTGGCACACCTTTGGATAATTCACCAATGTTCAATCATTCCGCGACGAAAGAGATGTCTTCCTGTCCGGACGCATATGGCCCCCATTATGCTTCCAGAAACTGCATTCGTGTTTTAAACTGCAAGGCAGGCATCAGGGGTATATTATGACCATCAGAAATTTCCAGGACGGATTTCGCAATGTAATAGGTATTTGCACAACGATGATGTTGTCGGCAGTATTGTTATTGTGCGGGTGTTACCAGCACCATCCGCTTCACAGGGATACTCCCGGTGACACCGGCCAAACAGAGAGTGACACAGGGGCGGAAAATAGCGATGGGGACAGTGACAGTGATTCGGGAGGGGACAGTGACAGTGATTCGGGAGGGGACAGTGACAGTGATTCGGATGAGGACAGTGACAGTGATTCGGGAGGGGACAGTGACAGTGATTCGGGTGGGGATGGCAACAGCAACGAGATGGACAGCGATGTAATGGCGGAGGCGTTTCAGGACTGGGTTCGCGTGCCTGCCGGCACATTCTGGATGGGAACACCGGACGGGGCGTGCCCGGAGGAGTACCCCGGCGGTTCGAATTGTGTTGCCGAGCCGGGCAGAGACGCCGATGAGAATCTGCACTTTGTGGAATTGACCAACAGTTATCTGATAATGGCAACCGAGGTAACGCAGGCGCTTTTCGTTGACGTTGTCGGATGGAATCCCAGCTATTTCAGTGACTGCGGTCACGAATGTCCGGTGAATGATATACGCTGGAACGATGCCGTGGTGTTCGCAAATGCCTATTCTGAACGTCTCGGCCTGCCTGCATGTTATCACCTGGCCGATATGGAATGCCAAAGCGGGACTCATGTAACCAAACCGAGTGATTGTATGAATCGCTCTGCGGGAGGGGTTTTTGAAATGACCGCGTCTTTAAACAACATTGACAGCATCTATGAATGCGAGGGCGTGCGTCTGCCAACCGAGGCGGAGTGGGAGTATGCCGCACGGGCCAACAGTTACACCGCGTTCCATCCCAGTGCAAACAGCGATGGTGAGATCACCCAGCCCATTGGTCAAAACGAAAGTCTGGATGCAATCGGCTGGTACGAGTTCAATTCTGCAATGGACGGTGTGAAAACCCCTCACCCGGTTGCCACATTGGCGCCCAATGCCTTTGGCATTTATGATATGAGCGGCAATACCTATGAATGGGTCTGGGACTGGCATTCCTCGACATATCCACGCTCCGGCATTAATGAACCGCTGGTCAATCCGGAGGGACCCCAAACCGGCACATATCGCGTGCTGCGAGGCGGCGCCATGGATCATCCCGCGTTTCATGCGAGGTCCGGGCATCGCGGTATCGGCTGGGCCAGGGATCGTTCTTCTCATCGCGGTTTCCGTCTGGCGATTACCGTTGATGACGATGCTTCGGCAGTGCTGGAGTAAGATTTCATTCCTGCCTGGGAGGTGCGTTCGACAGCGATGAAGGTGCCTGAGTTGATTCAGGTTTTTTTTGAGGCTTCCAAATCTCAAATTGGTGCATTGCTGCGCGTTCAGGTGGGGAAGAAGTAAAATTTTTCACTAAACCAAACACGCGTCGCATTTTCTCATGTACAGAGAAATGCAATTTTCGTGTTCATGAAATCAAACATGAAAGAAAAATCGGTGTGCCGAATGGAAGATTAAGGCAACATGGCTTTTATTCGTCCTAAAGCCCTTGTATCATACCCTCGGTAAGCTACCTGAGCCGAAATTCACCCACAGATTCTGGTGAAGTGGCCAATTAAATAATCTGCCGAGTCGAAGATATGTTGCACCTTGAAAGGTATTGTTTATGTATCGTAATGTATATGAAGTTTCAGCGGAATATGATATTGTTCAGAGCGGGTTAATTTTTAGATGTCGCAGTGGATGTCAATTCGAAATGAGGTTATGAAGTGGCTAAATTCATGTTGTGTTGTTTTTTTACAATTGTCCCCTTGGGGATGCTTGTCGGCTGTACCCAAAAATCTAAATCCAGGGGGCAAGATACATCTTCCATGCCTGATACAGCCGATGCGTTTAAGGATAGTGTTTCAGACAGTGACACGCTTTCCTTCGATACCAACAGTACCGGTTCGGACAGCACGGCTGCAGATACCGCGACCAGGCCAGTTGATGTAGTGAGTACTGATTCTATTGGCGATACCAGTATGAACGCGGCTGATACGAATACATCGGCGGATACCGCATCAGTTGCAACCTCTCCAACGGGAACGGATTCGGCGACGGCGAATAATAGCACCAGCGGGACGGATTCACCTGGTGAGAACGATTCTTCCGTCGATACGCAAACAGACACGTGGTCTGATTCCGCTTCCAGTGTCCCCGAAGACACGGTCACCGAAACGGCGTTGAACTGCAACGGAGCAGTCGCTTTGGATGTGGTTTCTTCCAGAGAGGTGGATGTTCAGCTGGTGGAGAGTAGTTTTTCGTACCATGTGCTGTTCAACAATCCGGTGGAAGGATTTGACATTGGCAACATCACCTGGGTGCAAGGTTCGGGTATTGGCACCATAGATGGGGTTACTGAAATAAATCCGTTTGAGTATCGCATTGACGTGACCGGCGTTGCCAAAAATGATTCCTACACGCTGGTGATCGACAGTTCTGTATCCGATACCTGCGGTACAACTCTGGACAGGGCGGTGTCAGTGCATTTCCTGTTGAGCGATTGCATTGACCCGCTGCCGGGCAGACCCAAAGTTGTTTCCCCTCAGGGCGTGTATCCCCGCGGGACAGTGAGCGGCACGTATCGACTTGTGTTTAACGAGGCCGTGCAAGGTATTGACATGTACAGTCTTGACCTGGTTTCCGATACCGGCACTGGGGTTATGGACAGTGTGACACAAATCGACGCAAAAACCTACGACGTCCAGTTCAGTGGTGTCGCTGACAGCGATCGCTATTCCCTGGAAGTGTTTGATACAGTGTCAGATATTTGTGGCAATACTGTCGCATCCAAAATTGAAGTTCCCATTGCCATATGGGGTGAATATTTTCATGTGGATTTTGATGACTACGATACAGCCAGCAGCCTTGCCGGTCAGCATGGATGGGCACCAGCTGGCGATGCGGGAACTGCCGGCTGGCTTGTGCGTGAATCCGTCCCCTGGGTTCATCAGCGTACCGGACCGGAAGTGGACCATACCAGCGGCGCGGGAAACTATGCCATTGCGCTCAATAGTGCGAGCGGGTCGACACTTGGGGGGGTGCAGACGGTTGAAATTGACTTAACAGATGCCATTTCTCCCCAGTTATCATTCTGGTATTTTATGTATGGGCATTATGAATACGCTGATATGGGGGCATTGCGGGTGCTCGTCGACAACGGCACAGATGAGTACTCCCTGTGGTACATGGAAGGTGAGCAGCAGACCGCCGGTTCGGATCCCTGGCGGAACGTGCTGCTGGATTTGAGCAGCCACGCAGGAGAACGGGTTCGAATTGTTTTCCGTGCGTCTGAACCGGACAGCTACGCCGGTATGGCGATTGATGACGTATGGGTGCGGGAACCGATACGTTCAGTGGTGGATTTTATTGCAGATACCAGGGCTCCTGGCTCCGCACAACCGGTTCATTTTACGGACATATCGAGTGATGCACCGGACAGCTGGTTATGGGAATTTGATGGTCCAGGCGCACCGGTTTTTGAGGAAGGCACGGATGAGACAAGCCAGCATCCGGTGGTGAGATTTCCAGTGCCTGGCAGTTACGATGTAACATTAACGGTGACCAACGCGGAAGGGGAGAGTTCGGTTGCCAGAACTGCTTGGCTTGCTGTGAAGAATGCGTATCTTCACCAGGATTTTGATAATTTTACCAACACCGATATTGCCGGACAGGAAGCATGGACCATGTACCGGTTCGATTACGAGGACAAGCCAGCCGGCGAAGAAATCAGCTGGTGGACTGCGCGGGAAACGGTGCCTTCTTCTGTTCCTCCTTCAGATCATTCCGGGAACGGCAATTACCTGGCCCCAGCGCCTGACTCCTACTACGGCACGCCTATGGCGGAGAGTCCAGAGGTCAATTTGGCGGATGCCGTCTCGCCGCTGCTTAGTTTCTGGTACTACATTCGGGGCAACTCAGGGATAACTTTGCGGGTAAGGGTAATGCAGGAGAGCACGTGGCTGGCAGAGGTCTTCACTATTACAGCAGATTACACTGAAACGGCGACAGATGAGTGGATACAAGTGTATGCGGATTTGTCCGCGTTCGTGGGACAGACCATTCGTATTGGCTTCGACGGGGGAGCCCGAACTGGTTTTGCCGTTGATGATGTGATTATTCGAGAACCAGACACCATGACTGCCGACTTTAGCACGCCGGACACATCAGTTGACCTGGCCCAGGTGGTGCCGTTTTATGACGAAACGACTGAAGTTGCACAGACGTGGCAGTGGTCCGTTAGCGGGCCAGGGACAGCCCGGTTTGTGGGAGGCACTGACAGTACATCCCGGAATCCATTGGCGGTGTTTACAGCCGCAGGTGAATATGATGTAACGCTCACTGTTACCAACGACGCCGGGACAGATACTCACACCAAATCAGGTTACATCACTGTCTCTGATGTGTTGTATCGCGAAGGCTTCGAAGAATTTGCGGAAGGTGATTTGCTGCAGTTTGGGTGGAACGTTGAACAGAACGATGCTTCGTTTACTCGATGGCTGCTTGTCGATGAAGCGGGTGAACTGCCCAACGGGGCAATGACCGAGGATGACAGCACAGGTGGCACCCGGTATGCCTGTGGTTACCAACGGTATTATAGCAGTATCGACGGAAGAACGGCATCAATGACAGGGCCGCCCCTTGACCTGTCGCAACTTGCAGCGCCAGTGGTTGAGTTCTCGTATTTCTATTTTGGAGCTTCTGGCAGCCGACTATGGCTGAATGTTATTGATGCAGTGACGGGTGTGGAGACTGAGTACGTTGCGTACTTGTACGACTATACCGAATCCGGGCCAGAAGGCGCCTGGCATCGCCGGTCTGTGGATTTGTCGCCTTTTGCCGGGCAAGTAGTGTTTCTCAGATTTGAGTTGGAACCTGATTCGTCAACAGATAACAGACAGTGTCCATTTGGCGTGGATGAGATCTCATTGCGAGAAATGGATGCGCCCTTTGCGGATTTTTCAGTTTTCTTCGAAGACGTGGCAGTTGGCGAGCGAATTTTAATGGAAGATTTTTCCACAGAACTGATTCAATCCTGGGACTGGCAGATTTCTGGTCCCGGCACCGTTTCGTGGCTTGATGATACCGATGGCAGTTCCCAAGCCCCAATGTTTGCGCTGGATACTCCTGGAGAGTATTCGATTACCCTGACGGTTACAAGCGCTGCCGGAAATGATGTCAAAACCATCTCGGACTACGTCCACGTATCACAAACGTATTTTCTCGAGACGTTTGACGAATTCGCCGGTGTTCCCGACGGCAACTTTGGCTGGACCAGCGACCCAACGGTCAGCTATGCTGACATTCGGTGGATGACTGGGAGTCTGAGTTACACTGAAAAGCAGGAAGCATCTCTCCATTCTGTGGCGCCATTCGAGCGGTTTGTGGAGACAACCACCTATGGTAGCCAAATTGCAGATAAGGCCGTTCTGACCTCTCCGGGGATTGACCTTGCCGGCGCAACGGCGCCGGTCCTGGATTTTTGGGTGCATCGCTCCGGGGCAGAGGTGGGTGATATGGAAGTGGAGGTTCTCATTGATGGCGTCGCCACCTTGCTCGATACGTTTTCGGGACCGTTGGCCACAGACATCATCGGCCCCTGGGAAAGACAGGTGATTGACCTTTCGCCATACGCGGGTAATGTGATTCAAATCAGATGGCGCTGTCATCGGAACGGCAGCGGCTCGACCGCCATTGAACACGTTACTGTTCACGAGCCGTAGCGAATCCTTTTATCTCCCTCGCGTGCGCGCCGGCATGATTTGTCTGCGTTGCTGTTGTTACCTGGAGCCTGCTTTCGAATTCATCCGTCCCCTGTTGGGATTGATAAGACAATACACAATTTTGCTCTGGATGTCCTCCGCCGATTCCAGCGGTAGCAGTCAGATACGCGTCGAAAGCCGGGAGTTTACCCTGGAAAAGCAGGTCGAGCGCAGTTGTTGGAGAGATGCCGTGTTTTTTTGCAGGTGATCAGGTCGCTTCTGATTCGGCAGAAGAATTTTGCGC
>JAFGQN010000011.1 GCA_016935665.1 Deltaproteobacteria bacterium | reverse complement strand
TATCATTTTCTCAATTGATACTTCCGTCATCTCCAGCTCCTTTCAAAGCTGGCCTCACTCTTCATCAATTCTTTTCTGCATTCATGCACGCTCACCGGAAGGACACGATAAGCGCCGCAAAAGAGTTTGTGGTGCCACTGGCTTGCACAGTCATGGAGCCTTTGCAAAAAAGTGATAAATGACGTTTGGAAGGTATCTGAGTCAGCTGCTATCTAAAGATTTTAACGGGGATCGGGGGGCTAGACTTGCGAACCAAACAGTTTTCGCAGCAACGCTGCTTTTAATCCGAGTAAACCAGTTCGGTTCTTCTTTTTTCCCTCCTGGGCCTGCCTGGCAGAAATATGTCCATGGGGGCATTGGGATTGTGTTCCGGGCCCCTGATATTCCTCAACTTGAAGCATAAATTTTTTTACCTTGTCAATATCCACGGACCATTCCCGCTCGGAATCTGCTATAAGGTCATCTTCGGCATACATAAATGTTTGTTGAGATTTAAAGTGGTTCAAACAAATCTGATGGACAACTGCAGGATTGCCAATGTACGATTTCAGATTGAAAACACTGATTACTTTTGTTCCAACCGGGGCAAAAATGCTATTCAACAATCCCGAGCCAGGACAGCCCATAATTATCTTTGCACCTCTCAGGGCCTTTTGTTTTTCAAACTCGTTTGGCAGCTCTTCGGGGATTAAAATGGAATACCCCATTTCTCTGGCCAGCTGCTCAACGTCGTCCTCATTCACCAGCCGTCTTCCCTGCACAGGATTGGTTAAGTGAGCGCGGGTGATGTAAATCTTTTCTGACCAATCCTGCGTTCCGCGTTTGCTCATTTGGGTATTAATATGATGCCACATTTTCAGCGCCTCAGCGCTTGCAAAGCAATCGTAATTGCTTAGGGATATGGCATTGGTTGGAACGAATACTTCATTATAGAGACTTGGTCGACGAAGAAATTTAACCTGGTGCTGTGGAATTCCCAGTCCGTCAAATAAATACTGCCCATAGTAGCTGTTAAAAACGCTTTCTTCCGTTCGATATTTCTCCGTACCGAACAAGTTGAAAACAATATCATATTCGTCGGAATCAAACTGACGCTCTAGCAACGGCCACATTCTTGAAAGAGTCTCTATAATAAAATGACCGTAATGTCCTTGAAATGCGCCGAAATACACCGCCTTTTTCCGTATCCTCTCAACACCTTTCGACATAGTGGGTTGAGAGGGGAGGTTGGGGTGATCTGTGAATCCGCGATATATTGATTTGTAATGATTCCCTTCATATACGGGTCTGTACCTGGCGTCGTAAACGGTGTTTTCCATCAAAAAATTCGGTGGTACGTGCCTTGGGGAAACAAATGGCATCAGCAGTGCGTTTTTAATAGTGCGCACATTGGTTTTGAACCATGCCGGCCGGGTCCTTTTGATGTAAAAATCATAGTTTCCCTTATGGTCAGCTTTCAGAGAAAAGAGATCTTTACCAGGAGGACATTCCTCCACTTTAAAAAATCTCCGAAATGTATCAGTTGGCATTGGTTTTCTCCACGAGATGGTTTTGGGCAAGTTCAATAAGCCAATCCTGAAGTGCGATGGTTGGCCGCCACGCATATCTTTGGCTGAATTTTTGACAATCCATTACCAAAACATGACTTTCGTTTTTTCTGTATTTGTATTTCCCAATCTGTATGAGCTCCCTTGGCGTGCCAAAAGATGCGAAAACATTTTGAGCCGCTTCCACCAAGGTGATCCCTTGACCAGTCCCAACATTGTAGATGCCTTCACAGGGGGACTCATCCGTTGCAGCCAGCAGGATGGCGTTAACAGCATCTGTCACATGGAGCCATTCCCGGACCTGTTCTCCTTGCGACATGGGAAATTCGCGTTCATGCCTCGCAGCTGCTATTGCTGATGGCAAAAACTTACGCGCGTCATCGTTCGGACCAAACAGCGATGCCAGTCGAAGGTATGTGAGTGGCAGATCTATCGTTCTGGAATAGCTGCGCAACAGGATGCCTCCTGCGGCTTTGGTGGCGCCATACGCATCTGTGCATTCCAGAGAAGACTCTTCATCCGATAGCTTGTGAGAGGGGGCTGGTAGCTCTTCTGGGGTGTTGTGTGGTAAATTGCCCGTTCCTGCATATTCAAGAGCAGTCCCCAGCGCGATAGCATGTTGGACACCAATTTCTTTGGCCATTTCCAGCCATTCAAGCGGTTGCTGACAATTCACATCGATCATTTTGGACCAACTGCGATCTCTGCTTTGCACACCGAGAGCCGCCATATTGATATACACATCGGCGCCCTCCAAAACGTTCCGTGCTTCACCATTCCTATTGCCCAAGCTTCCTTCTACAATTTTCAGAAAATGGCTGGAATTGCGGATAGAAGCTCCGGGACCTTGCAGGGCAGTGACATGAAATCCTTTTTGGAGAGCGACCTGTATAAAGTGGCGCCCAAGGAATCCATTTCCTCCGGTAATGGCAATCTTCATTGGTTTACCACGCATCCACGAATATGTTTTTCTGCGGAACACTTTTGTCTATCAGGGATTTCTGGAAATAATCTATCATTTGAGGGGGGCCGGAAATAAAAAAGTTGTAATCTTTGTGGCTCAAATCAATTTTGCATACCCTGAATATATCGTTTATATTGAGCCTTCCTCTGATGGCGCCAGGGTATTCTCCTTCTTCGAGAAATGGTGTCCAGGACAGGTTGCCGTTTTCATAGCATGCAGTATTCAATGCATTTTCAAATATAAGATGCTCCGGACTGCGAGCACCGTAAATGATTTTGGTTTCACAGGTCTCTTTCGCCTCGGACCAAATCCATGACATAAAGGGGGTAATCCCTGTCCCGCCAGCTATCAGGATGTTTGTTTTGTGGCCATGCCCAGCAATTGTAAAGTCCCCATATGGCAGTTTCAGCCAAACATCATCGCCTTCAGTCAGTTCCATCATGCGGGATGTGAATTTGCCCACTTTCGAAAAGGTGATTCGCACCTCGTCTCTACTTTCGGGGGCACTGCAAATCGAAAAAACCCTGGAATCGGGCCAGTGCAGGCTGGGATCGTAGCTGTCAATGGCCAGATGCAAAAATTGACCTGGCGCAAATTTGGGTATACGCCGCTGGGGTTTTAAAAGCAGGGTCCGTACACCATCAAGATGATGGATGACGGCGGTCACTGTCGCAGGGATTTTTTTGGCGGCTGCCATGGTTCATTTCTGCCTGGTAAACGCGGAAATAGCGTCAATCATGTGGTTTAAATGGGCATCGGTCATGCCGGGGTACACACCTATAAAAAATGTGTTTGTTGTCACTGTGTCGGTGTTGGCCAGGTCTCCAATCACTCTGTGTTCAATGTTTTGAAATCCCGGATGTCTCAACAGGTTGCCACTAAACAGATTTCGCGTTTCAATCTTTTGAGCGTCCAGATATTGCACCAACTCATTTCGTGTGAATCCGGCGTCTGGTTTCACCGTGATGACGTATGCAAACCAGGAAGGGTCTGACTTTTCAGTGGGGGTGTGCAAAATCAATTTGTCTTCAAGTGATTTTAAGCCCTCGGTCAGAATGGCGTGGTTTCGCCGCCGGGCCTCACCGAAATGCGCCAGTTTATCCAGTTGCGCGCAACCGATGGCCGCCTGAAACTCTGTTGCCTTCAGGTTGTAACCGATGTGCGAGTATACATATTTATGGTCGTACCCCAGCGGCAAAGTGCCGTATTGCTGAGAAAATCGCTTGCCGCAGGTATTGTTTTCGCCGCCATTGCAATAACAATCTCTACCCCAGTCACGGAATGACTTGGCAATTCTGGCCAGCAGCTCTGTGGCGCAGGCCACAGCACCACCTTCTCCTGTGGTAATGTGATGCGCGGGATAAAACGAAAATGTGGCTATATCGCCAAACGTGCCTGTCCGTTCGCCATTGTAGTAAGAACCAAAGGCGTCGCAATTGTCTTCAATCAGCCACAGGTTATTTTCTTTGGCAATTTGAGATATGGCGTCAACGTCCCATGGGTTTCCAAGGGTGTGTGCCAGGAAGATTGCTTTTGTTTTATCTGATACCGCTTTTTCAATCTGTTCGGGAATTGCGTTGTAACCGCCCAAATCAACATCAACGAACACCGGAATAAGATTATTTTGTGTGATGGGAGACACCGTGGCTGGAAATCCGGCGGCCACAGTTATAACTTCATCCCCAGGATGCAGTTGTCTGTCTCCCAGTTGCGGAGACGTGAGTGTGGAAATGGCTATCAGATTGGCAGATGAACCGGAGTTCACCATGAGTGTCTCTCTGTCATCATGAATTTCGCAAAGTCTCTCTTCAAACTCTTCTGAGAATCGCCCGGCTGTTAGCCAGAAATCCAGCGCAGCATCTGTTGCTTTTTGGATTTCTGTATGGTCGAAAACCCGCCCCGCATAACGAACTGGAACTTCCGCAGGAACAAACAGCGTATCATTTTCCCGTTGTCTGGCAATGTGAAATTCTTTCACAAGTTCGAGAATTTGATTTCGAATTTGTTTGGATTTTAAGGTCATCTTGTCGAGTTACTCCCATTATAAAACTGTTCGAGCAGTCCACTGTAATGTGAAATCTGCTGAACACAGCATTTTTGTGCATCTTTGTTTTTGACCAGGACATCGTGATACCATGTCGACGTCAGCGAAATGGCATCGCGGGACAAATACTGTGGCTGCCACTCCAGTTCAGTTCGCGCTTTGTCGCAGCATAGTGCCAGGAGTCTTGCTTCGTGAACCCCTTTTTGAGAATCCACTGAGGGGTATTCCAGAGTTCCCGAACCAAATGATTCGTAGAAATGCTCGACGATTTCTTTAACGGTGGCGACATCGTGGCCAAAAGGACCGATATTCCATGCGCCCGAGAAATGGGGTGCTTCCAGAAGCTTGCAAGCGAGGAGCAGGTAAGCCCCCAACGGCTCCAGCACGTGTTGCCATGGACGAGTGGCGTCTGGTGAGCGGACCTGCAAAGGTTCCGAATTCAACACGGCGCGCACAGCATCGGGAATAATTCGATCTTCAGAAAAGTCGCCACCTCCGATAACGTTTCCAGCTCTTACGGAGGCCACTGCGGGATTCCCCGCCGATGTCGAGGAGAAGAATGACCGAATATAGGAGGATACAACAATTTCGCAAGCACCTTTGCTCGCGCTGTAGGGGTCGTGACCGCCAAGCGCTTCGTTCTCTCGATATCCCCAGAGCCATTCCCGGTTCTCGTATACTTTGTCAGTGGTCACAATTACAGCCGCCTCAACCGAACTGGTTTGGCGGATAGCCTCCATTACATTGATGGTTCCCCCCACATTGGTGAAAAAGGTTTCCCTTGGTGTTCTGTAGGAGCGTCTGACCAGTGGCTGTGCCGCCAAATGAAAGACGACTTCCGGTTGAAACTCTGAAAACAACTTCAGCAGCGAATCAAAATCTTCAATCTCTGCCACATGGTGGGAAACCATATCCTGGACATTGGCGAGGGTGAACAGATTTGGGGTTGTTTCCGGCAAAAGTGAATAACCCGCCACTTTACACCCCAGCTGATTTAGCCACATACTGAGCCAGCTACCCTTAAATCCGGTGTGGCCAGTGAGTAAAACGCGTTTTCCCGATAATTTTTCAAATAGCATGTATCCAACTTCCTTGAAAAATTACCAGCGTTTCCATGGGGATGAGCCGTTGTTCCATTTTTTTTGCAGCGATACCAAATCACGGTATGTATCCACACATTCCCAGAAACCATTGTGAGCATACATCATTAACTCCCCGTCCCGCGCCAGTTGCTCCATTGGGGTACGCTCCAGAACACAGGATGGGTCAGTCTGGACATAGTCGAATATGCCGGGTTCGAATACAAAGAACCCACCGTTGATTTTCCCTCCGCCTTCATCCGCTGGTTTCTCTTCAAATGAATTGACTTTGTTTCCACTCAAATTGAGGCGTCCAAATCGGCCGGACGGCGTCACGCCAGTGACGGTGGCAGTTTTCCCGTGGGATTTGTGAAATTTCAGCAGATCATCGATGTTGACATCTGACAGGCCATCGCCATATGTGAGCATGAAGGTTTCGTTGCCAATATACTTTTGGATTTGAGCAACCCTGGAACCTGTCATACTTGATGGTCCGGTGTCTGCCAATGTAATGCTCCAGTCTGACTCGTCGTGTTTTCTATGGAATTGGATACCATGTCTGTCATCGAGTTGAATGGTAAAATCGCTGTTATTTGCTTCGTAATTTAAAAAGTACTCCTTGATGACATACGCGAGATGTCCCAGACAGAGTACAAAATCACTGTGACCAAAACACGAATAGTATTTCATGATGTGCCAAAGAATTGGTCGGCCGCCAATTTCGACCATCGGTTTGGGCTTCAAACCTGCCGTTGCTTCCTGAAGTCTTGTGCCCTGCCCACCACATAAAATTGCTACTTTCACAACTTTCTCCTTAAGAGATTTGCATCAAAATGCAAACAAAAGCACATGAAGGCAGCTTGTTATCATAACCCAATTGGAACGACAATCATTTTAGTGGTTGACCGTTTGTGTATCAGCAGCGCATTTTTGGGCAAACCATCAGCGGCGTCCGAAAAAAGTACCACGCCTGTTAAATAAGCCGCGAAGCTTTTGAGCTATTGAGGTTCTGTCAATCTCATTTCTTTGCGCGAACTGTTCTTTCGCCAAGGCATAAAGCGCGATGTCAAGGTTGAGAAAGGACGCGATGAAATCCCTGTCTTTCTGTGAGCATTCAGCGCGATAGTTGCCAACATTTTGTCGGCTGATTCGTTGACTAAGCTGAGTACCGAATTGGTGATCAAAAATAGCACAGCTTTGTTGGAATTGGTCAGTGATGCCCAGGAAGTCCAAACGCTGCATATTCTTTGCCGCTTCGGTTAATGCGCTCTCCACTATGGGACCGGCAACGGCGTTCACATCGCCAAGCGTCATCGACATCACTTTGGTCTGGTAGTTTAAAAGCTGTTTGGAAACAAATTCTTTTTCCCTGTTGATTATTTGTTCATACGTTAAATTGCGTAAGCGGGGAGCACAGCGCTTGCGATGTTCAATCAGCGATATGGCTCTTGCGATAGGCTCTCTGAGAAACGTGGCGGTTTTGTAATTTGGCAGTTGTTCTGAAAGAGAAAATGGATAGTGGCCGCATACGACCTTATGTGGACGCGTTTCAGCGCAGAGTCGAATCATTTCAGTTGTTGGGGGGTACCAGCCATTGGGAAACGTCTTCAAATCGCTATCATTTGGGAACACGGCTTTGGCGCCAAGGTCCGCAGTCAGCATTCCGCGAATCGATGTGCCGGCTGTTTTCATAATGTGTATAAAAAATAACTTTTGCATTAGTGGCATTCCATGTGAATATCATTTTTATGTCACAGCAGGACGGGGCATTTATTTATCCGGTTTAATTCGGTGCGTCCAGCACAAATCGTGTTCCACGAGTCGGGGAGGGTGCGTATCGGCAGCAGTGGTGCTACCAGGGGCAAAAGCGCTTTAGATCTTCGACAATATCGGATATCTTTTGTGTTCTGAGATATTTGTCCATTTTTTCTCTTTTCAAGAGTGGCGCGCCTAGTGGTAAATAGAGTTCGGGGAGATTGTCGCATGACGCGTGCGTCAAAGACAGTTTCAGTGATTCCTGGATATAGACAGCCGGGATGTAGCCTCTGTTTGCAAAAAAATGTGTTGCTTCAATGCCGTCCGTAGTCGAGTCTCCGGAAAACGATTCATCTATCAAATCCGTTGCTGAATCCGTTGAACGCCAGAATTGGGCAAAATTCTGTGTTGCAACTGCCTCTCTTTTAAACACTATAAAATACGGATGAATATGAAATGGTTGACCCGCCAAGCCAGTCTGATTTGTCGCAGGCAATCCGTCGCCAGGGGGACAGTGTTCCTCGCCGGTAATTCCCCAGAAATGGCACGCTTTTTTTTCCATTTGGTCAAACATAGGCCGCATATCCAGGATTGGTCCGAGGCACGCATTGTTCATTAGAATCACATCACGGAAGCGATGCAGCTTTCGTGGGCGAATACGCCGAATCAATGCCTTCCATGCGCTTGTATCGCTCCATGGGCCGGAATGAATAACAATATCGCGCCCAGTGACGCTGCGTATGCGGGATCGGGCTTTGGTCCCCGGCCAGTAACTGCAAATGACATGAATTGATTCTGCGACAGACTTCATTGCTCCGAGTTGGTCAATAATAGTGTCATCAACTGGCGATTTTGAGACGTCGAGCGCGTATAGAAGTATTCGCGATCTGGGTTCAGATATTCCTTGATAGGATAAAATGGGTAGGAAACTTCGGGAGCAAAATCCGTTGTGCGTCACTACTTTTGGAAGCATACACTCAAAGGCGCGTTCCAGGGCTGGGCGGGGAGACGTTGTAAACTGCTCCTGTTTAATGTTGTCTGCATTTAAAAACAGCTGTTTAATTGATTTTGTCCTCACCCAATACATACCGCCGCGAGGTGATTCAACTGGGTGCGACGCGCTGCCCAGCGGACAGTATACGCCAATAGCCTTGAGAATAGACGTAACGAGAGGATAACTGCCATCCCACTGATTATCATTGATAACGAGCGGATAATTGACGGGGTAATAGAGACCCAGCTCCGGTGTTGCATCGAATTTGTGAATGATAGCTGGTGCGTGCCGCAGCAGATTCGTTACCAGATACGTCAGCCATAATTCATCGAAATGAGACATGCTATTTAAATCTGTGTGGATATGACAGATGTATTCATAGCCTTCGCACATCAATCCAAATTGCATCAGATGCCCGTCTATATTTTCGCTTTTCGATGGAAGAACCTCAAGGCGCGCTGCCAATTGATGCTGTTTTAGCAGTGTCTTTATCGAAGAGGTTTTATTAGGGCTGCTGGTGGTAACAAAAATATCTATCGACATCGCGGAGAGACCGGCGATATGTGGCATTAGTGTTTCAAGCATGGCAATATCCACAGCGTGAACATGAAGACATATTTTTCTGCCGTCGAATGGGCTGAATGCACTGTTGCTGTCCAGTTTGTCAGCGAGCCGAACTCGCCACTGCAGCTTGTTGGCCGCTCTGTTTATGTCAATGATGCCAATCTGACTGCTCCTGTTGCGCTCATCAAGGATATTATCCGGGGGGCTGACATTGTCTGGAACTACTGAACTTTCTGCCTGGTTCAGCGAATCAAAAATTTGAGCGAGTACGACGGCTTTTTTAAACAGACTTTTGGGATGATTCTCCGAATCACTGTGCCCATCCTGCTCATATTGAGCGGAGTCAACACGGGGAGGTAGCTGCATGGACTGGGTAATCGCTTTTTCAAAGAACAATTCCAGTTCGTAGCAGGGGATAGAAACGGTGTCAGACTGATCATCTATCCACTCCCCAGATGACGCGACGATGGCATCAAATTTATTGTATTTCGTGGCGGATAAGCGTGATGCGAGAGGGGGAACCACGAGAATGTTTTTGTCTTTGGGATTCGGCGTGTACGGAGTGGCCCCTTGAATGACCAGGTTGATATGTCCGCCATAGCCGTTTATATTGGACTGCCTTTGTTCAACACACTCCGTTGCCACAGTGTAGTTCATCGCCGCTAAACATGTTTGTACCTTTTTTGCCCGGCGATGGACGGTGCTGTCGTCTCTTGTGTCAAATGATGCTGGGATTTTAAAATGGATAGTGGTGTTATATCGCTGTTGCTTCCTGTTAATTCTGTCCTGGTTGATAACACCGTTCACCGTCTGGGTAACACTATCGCCGCAATGGTGGTAATTCACGAGAACGACAGGAATGTAAACAGGACTGTATTTTCGAGTGTGTCTGATGACAAGGTCGTAGTCGATTAACCGAGTCAGCGTTGTATCAAAGAATCCGCAATCGAAAATGATTTCCCGGGCATGAACATATGCATTCAAGTCGATAAAGTTTTCGTGAAGCAATTCTCTAAACGAGAAACTCTTGCCAACGATATTCTTATCTTTATCGACATGGCAAATGTTGCCGTAAAAAGTCTTGTATGAACCGTTTGTGGAAATTGTGTATGCAATGTATGTTAAAGTGTTTTCCAACCATTGGTTGTCAGAATCCAGATATGCAATCCAGTTAAAATGGGCAGCCAGTACGCCGACATTTCGTGCATCGCCAAGACCTGATTTCGGTATTGGCATGTATCGGACCTTTTGGGTCGACAGTTGCTTCTGGTAACGTTGTTTGATGATCGCTGAAGTGTTGTCTGTGCTGCCATCGTCAACAATGATCAGTTCAAAATAAGGGTAATGCTGCATTAAAACCGAATCAATGGCCTTACATATAAGATTTCCTCTGTTGTGTGTGGGCATCACTATTGAAAATTGTGGGAAGTTTATGTGGGAAGAATAAGTTTGTGCTACATGCAGAAATTTCGACGCCGACTGATAAAAGGACTCATCTGTCACGATGGTTCGGGGGGCCAGAAGTGACGCTGAAGGGACGGTGGTTGCGTCTGTAAAAATGCGACGCCCCTCCTTTCGACCAAACAGCACGTAGTGTGACAGGGGATCGATTTGCAATTCGATTACATCTTCATTCAATTCCAGGTATTGTTTTACTGAAAAATCAGGGGATGGGTCTCGATGCTCTCTCCATCCATTCTGTACAAAATGACTTAGGGGATTTATCCCTGCCAAACGTACGTCGGGGTAGTGTTGATAATAATATGCCGTGCTGAAAAGTGGACCAGGGTCCTTCCCGGTTTTATATCCCTCTTCACAGAAGTGAATCAGCGGATCGATGTTCAGATTTGAATCATTGGAAAATTGCGAGAGATAAAATTTATAGTCCAGCAACGGATGTGGCCCCTGCTGATGCAAATGCCCAAATTGACAGTAGTAGACGACTGGGAGCAATGGGCTTTCTTGAGCTTCCGGGCAACACTGTAAAAAGTACCTGGAGTCAAAAAGAGGATGAGGATTACTCAGCGTCCTGCCACCTTCGCGTAAAAAATGGGTCAAGGGATTAATTTTATTTTTAGCAACGATGTTATTGGTCCGTTTGTAATAACTGACATCGAAAAGGGGATGAGGATTTTTGGAACGAAGGCTGCCGCATTGAATGAAATGAAGCAGGGGATCCGAATCAATACTGGCAGCGTCTGTGTTTGTCGATAAGTAGTAATCAATATCGAAGAGTGGATTGGGATTTCGTTTTTCTCGCCATCCATAATGGATGAAGTGCTGAAGAGGAGAGATCGATAGAAAATCTACGTCCGGATTATTCTTTTCATAAAATGTGGCATCGAATAGGCCCGATTCCTGAATTTTTTTTTTATGATAGACCGACCACTTCCATATCAAACGTCGCGCCAGGTTAGAACAGTGTTTCTTTAGTTTTTGCAGGGACAAATTTTTCACGAATGTCAATGAGGTTTGTCCTTTTTACATCAGGTGTTCGAAACATCACGTGTCTATATTGCAAGAACAACACCGGCAGACATTGCAACCTGATAGATGATTTGCATGACATCGGTGGCATTCTGAAGTACCTTCACATCGATTCGTGGTGGCACAAGAATTTCATCACCTGGCTGGATTTCAGTATCTGGATCGGCCATCGATACAGAGGCATCCGCATGCAATATAATTACCACATCATCATCCCCGCGGTCGGAATAGCCGCCAGCCATTTTTATATAATCGTAAGCAGTGGTATCGTGCTGAAATATCACCGCCTGTGCCATCATGACTTCTCCACCAATTCGGACAACATTTGTTTTTTGCGGGATAACGATTGTGTCTCCATCTTCCAAAAGTACATTGAGTTGCTTACCGTTTCGTGCCGTAACCAGTCTCCCCAGCGGTTGAATCTGTTTGGCTCGGTTCACAAATTGCGCCGTTAACTGTGCTTCTTTTACTCGAATATCTGCTTCACCTCGCGAATTGGAAAGTGCCAGCAGTGCGCTTTTTTCAAGTCTGAACAGAGAGTCGTTGATAGAATCTTTTTGAGCAATTGCCACTGAACGCCGCAGGATATGAACTGCATTCACATTCCCAAGTTCTTTACTGGTTGGAACAAGGTTCAAAACATCCAACAGACGGGAACCACGGTTCACGTTCAAAATAGTAGGCCCTTCGAACTCGCCGAAAAGTTTCACAAGAATAGTTTCTGTTCGTCCGTCGGTTCGAACGTCTATTTTATCGCCATGATAGAGGGGTACACGGGAAAAGTCGGCTATTGAAACAGTTTTTACAAACGGTCTGTTTTTACGAATCCCAGTAATCGTAACCTCTGTCGCAGTGGCAGCGTTGGGAATGATGTTCATCGCATCCTCTCCGGTACTCCCGTCTTCTTTGAACTCTATCAAACACGGGGATGCAACATTCCCTGCCAGTTCTACAATTGGACCTCGCCGAGAGATGAGAATCGTATCATTGTCCTGCAGTTGGGGAACTGGTATATTTCCGCGAAGTAGAAAATCGTACAAGTCCACGCTGGCAATTTCCTCCCCCTCTCTGAGAATTTTTATCTTTCGATAGCTCCCCAGCGCCGGATCGATTCCTTTGGCTTGGTCCAGGAAAAAAAGGACGCTATCTGATGGAAGTCCAGCATACCTTCCCGGGTTCTGCACCCCTCCTGTAACAAAAACAGCTATGGGATTGGCTGTCAGCAAATTCGTGTATACCTTCACATTGCGCAAATATACTTGTTTAATAGCCGCTGAAACAACATCATTTAATTTCGCGTACCGAACGCCTTCCACGTGAATTGGGCCAATTTCGGGTAGAAAAATGTTCCCCTGACCATCGACGGTAAAAATGTTCGTTATATCCGCAATTCCCCAGACAGAGACCTGAATTTTGTCGCCAGTCATTATTTTGTAATATGGATTCAGGCCATTTTCTCTGGTTTTAATAAAATTTCCAGAAAACAAATTAGCGCCAAAGGGAATCACGCCTCTTTTTTTTGCGGCAGCGTGAGCTACTGGAGGCGGCATTTGAGGTTCGAGAATCAGTTCTTCCGGTGATGGTGGCGTCGGCTGGAGTGCCTCTGCGGCGGGTTCCGGTTCTCCGGGAACATTCGATAAACAAAATTCCGCTATCAGGGATCCTGTCCGAGGAATTCCTGCAAAAGTATTTAATGAAAGTTGCAATATAATCAGAAATATAATGATGGGTAGATGTTTTATTAACTTCGTCATAACCTATTTTCCTGCAAAATTATCAAAGCTTTGCCAAGGTATCTGATTGTTTTTTTTTTTCAAGAGAAAGGATTCAAATTCGAGCGTGTTCTTTGATTGCGGACACAGTAAGGGATAACACCCCGAATATGGCAATTGACACAAGAAATACGGTTAAAACTTTCAGCCAGCGGATGGGATAGGTTGCTTCATCTGGCAAATTGGGGCTTGAAATTTCCACAAGATATCGGCTTTGTTTCATCGCGTCCAAACGCGCGGCCTCAAGGGACACGAGAGCGGATTGATACTCTCTTTCAGCGAGCTTTTTATCAAGGGCAGCCATTTCAAATTCTACAATTTTTTGGCCCATTCCACCTTCTTCGTCACCGATGAGTTTCTCATTTTCCTTTCGGATTTGTGCTTTTAATGACTGGATTTTTTGTGTCAATCTCACGACTTTAGGTGCATCGGCGGTCATAATGCTTCGAGCTTCGCTCAGCTGTGTCTGCGCCATGGCTAAATTGCCTTCGAGTTGGTTTTTGAGATGCATCAACGAACCGGCTGTTGACTCTGGGGCAAAATCGCCAACTTCTTTTTGATAATCCAGTACGCCTTTTTGTGCGACAGCCAGTTTTTCCTTGGATTCTTTTAACACCTTCGTGGTAAAATTGATTTTGTCTTCCTGCATTTTTGAAGACAATTTATTTACTTTAACTTCGCTCAACTCAATAATTCGCCTGGCAAAACGCTGTGCACTTTGTGCATCAAACGCTCTCACCTTTAAGCCTAATACGCCAGATTCGCTGGAGTATTCCACCAATATCATTTTCTGATAAAATTCATATGCATCTTCGAATGTTGCATCAGTTTTAAGTCGAGTGATTATATCAATCTTTGGATTTTTAAAATGCTGAATATAATTCTCTTCTTTGTCCAAAGAACGAAGCATGTCCCTGGAGAGTATATATGCCTCGATTGTAAGAGCATCTTGCGCCGATCCCGAACCGCCAAAAGAACCTATTATTGTATCAAGCCCTACAGAAGGTGCACCGTCCCTCTGTATGGAAACCGATGCAATGCTTTCGTATTGATCATTTGCGTATCGGTAGAAATAAACGGATGCGACTATAGTTGGTATAACCACAAAGAACATTAGTTTTTGCACCAAACGAATTGCTCGTTTTTTTCTCCGCTTACGGGATTTTGCTTCATAATCCGTTGGCGCACTGGACAGTTCCTTTTGTATTTTGTTGAATTTCCTGGCTGTCTGCATATTTTTTATTTTGTCCAATTGAATGGGCGCCGCAGGTCCTGCCTGTGCAGCTTTGCCTGCCTGACCAGTAGCCGGGGATGGTTTATTGGTAGTAGTATTTTCTTTCATCTCAACGCTCTGTAAATTTCAGCTGCATCATCGATTGAATCGAAAATGTGTATTGATCCTCTAGTGAGGATAGCGCATTTTTCACAATAGGCCTTGATGGTTGCCATATTATGCGAAACCATAATCAGGGATGTGTGATTTCTGCGTTCGTCAAAAACCCGTTGACATTTTTCCTTAAACACATTGTCGCCCACCGCTGTTACCTCATCGATGAGATACACATTAAAATCGATAGCCATGCTGACACCAAATGCAAGACGTGCCTTCATCCCTGATGAATACGTCCGAATTGGCTGGTAAAAATGTTTTCCAATATCTGCAAATTCCTGAGCAAATCCAACGACGCGATCAACGTCTTCATGGTATATTCGTGCAACAAATCTACAATTCTCTTCACCACTCAACGAGCCGTTAAATCCGCCTGCAAAACCAATCGGCCACGAAATTCGTCCTGTCCGAATTATTCGTCCTTCATCTGGTAATTCAACTCCTGCCATAAGCCTGAGCATCGTTGATTTTCCTGCACCATTCAGTCCAACAACCCCTATGTTGGTATTGTCGGGAAAGACGATGCTAATATTGTTCAAAACATGGTTGACATTGCCATGCACATTATAACTTTTATAAATATTTCTTAACGCAATCATTAGCCTGACACGACATATTTTCTGGTCATTTTCTCTGAAACAAGCCCAAAAAAAATAGCTCCTAATATCCAAAGTAGGATGTACGAATAGCTATAGTACTCATAGTTATATGTTTTATACCAGCCATCCCGCGTCAACTCGACAATGTGTAAAATGGGATTCCATAAAAGTGCACCTCTGTATTCCTGCGGTATTTCGTTAAGGCCCCAAAACAACCCGGATAGCCAAAATAGAGGTCTGGTAATGAGACTGATAAAATGCTCAATCGTTGGAAAAACAGTGACAAGACCATTGAAAATCAGACCGATTCCAGTTCCAAGCAGAGAGGCAAAGGATAACCCCATGATAGTTTTTGCTGCACTATCCAATGGTAAATGATGCAATTGCATTGTACTGAAAAGCATGAAAATAAAGAAGGCAACGCCCAGTGTGACCGTCTCCAGTGCACAGCGAGCGACTACTAAATCAAGAGTCTGAACTTGAGGGTAGTACAATAATGCCAAATTGGCCTGTACAGCGGTTTGAGCCTTATTCAATGTTCCGGTAAAAACATAAAACGTTAAAAAACCGGTACAAAGAAAACCAATAGCGTCCGTTCCTGCGGGGGTTTGCCGATTCAAAAAGTAAAACATAACGAAAAACACACCAACGTTCAGAAATGGTTCCATGAACGCCCATACGTATCCAAGGCTATGCTTACCAAAACGTGTGCGGGTTTCTCTTAGAATTAACGCATGTATTACGTGTAAGTGCTGGAAGAGACCACTTACGAAATCTTTGATGCCAGTAGTAATCATTCGTTTAATGAAGGGGCCAATACTTCCTGTGTGTATCCCCATTTCCCATCAAATTCGCAAACGGTTTTTAAATGCGAGGGAGAGGAATGCTCGCCGGACAGAAACTCAATTGACTTGCATTCATGGCCGCTTGCTGCAAAATATTCGTTAGTTACAACAAATGAGTATTTCCCAACGTTTATCTGGGTACCCGCCTGAACAGTTGGTACCTTGGCGAGTACAACTTTTTCCACTTCATTTTGTGGTTGAATAGCTATCTGCGAAGCGATGATACCATCAGCAGAAGTACTGGCAGTGTTTCTGGCACCACAAGATGAAAAAGACAACATAATCAGAATCTGGCACATCAAAAAAAGTATTCTCATGGCTTAAACTTTATTTCCCGCTATTCGACTAATCGTCGAAAATCTCCAAAATCCCCGACACTTTACCTTCATTGTTTAAAACAACAAGTGCTTTTATTTTGTTTTGCTTCATGATGTCTTCGGCATCATTGAGTCTTGCGTTTTCACAGATAGTTTTGGGCGTAGACGTCATGACCGAGCTGACGGCGATTTGGGAAAGATCTTTATGCTTTTGTAGCGCTCTTCTCAGATCACCATCTGTGACGATGCCCAGCAGTTCTTCGTTATTCATCACAAGAACAAGGCCCAATCTCCCCTGTGTCATCGGAAGCAGGGAATCCTGAACGCTTTGCTCAGGCGCTACAACAGGAAGACTTCCTGTGTGCATGACATCTTTTACTTCTGTCAGAAGTTTGCGTCCCAGTGTTCCACCTGGATGCAGCCGCGCAAAGTCGTTGGCCTGGAAATTCCGTTCCTTTATCAGGGACACTGCCAACGCGTCGCCCATTGCGAGAGTGGCAAGGGTTGAATTTGTTGGGGCCAGGTTGTTTGGGCACACTTCTCTGTCAACAGATATATCGATACACACATCTGCCTGAGCTGCAAGATGGGAATCCTGTCTGCCAACCAATGCAATAATCGGCACACCCAGCTGCTTAAGATACGGAATTAACCGAATGATTTCTTCAGTTTCTCCACTGTTGGAGATAAGCAGAATAGTATCCTCCTCGGTAATCATACCGAGGTCGCCGTGGTAGGCTTCGGCCGGATGTACGAAGAAACTTGGGGTGCCCGTCGATGCAAATGTTGCTGCCATTTTCTGACCCACAAGACCGGATTTGCCAATACCACAAACAATAAGGTGACCAGATGTGTTTAAGACAATTTTCACCGCACGTGTGAATTCGCCGTTAACTTTGTCGGAAAGACTGGCAATGGCTAAGGCTTGCATCCGAAAGACATCCCTGGCTTCTTCAACTATCTGCTGTGCCTGCTTTCTTTTGCTAGCAAGGGAAATGACATTATTTCCAGTTCCAAAATCTTCTGACATAACGTTATTAACTCCTCAAAACTCCCAACTTCAATTGGGAAAGGCAATTCTAAGCGTTACCGTGTTCGACGGCTTCCATGAAAAAAATTCATTACGACGGTATCGGTCGACTCTATTCCTCCCTTTGAGGTGATGTCCTTGCCATAATTTTGTTATTTTGCCAATCATATTGTAACTCAAAACGCACAGGCAACTAATATTTGTTACTAAATTTCTTTATCAATATTTGATGTACAGTTTCATCAAAATAGCATTGCCCGCGTGACGAAGTTGTCTCTGCAAATTTAGGGCCATTTTTGAGGTTGGCACAGCCTTACAACAAAATGTACTAAAATTAAGACAATTTTGGAAATTGGCATTGAAAGCAGACAGCGAAACTGTGTTATTTTTGCAACATGTTACGCTTCGATAATGTCAGAATTGTCTATGTACCAATGCTGGGTACACTCAAACACAACGATAGCTACAGTGGGATGAGAATTATTTTTGGCTCAAAAAATGTTTTTGCTGCGATGGCTCTGGTCATTTGTGGATACGTACCTATTTGTTAAAAAGCCCTGGGCTGGGAACTTATGGAGATGGCATTTTCCAGATACTGTAGCAGTTTGAATCCGATTCCGCCCTCTGAATAGGGTTTTTCGTCTTTACCCGGCCGATTCAGCTTTATGTCTTTGATTGCTGAAAACGCATTTTGTAAGATGATTCGGTTTTGTCCCTCTGGCATGGCATACATTCCGTTTTTCAACTCAAATGCGAACCGTTGTTGCGCTGCCAGAGATGTATTCGATACATCTTTGTATAGAACTTTCTGACGCGATACAAAAAGTGCGCAATGGTAGATCTCATGAATCGTTCTTAAAATGCTGGCGATAAAGGCCAAATCATCCTTTTTTTCAACATGGTACCGTTCTGCACGCCTGCAGATGATTCCGGATGACTCCAGAAATTGCAGCCCGTTATGAGTGAGTTGCTCGTACTCCTGGTCGGTACAGGTCTTCTGGTCGGGAAGTAGAAATTCCCATTTGTACAAAGGACTTATCAGGCAAATGGTGGCATGCAATTGCGAAAATGTGCATCCATCCTGAGAAGAAGCGATTTGTGGGGCAAGGAGACTTGCCGGGATCCAGTAGTGAATGGCGTTATTCTTGTAATAATCCAGTCCCATTCTGGCCGATGTGCGAATTTCAATATCTTTCACATGTCGATTTCCGCAATGCTGGATACGTTTGTCTCTGCAAAATTGTGTCAGCGTTCTGTTAAAGACTGCCATGTCGTTTGATTTCGATTCGACCAGCGCATTTCTGGCATCCTCTGATAATGACACACCCATATGGTCCAGAATTTCGAGAGCGCGTGTGCAGCGACGATGGAGCGCATCAACGGGCACTCGTTGTTCTGTCCAGGACAGGAGACTGGTTGCCATGACTGAGTTGAGTGTGACTACTGCATTTTGGTTAATTTCCAGCAGGGTCTTTCGTCCGATTTCCTGGGCAATCTTTCTTCTGATGCTGCTGTCTGTCAACTGAGATAAATCGTATCCTCTCTCAACAAGAAGGTCCCGAACCGTAAAAAAACGGCCGCAGCGAACGTAGAGTTTTCCGTAGTTTCGCGTGAGAACCCTGGCGGATTTAAGGAGTCCGAAAACGTTTTCGGATTTTTTCTTTTTACCAGTTGATTCTCGGACGTATGCATCTTCCTCAATTACTTTGTCGTAGCCGATGAAGACAGGGAGCACCCCTGGATTTCTGCCAGGTAAATCCGCCGAGGCATTGAGCGCCATTTCCAGCATTCCCAGCATGGGGCGCAGCATCTTTCCAGTGCGAGACCTTCCACCTTCGATAAAGACTTCTATGGCGTATTTTTCCTGTATCAGCTTTCGAATGTAGGCATTCACAACGGCTCGATAGAACTTGTCGTTGACAAACTTTCTTCGAATGAAAAAAGCCCCACAGGATCGAAAGAAAAATTCCATGGGCCAAAAGGCCAGATTGTCCCCGGCGGCGATGTGGGGCAGCATAATGTTCGCGGAATTCATTGTTTCAGAGATGGCCAGATAATCGATATGACTGCGATGGCAGGGAATCAGAAGGAGAGGCCCTTTTCCCACCGCGTCGCGAATTCTGTCCAGGTCTTCTTTAGGGATTTCCAATCCCGAATAGATCTTCTTCCAGACGAACATCATGACCATTGCGAAACCGGCCAGCACACCAGGTCTGAAATCGGTGGCCAGTTTTTCAATTATTTCCTGGGTGCGCGAAGAGATCTCTTCTTCGGGAATCTGTTGCTCGTCGATGACTCTTTCAAGTTCCCTATGTAGTCGGCGCGAGTGAACCACTTCGTATTTTACACGAGCGGATGCTTTTTTAAATGAACCGAGTTTTCGGGTGCGAATAGATTCGATAATTCGACCGATTTTTGCGCGAATGATTCCCTGCAATCTCTTTTCGTCTTCACCTCTGGTTTTCTTCAGGAGAGCGATATTTATGGGTTGCTCAGAGATGAGTTCATGCACGGAACGACGGCGCATGAGGAGCCAGATGGACCGAAGGAGCCTGGGATATTCTGCTGTGCCAAATAAATACGACCAATTGCTTCGGATACGCTTCATGGGGGCTTCCCCCCAAAGAAAAACGGTTGGCATGGCAATCACTGGAGTGGAAAGTGCTGCTTGTGCCCGGACCGCCAACTCTATGCCATCAACTTCAGTGGGGCGATTTCCCAGTGCGTTTCGAAGCGCGGGGCGGCGAAGGAAAACAACACCGCTGCCACCAGATTGAAGGGTTTGTATCCATCTTTTCAGTTGTCGGTTTTTGCCTTTTGAAACAAATATTGAGAGTACAATCTTCCATAGGGGCATAAATGAAAGCAGTGGCAAACCTGAAACAAACCCAACCGGCGGAAGACTATACCGCTTGCAGATTCCTCGCAGACAGAGAAAATCAATCAGGTTTCTATTTCTCAATATGTAGACGATGGCGCCCTGGGACGCAGTTGCGCGAACTGTTTCCAGCCATTGATCAGACACTCTGACATATCGGACCAGAATTATTTCCAGAATTGCAATCCACCAATTTATGAGAATTTTGGGTTTTCTATTTCCTGTCATAATCTTCCAAAAAAAGTTCAACAAAAAGTATCCTTTCTTAACTGAAGCGCGAGAGAATTGGAAGATATGCTTGAGGGTTTTGAAAGAAAAAACTATCTTGACGCAGAATCAGTGATACGACATGTGATGAGTCCGCAAATTCTTGAAAAACAATATTTAAAGAAGTGAACATGAAAAACCAATATCCGTTCTATTCGTCGCCTGTTTTTGAGTTGGCAGGAGAAATTAAATTTTTTGAAGCAGATTTTCAGGTGACTGAAATTCCGCTGTATGAGCCCAGTGGGGAAGGGGATCATGTTTATTTTCTGATAGAGAAACGCCGAATGACAACGAACAGCGCCATCGTTAAAATCGCGCAGGCGTTAAATATGCATCCGCGGGATGTTGGCGTCGCCGGTCTGAAAGATTCGCGGGCAGTCACTCGGCAGATGCTGAGCATTGAACACGTATCACCCTCCAGGGTGGAATCTCTCGATATTCCCGGGATTCGGATTCTTAAGGTGGACAGGCATCGGAACAAACTGAAAATGGGCCACCTGGCGGGAAATCGATTTTCAATTCGGTTACGTAATGCGGCATCCGTTGATATTGAGCAGGTTCAAAAATTACTGGACTGGCTTCAGAAAAATGGTGTTCCCAACTATTTTGGGGAGCAACGCTTTGGTATCAAAGGAGATACTTGGGAGGTGGGCCGGGCGCTTGTGAAATCTGATTATAAAGAGGCGTTATCTATTATTCTCGGCAGGCCGGCTCCTGAATTGGAGGGCGATGCATTGGTCCGTGCACGGCAGTTGTTTGATGCAGGGGATCCCATGGCCGCAGCGGATGCCTGGCCTTCGGGGTTTGGTGACAACGCCCGTTTGTGTCGAATATTTGCCACTTCGGAGGGACATTATAAGAAAACAATTCTGTCCGCAGGGAAAAAGATGCTCACCTTTTATGTTTCTGCATATCAATCCTGGCTTTTTAACCAGGTTCTGTCGCGTCGGCTGAAAAGTGGCACAATGCAGACAATGTTGATAGGCGATATAGCCTGGAAGCACGACAAGGGGGTATGTTTTCAAGTAACTGATTCGTCGGTTGATTCATTGCGTGCGCAGGAAGGGCAAATTTCCCCCACTGGTCCTCTTTTCGGAAAAAAAATGAAATGGCCCTCCGGCGTGTCTGGCGATTTTGAGAAAGAACTTCTGGATAAGGAAGGAATAACGGCGGACCTTTTTTCAAAGCCTGGACCATTTAAATCCCCGGGGGGACGACGGCCGCTCCGAATTTTTCCGTCCCAATGCACTGTGGAGCGAAGCGCTGACGAGCATGGTGATTATTATCAGTTTGATTTCTGTTTGCCGGCTGGTGCGTATGCAACAGTGCTCCTTCGGGAGCTCACCCGGACAACATTTGATTTCGAATAGAACAGATATGTTCGCATGGTGATCGCCCGAAAGGGGGTATGCCAGGGAGTAGAGTATAGTGGATGAACGATATAGAACAGTTTTTACAGAATAACGTTTTTGCTGTTGCCGGCGCTTCGGCCAACCGCGCCAAGTATGGCAACAAGGTGGTTCGAGCGTACAAACAGAACAGCAGGACAGTACATCCGTTGAACCCCCAGATGCCAGAGATTGAGGGATTGCCAGCGTTTGCCAGCGTGGCGGATCTCCCGGATGATGTGAATGCCATCTCCGTGGTAACCCCGCCCACGGTGACGCTTCAGATAGTTCGGGAAGCGCTTCGCAGAAATATTAAGAATATCTGGATGCAACCTGGTGCGGAACATCCGGAGGCCATTCGACTTGCAGTGGATGCCGGAGCGAATGTTATCGCCGACGGTTCGTGTGTGTTGGTGGCACTGGGTTATCGGGAGAACTCGCAATAAATGGATGGTGCGGTATTGCCTGCACTGAGTTTGACGCTGTTTGCAGGGATGGCCACACTGCTCGGACTGCGATCCGTGGTGTCGCTATCAGATTGGGTGTGATGGCATTCATCCTGCGGATTCATCAGAAAAGCTCAAAATCGCCTAACTCATCGTCGCCCGAGGCTGCGGCTGCGGAGGACAGCGTGGTGGAATTCACGGATTGCGTATCCTGGGGGATTCTAAACGTTCCAGTAAGTTCCCCGTGAACTCTGTCGTGCACTTGTCGTTCGCTCTCCATGGTATATCGGTCGCGGAGATTCGATTGCACATCCTCTTCGAGAACCACGTGTTCAGACAGAAGCTCTGCAGATCTTTCCATATCGAGGTGAATATTTCTGAATCTGGAGCTTAACTCCTGGATAAATTCGGACTTTTCCCGTGTCTGCAATGCCTGTTGCTGAAGCCGACTGCATCGACTCGCTGTATCCATTACCGCGCCATAGTACATACTGCTTATTTCATCAATCTGCTCAAATCCCTTCAGAACACCAAAGGAATGATCATCCGTTGCATCTTCACTCGCCAGGGTACTCAATTCGCTGGTTTGTTTTCCGATTTCAGTGAGAATATGCACCACCTGTTCGACAGTGGTTGTGGATTCCTTGGAAAGAGAGTGTACTTCTTTAGACAACGCCACCAGACTCGCGCCGCCATCTCCGATATTTCGGGACATTACCAGTGCATTGATGGCCTGAAGATTCAGCTCCCCTGTGATTTCCGATATTTTGTCCAGATGGGAGGCCAGCCGGTCTGATGCGATGGAGGCAATCTGCATGGATTCGAATGTCTGTTCTCTCAATGTTGCCGAGAGTTTGAGCAATTCATCCAGTTCACTGAGGGCGCCTTTTATTTTGGAAAATGGAGAGTCACCGTGTTCAACGATTTCATACGCCTGATATTGGTTTGCTGTTGCTTCCCCGGTTCGGATGATGTCTGTAAATGACGCTGAAATGGTTTCTCTCGCAGTGTGCAGCGTGGACGCTACCTGATTCAGCTGCGCCGATTGGATTCGCATACATCTGTATACATCAAACGCTTTCTCATTTCCGTGAATTTCCTTCAACGCTTCAATGACATGCTCTATTTGTTGTCTGGTGATGTCGTTAAACTGAATGGATGTGACGACATGGGCGACTTTATCGGCGATAATCCTTGATTGTTCTCTTACAAATTGAATTTTCTTTGCCGAATCTGCCAACAGCTGTTCCAATTGCTGTGTGGCATCCAGAACATTTCGCTGAGAGCGGACAATCAGATCCTCCAGACGTTGAGTTTCGGAACGAATCGAAAACTGCAACTTTTGAATGCTCTCGTACATTCCATTCAAGTCGTTCTGGAATTCAAGGAAGACCGCTTTAATGCTTTTGGAAAATTGTTTCAGTTCCTCCGAATACTCACCGAACATCTTTTCGGTGTGGATATTCCATGATGATTGAATTGCCATATTGCTCCCCAGAATCCAGAGCTCTTTATCTATCTGTCGGATTTCGGGTGTCGTATTAATCAAATCCTTTATCAGCTCAGATGTGCGGGTGGCATGCTCCAGAATTTTCTGGTCGTTCACCTGGGCCTGACTGAAACGCGTTAGAATCTGATTGGAAATCCCGCTGATGATCAACGAGATGTTGTTGTCCTGCGATACTGTATTCAATGACCGTTCCGCCGCGTTTGTCATTTCGCTCGAGTTCGTAAAAAGTTCCTGCAGACCGGTACCCAGCGATACAAATTTGTCTTCGGCCTCCGCATTAGTGGTTTGTAATGCGGCAATAGTGGCGTGGATACTGTCAATCGCCTCTATTATGGCAGTTGCGGTGAGTGCGAGACTGTGTTTGTTGGTCAAACTTTCGGACATTCTTACCCCTAATCAGCATGGAATCCCATCGTTATTAACGGCGCATCCTGGAAAAATAAAATAAGTCTATTTCATCTTTTCAAACGTTTGCATAAGATGGCGGGCAATTTCATCCAGCGAAATTACCGTGTCCACTCCGCCGTGGCGAATGGCTTCTTTGGGCATACCAAAAACAACGGAGCTTTTTTCATCCTGGGCGATATTGTATGCGCCCGCATCCTTCATCTCCTTCATCCCCCGGGCGCCATCATCCCCCATACCGGTCATGATAATGCCAATGGCGTTTTTTCCGGCGTAGCGCGCCGCTGAGCGAAATAATACGTCCACTGATGGACGGTGTCGAGTCACTAGAGGACCTTCCTTAAGAGATACAAAATATCTGGCCCCGCTGCTTTTTAGCATTGTATGGCGCGTACCACCAGGGGCAATGAGTACATGGCCGGGAATAACGGTATCATTGTCCTGTGCTTCTTTCACATTCACCACCGAGAGAGAATCCAGTCGTTTGGCAAATGATGTAGTGAATTTTTCAGGCATGTGCTGCACCACTACAATCCCTGGTGAGTGTCTGGGCAGCGCTTCGATGAACACGCGCAACGCCTCTGTGCCGCCGGTGGACGCTCCCACCACCACCACCTTCTCTGTTGTTTGAATCATCGCCTGGGAGCCAGGCGCCGGTAACACAGCATCGGCGGTTAATTTTGGTTTTACCGACAGGGCGGAAATACCCGGATGGGAGTGTCGTTTATTCAGTTTTCCTGGAATCACGCCTGCAGCTGCTTTTACTGTATCGCAAATAGTGATTTGGGCTTCTTCCAGAAACTGCTGGACTCCCATTTTGGGCTTTGTGATAATATCCACCGCCCCCAGTTCCAGCGCTTTTATGCCTGTTTCGGCGCCCCGCTCGGTGAGACTTGAACACATAACGACCGGAATAGGGTGCTGGTGCATCAATTTTTGCAGGAACGTCAATCCATCCATCCGCGGCATCTCCACGTCCAGCGTGATGACGTCCGGCCTCTCCTGACGTAGTTTTGATGCGGCAATGAATGGATCTCCGGCCGTACCGATAACGACAATATCCGGATCCTGTTCGAGAATGCCTTTCATTGTTTGCCGAACTACTGCGGAATCATCTATGATCAATACTTTGATCTTCTTCATGGTAAACCCCTTTTACCTTATGTTCTGGTACACCGTGGGAAGCACGCGTTCCAGACGGTATTCCTGCGGTACCAACGTTTCGGAATGACCTATGAAAAGGTGTCCGTGTGAGACCAACTGGTCACAAATTTTATTCAGGATGTAGGCTTTGGTCTTAACATCAAAATAAATCAGGACATTACGACAAAAAATAACGTGCATCTGCTCCGTGATATTGTAATTGGCCGCAGTGAAGTTAAGACGACTGAACCGGACATGCGTCTGGATTTCCGGTACCACTTTATAGCGTCCGCTGTATTTCCCTTTGCCGCGCATCAGGTATTTGTGCCGGAGCTTTTCGGGAATAGGGGCAATACTTTCCTCTGCGTAAACACCACCAATGGCCTGGTTCAACACACGGGTGGAGATATCTGTGGCCAGAACTTCAAATGCGCCACTGTCCAGTCCCAGAATTTCGGCCACTTCCATGGCGATGGTGTAGGGCTCCTCACCAGATGAACAACCGGCACTCCATATGCGAAGAGGTTTGTCTTTGGAAATTTGTTTGCGCGCCAGAAGTTCCGGAATTATGTCGTTGGTCAGGAATTCGAAGTGATGCCTTTCCCTGTAAAAATCGGTTTTGTTCGTGGTCACTACATTCAGGAATTCGAGGAATTCATTATCGATATGGGAAACGTTGCCGACATACTCCAGGTATTCCTCAAACGTCTGCAGCTGAAGGGCCGACAATCTTTTAGATAATCGAACCGACAGCATTGTTCGTTTGCTATCCGCCAGCGAAATACCGCAGGATTTGTAAATCAGTTTTTGAAAATGGGCAAATAACGCCGGAGAAAGAAGCTGTTCCTCTGGAATTCCCTCTTGCATCACTGCTACACACTATTTTCCGATTCCGCGCCGCCACTTCCTTTTTCCAGCAAATCTGTGGGGACCACCGAGGCGGCAATCTCCACCTCTTCGATTTCCTCCGCGGTAAGCACTTTGTCCATGTCGAGTATGATGACGAAATCATCATTCCGTTTTCCCATCCCCTTTATGAATTCCGTATTCAGTCGGATACCCAGTCTGGGAGGCGGGCTGATTTTGTCGGAATCAATTTCCACCACTTCCTCTACAGAATCCGCGAGAGCTCCAAGCTGCAGAAGTTCATGGCCGAGGTCAATCTCCACAATCACGATACACGTGTTCACTGTTCGGTCCTCTGGCTCCATCCCCAGATTGAGATGGAGGTCTATCACCGGTACAACATTGCCTCGCAGGTTGATAACTCCCAACATAAAGTCCGGGGTACGGGGAACCCTGGTGATGTGGATATAGTCCAGCACTTCCCGCACTCGTGATATTTCCAGTGCGAAATGTTCCTGCCCTAATCTGAATGTCAGGTATTGATTTGTGTTTAAACTGATATCACCCATGATGCTAGAACCTTTCAAAACTGTCTTCTTCGTCATCTGATTTCAGACTTAACTCAATTCCCCTTGACCCACTTTTTCGACTGGGTTCGTTCCCGGACGTCCCTGGCGTCGCCTTTGGACTCCGAACCTGTTTCCCGCGACGTTTACTGGAAGGTTCGTCCGAAATTTTAAAGAATGATGCCGATTCCGCCAGGTGTTCCGCCTGGTCCTGCAGTTCACTGCTGGTCGCTGTCATTTCTTCCGCGCCGGCGGCGTTTTTCTGAATGACCTGATCCAGCTGATGAATTGCGTGGGTGGTTTGATCAATACCAGATGCCTGTTCAGATGACGACGCGTTGATTTCCTTCACCAGTTCACTGGTCCGCTGAATGACCGGCACTATCTCCTTGAGGAGCGCGCCTGCCTGCTCCGATACCTGTAAACTGGACGAAGAAAGAACGCCAATTTCCTGTGCGGCTATTTGACTTCTTTCCGCCAGCTTGCGGACTTCCGCTGCAACAACAGCAAACCCTTTGCCATGTTCGCCTGCCCGGGCCGCTTCAATGGCCGCATTCAGCGCCAACATATTGGTTTGTCGGGCAATCTCTTCGATGATTGTGATTTTCTCCGCAATATTGGTCATTGCCGTCAGGGTCTCTTCAACGGCTTCACCCCCTTTTATGGCGTCATCTGCCGCTTTCTCCGCAATGGTCGCTGTGTGCTGTGCGTTGTCTGCATTCTGTTTGACCGTACTGCTCATCTGCTCCATGGAACTGGAAATTTCTTCTATGCTGGCAGCCTGTTCCGTGGCGCCCTGAGCCATGTCCTGGGTGGCAATATTGGTTTGATTGGATCCAAGAATAACCTGATGTGCCGCGTCCTGAACCTCTTTGGCGAACGTTGAGAGATTTTTCAGCATTGAATCGATAGTGCTCTTTATTGCTGTGAAGTTTGCGGCGATATCCTGCGTGTCTTCATCGTGCTCGCCCACGGTCATTGAGACGAGTAGATTTCCTTTTGAAATTTCGTCAAGCACCTTCAGCAGTGTCGCAACCTGCGCGGATTGGTATTCCGCCTGTTTTTCCGTTCGACGAGCGGCATTTTTAATTTCTGTCTGATCCACAACAAATTCAACAACGCCAATGGGGTCGTTTTTTTCGTCAAATATGGGGGACGCTACAAAATTCATGTCAAATTTGCGGCCCTTCACTATGATTTCGCCCCTGCCTGATTCGGATTGCCCGGACTGCAACGCTGTCCCCACAACATCGATATTTTCAGAATAACTGCCAGCCTGGAAATGGCGGTTGTATTTTGTCCCAAGTATCTCTTTTTGAGTGGTTCCAAGTAACTCCAGCATAATGTCGTTTGCAAAAATGACTTTGGCGTTCTTATCCAAAACCCATACCGGAGACGGAATCTGCGCGATGTGTCCAACCAGGGCGTCGCTGAGTGTATTTATGCCTGCAACCAGATTTTTCCAGCCACCTTCATATGGGGAATCGTCCGCGCGCATGGTGAGGTGCCCGTGTTGAATATCAACGGTATTCTGTGTGATGGCCGCTATGATTTCCCTGATGCTGCCGACCACCTTGTTGAACGACTTAATCATCGAACCAATTTCATCGTCGTTGTCCGTCGTCAGTTTGTAGTCCATATTGCCAACGGCCACAGCGTTCATCGCCTTTGCTGCCTGTTTTATTCTTTTGGCGATGGTGGAAGCCATCAGGAAAGCGGCAACAACTGCAATGATGGATATTAGCGATATTATCCAGATGAGACTGTTGGCCCATGCCGCCATCTCCTCATTGATATCTTCTATGTACATCCCTGTGCCAATACACCAATCCCATGGTTTGAAATAGGCGATATGGGATATTTTTGGGACAATCCTATCTTTTTGATCCAGATACTGCCACATGTACTCCGAAAATCCCCCCCCTTTCTCCTTTGCCACCTTTGCGAAATCCTTAAACATGTATTTGCCGCTGGAATCGACTTTGCCAGACAGATCGGTGCCATTGAGCTGGGGTGAAAAAGGATGCATGACCATGTACGGGCGTGTGTCATTTATCCAGAAATAGTCTTTGTTGGTTGGGCCGTAACGCAATGCGCCTATCTGTTCGCTGGCCGCCCTTTTTGCCTCGTCTTCGGTCATTTCGCCTTTCTTTGCGCGTTCGTAGTAACTCTCTGCGATGCTGTATGCCAGCTGTGTCTGTTCCTGAATTTTATTTTTCTTTTTGTCCAACATACCGTCTTTAGCCGATGGCAGAACCCATCCAAAAATAAAAACGATAAACATTGCCGCTATTGCAAGCCCCATTCCTGAAATCTTCATGGCGATGGGCACATTTTTTAACCACTTCTGCACCGAACTCAGCGAAAAACCGTCTCCTTCTGTGGTTGGATTTGAAACTGAATCTAATTTATTTTTCATGCCTTTTCCCCCTTTATTGGATTACTGATCGATTCTGTTGCAAATGTTGTTGTTCATCAATGTTTGCGATGGACGCCAGACTTGGAATATCCACAATCAGGGCAACATTCCCGTCGCCCATAATGGTTGCACCAGAAACGCCCTGCACATTTCGATATAAATGGCCCAGAGATTTGATAACCGTCTGGTGATCGCCCACGATTCTGTCCACAACGATGCCAATGCGGGAGTCTCCCATCTCCACCACAACGGCTTCTTCCAGTTTGGACTCTTTTGTCTTGATACCAAAAACTTCGCGCAACCGAACAAACGGCACAAGTTCTCCGCGAACCTTCAAAAGATTTCTGGACTTATCCATTGCCTTGCTGGATTCGGTTAATTCAAGGCATTCTTCCACTGAGTTCACCGGGATAACGTATTTGTCCTCATCTACCTCCACTAAAAGACCATCAATGATTGCCAGTGTGAGTGGCAGGGACAGCTCGATATGCGTGCCTTTGCCTGTGTCGCTTTGTATCGACACACTGCCCCGAAGCGCCTCAATCTGTTTTTTTACTACATCCATTCCCACACCGCGACCGGAAACCTGGGATACTTGTTCGGCGGTTGAGAATCCCGGCGCCATAATGAGATTGTAAATTTCTCTTTCCGACAAATCCGCGTCTTTGGGAATGAGTTGCCGCTCCTGGGCTTTTTTTAAGATTTTGTCTACATCCAGCCCTTTGCCGTCATCCGTGATGGAAATGACCACTTTCGCGCCACGGTGCTGGGCAGCCAACCGAATGGTTCCCGTCGATGGTTTTCCGGATGCCAGACGCACATCAGGCGATTCAACGCCGTGGTCAATACTGTTGCGTATCAGATGCACCAATGGGTCTCCCAGTTTATCCAAAACGGTTTTGTCCATTTCAGTTTCAGCACCTTCGGTTTCCAGCTTGATTTCCTTGCCCAGTTCTGAAGACAAATCCCGAACCAGCCGCCGAAATTTGGCAAAAGTGGTTCCGATGGGCATCATGCGCACATTCAGCGCTACATCCCGAAGTTCGCTAATCAGTCGTTCTATTTCTTCAACGGATGTCTGAAGCGGAGGCGCGTTCACGTGTCTTGAGATGCTGCTTAGCTGCGCCTGGACAATTACCAGCTCCCCAACCAGATTTACCAGTGCATCCAGTTTTTCAGCGGCCACTTTCACTGTTTCCTGCTGGCTGGCGGCTTTCTTTCTTTCCAGTGTTTTTTGTTCCGCCAATGCCGACTTTATTCGTTCTTTTGGGATGCCGCTGGTCTGCGCCAACAGATCGCCAATTCTGCTCTGTCTTCTGAGCGCATCTTCCACCTGTTCCTTCGTGGTATCGCCTTTGCTGACAAGAATTTCCCCAACTTTTGGAATATCGTCCCGGTTGTCTGAAATATCCAGAATTTTGGTTTCGCACTCGTCTTCGACGAAAATGAATACATCCCTCACAGCGTTTTCATCAAAATTGGTAAAAAGGATGATGTCCCAGTGGATATAACAGGACACCGGGGCAATTTGGTCCAGTGTGGGGATGCTTCCGGTATACGGCGTCACCGTGCATTCCCCCAGTTGACGCAGCTCCTCCACCAATAGTGCCGGATCCATTCCAAATGAAAAGATATTCTCGTTAGGTTTGACACTGATTCGAAACACTTTTTCCACAGGAGTTGGCGTTTTGGGAAGCATGCTTGGAACTATGGTTTCCCGGGGTGGTTGATTCTTCAGTTTGTTGGGAATCAAAGACTCGATTACCTTAATGAGGTCTTCTGTCTGCGATGCACGAACAACGGGGCCGCCTTGCGAATGTTCCAGCATTGCTTTAATATGGTCTCTGGACTTGAGAACCATGTTAATCAATTTGGTTGAGATTTTCAGCTTGCCTTCACGCACAAAGTCGAGTGCCGTTTCCACATGATGGGTGAAGGATGCAATGTCTTCAAAGCCAAACATGGCTCCGGAGCCTTTTATGGTGTGCATCGCGCGGAACAGGCGATTAATAGCATCCATGTCTTCCGGATTGGTTTCAATGTCCAGAACACATTCCTCTATTTCTACCAATAGATCTTCCGCTTCTGCAATAAACGCATCTTTAAAACTTTGCGGCGAGTTCATGCCAGTGCCTTTCATTTTAGCGCAACACTTTTTTTATCACAGCCGTCAGTTGTGGTGGCTGAAACGGCTTCACCAACCATCCGGTGGCGCCAGCCAGTTTGCCCTGCTGTTTTTTTTCCGCGTCGGATTCAGTGGTCAGCATAATGATAGGAATAAACTTGTACTTTTCTATCTGGCGTATGGCATGAATCAGCTCCATGCCATTCATATTGGGCATATTCAAGTCCGTGATCAGCATGTCGATGCTGCCCGATTCCGCTTTTGACAACGCATCTTTGCCATCCTCTGCTTCCACCACGTCGTAGCCGGCCTGCTTCAACGTAAACGTTATCATCTGCCGCATGCTTGCGGAATCGTCAGCGGTCATGATCGTTTTCGTCATTTTCCACCTCACTCCTTCGCGCTAAAAAAGTCATTAATGTCGTCTATCCCAACAATTGAAAAAGCGTTCGCCACTGCGTCTGAAATGTTTTTAAAATCGATTTTCCGATTTTTGTTTGCTGCGTATTTCCATACTGCGATGACGAGTTGTACCCCGCTGGTGTCACAATCGCTTACATCCTTCAAGTCAACAACAACGCCATCCGTGTTTTTCGCGACGGCATCGCTGATGATTTTATGTGCGGAACGGATATTTAACACAGTTAAAGGTTCCACTATTGAGATGGTTTGCATTCGTTCTCCTTTCGCCCAAAAGAGCCATACACCCTAAACACGGCTACCCAATTTAAAAGTTTATAAGAGATTTGGCGTTTTTGAGTTTTACGCTCCGGAGGGGGTATGAAATGACCTGCATGGGTTGAACTGACCCAGGGGATTTCGAAGAGAATTCCTGGAAACATTGTCGCGCCGTTTTTTTCTCGAAACCCGGTGTTTCCATATTATAATCTGTTGTCGGTTCTGAAAGATACAGGAGTAGGAATCATCATGCTGGGCCTTTTATCTCTTGAAAGACCGGAGTAAAGAAAGAACGAGGCTACATGGATATTCAACAGATTCTGCCCGGATGTTGTCATTATCAGGATGGTAATGATGCCGTTCTTTTTGGCGCGCCGCCCGAGATTCTGAAATTCGTTTTAAGAGCAGGGCGAAAGATGCCTCGCGTGGTCGTTCTGCCGGATTTGGGTTACGTCAACGGTGTATCTCAAATTGCGCTCGAATTTCTGGCGTACTGGCATTTGTTTTTCGATACACGCGATTGCAATTGCCGCTTCCGCGTCATTGGCACCGCTCAGATGTGTCAGCGTGTGCGGGAAACAATGATGGTAACGCTTTATGGTCCCTCTCGCGAACAGATGAAGAGCTGGAAGGTGTCTAAACGGCGTATTCAAACACTTTCCAAAATGATGGACTACATGGCGCTGAAAAACGACGGTCGGCCACTGCAGCTGGATGACATGCTGGAGTTCGTAATATTGCCGGACGCGGCGACTTCGGGTATTCCGTTGTGGGAGGAAGGGCCAACGGTCACCCATATGGGCGAAAATCAGTATCGGTTGAACACCCCAAAGACGAGTCACCTGATTGACCTGCATTTCAAAGGGGAGCAACTCCCCATTAGCGTGGATACTGAAATGCAGCCGGAAATCCCGCAAATATTGCGCGTGAAACTGTTGGGCACCTACTCTGGATTCGATACGGAAGGGCCGACGACGGGTATGGTGATGTGGATTAACTGCAATGGATTCCTCGTGGATGGACCGGTGGGAACTTCGGAATATCTGCGCCGGCTGGGAATTCCCAAGTCGGACCTTGCGGGCGTCATCCTGTCCCACGTGCACGATGATCACTGCACCCTTATGGACATGATATTGTCGGAGCAGACGGCAAATATTATCACCACACGGGAAATATATGAGTCCATGCTAATTAAAACCAGCAATGTGCTGGGTGAATCCACGGATGTGATTCGGAATTATTTGACGTTTACCGAAGTGATTCCTGGGAAGATATTCAATATGTACGGGGCTCAGTGGGAATTCTTTTATACCGTTCACTCCATCCCAACGGTGGGGTTTCGCGTGTCCGTTCAGGGACCCGACGGGCGGTTGCATACTATTGTGCACAGCAGCGATACGGCGGGGTTTGCCAGACTTGATGAAATGACCGCTCAGGGAGCCATAACGGAAGCCAAATGCAAACGCATGAAACAACTGGTGCAGGGCGGGGAGCGGCTGGTGATGATTGATGGCGGCGGTCCCCCGATTCATGGCGAGCCATCGGATTTTGCATCGGATATTTTGAATAATCCAGATACTGACTTTCTGTTTTACCATGTTAATCCGGACAAAGTGGATACGTCGCGGTTTCCTGTGGAAACGCCGGGATGGGGAAAAACGTATCTGGAATGCAATTCGATGGCCCAATCGCTGGTGTTGAAGCTTTTAAAGACCATGAAGCTTCTGGATGTGTCGGATCTGTTTTGGATAAATGTGGTGTTTTCCCAGGGGAAGGTGATGGAAGTGGGGCCTTCGGTGGATGTGATCGATCAGGGCGCCCATGGGGACGGCTTTTATTTCATCCTCTCGGGTAGTGGTGAAATACTGGATTTGAACGGCGAAACGCCCGAACAGATTGCCATGCTGGAGAGCGGTGATTTTTTTGGGGAAATGTCAATTATTCGGGATGTGAAGCGAAACGCCTCTTTTCGCACATTATCGGCCTGTGTCCTTTTTCGGCTGCCTGGAGATATTTTCCTTGAGTTTGTGGAAGCCAATGGGCTGAAGGCGCGATTTGAACGCCTTTGGGGATCCCGTGAAGTAATCTCCAGAGTGAAACTGTTTCGAAACCTCCATCCCCATGCCAAACATGAAATATCATTGCTGGCGGAGAAACGGGAATATCCCCAGGGTACGCATATTTTAAGACAGGGGGGCAAGTCCGATGATTTTTATGTGATTCTTTCCGGAATGGCCAATGTGGTGAAACGCTCGCGCAGCGGCGAGACGCTGGAGGATGAACTGGGGCCCGGTGACTTTTTTGGAGAGAACGTTGCCATGGGATACAGCAGTCGTCGAAATGCCTCGGTGATTGCCCGCACATCCCTGTCGGCATTTCGAATTGCAGGGGCGGATTTGCGTCGCATCGCGGAGCGATCACCGGTATTAACCCACGAACTGCACCTCGTCATGCGTGAACGCGGCGTGATGGATATTCCCTCCAATCCCCGCGAGAGCATGGGGTATTAGTCCGGAGTTTTTCACGTGCACAAATAAAAAGAATTGTGTTACAGCTCTCAGCTAAACCTTTTAACGCACTCATGAATACAAATTTTATTTATTATACAGGTTGACGGATATGCACAAATTTATACGGGCGCTGCTGCTGGCGGTTGTGTGTGGTGCGGCGTCGGGGGGTATTGCCGGTATTGCCGAGGGATGGTTGGCAGGGATGTGGAGCGCTCCAGCCGTAATGGTGTTTACAACCGGATTGTTAATTCCGTTGGGCATGGTTTTAGCGGGCTCCCTGTTGGCATTGGTTTGGATGCTACCTGAAGGAGTGCGGTCCGCGGACTGGAGACGGTTGCTGTTCACTCCCAACGCGTCGCTGTTTGCGGCAATTGGCGCAACGGGCGCCATGGGACTTGTGGCAATGCCACTATTTTACTTTACAACCGTATTTTACATGACGCGTTTTCACCACATGGGACTGGCGGCGTTTGCATTGCTGATGACACTGCTGATATGTATTGTACTGCTGGGACTTGTTGGCGGGCGCGTTTACATCCTGTTGCGATTATGGGCGATGCGACGCATGGGCGCATCATCCCGCGCCGCCATACCGGTCAATGCGTTGGTGGGTGTGGCGCTCATCTGGACGGTGGCGATGGGTTACGGATATATTTTTGGAGACAGTGGCACAGGCAATCCGTTTGCCTTTATGAGTTTATTCAAATTGGATGGATTGGGGGCCCAACCGCTGTTTGTCATGCTGGCGGTAATCGTGGTATCGCTCGTTTTTTATTTTTTTGTCCGCAAGCGCCTCAGGGCCAATACCCTCTGGATTACCGGCAGCGTATCCGGTGTGCTGATTCTCGTTCCACCGTTGCTGGCATTCCAGGTGTCGAAACATAATCCCGTGATGGTGGAGCGTGTTAACGATGTGGGCGGACTGGCCATGTTGTCTGGCAAAGTGCTTCGGCGGATTGGCGATAAAGACGGCGACGGGCATGCCCGGTGGTTCGGTGGTCGCGACTGCAACGACAGCGACGGTACTATTTATCCGGGCGCCAGAGAGATTCCGGACAACCGAATTGATGAAGACTGCTCCGGTGCGGATCTGAATCTCAATGAACTCGCTGGACGGGTAAACAAGCCCGGCGGCGCCCCCAAAAAGACACTTGAAAAGCCAACATTGCCCAAAGATGTATCCGTACTGCTGATAACCGTGGATGCCTTGCGCGCGGACGCGCCGGGGTTCATGGGCTACGAGCGAGACGTGACTCCCAATATCGACAAAATGTTTAAGGACGGGGTCATCTACGAAAACGCTTATTCCATCAGTTCGTATACATCACAGTCCATCCCCGCTCTGATGACCGGCAAGTATCCCAGTGAGCTGCACCGCAGCAAAGCGCATAAGCTTCGTGTGGGGCTGGATGAAACATTTGCCGCCGAACGGATATGCGGTCCAACGGTCATGTGCGGCGCGCTGATGAGTCACTTTCTGTTCCGGCCGTTTTATGGCTGGCACCAGGGCTTTCAACATTGGGAGTTTGTGACGGGGCAGCCCACCAACACCGTGAATTCCGCCAAACAGTTCACCTCCCCCGATGTGGCCCGGATTGCCATAAAGTGGCTGAAGGATCCCAAAAACACCTCGGGGCGTTTTTTTATGTGGGTGCATTTCATGGATCCCCATGGGGACTATCTCGAACACGAGGGATTTAAAAAATTTGGTACCAGCCGACGGGATGGCTACGACCACGAGGTGCTCTTTACCGATTTTTACATCGGCAAGGTTCTGGATACCTTCCGGGAGCTGGGTCTGGACAAAAGAACGGTGGTGATTTTGTCCGCCGACCACGGCGAGTCCTTCAACGAGCACGGCCGCTGGCTGCACGGATACGAACTGTACGAGGAAAATATTAAAATCCCCCTGGCGATTGTGGGCCCGGGCCTTACGTCCAAACGGATTGCCAGACCCACCAGTGCTATCAATATGTATGCCACACTGCTCGATTTGTTTGACGTTCCCGTACCAAAGGGGACCCATGGCCAAAGTCTGCTGGCGGATTGGGTACCCGGTCAGGAACTGCAAATGCCCTACGTGTTTGCCGATTTGCGCCAGAACGAAATGTACGAATCCCGGCGCGTGTTCATTTTCGATGGCTGGAAGTTGCATTTGCTGGATCAGACCGGCGCGATACGCTTTTACAATCTGGCCGATAAGGGAGAATATGGCGATTCGCTCGAAAAGTCGCATCCCGCCGACTATGCCAGGGTGAAAGATGCGTACGATTTATTCCTGGCCACCGAATTTCGGCCCATTTTGGCGGTGGATTACGAAGATGGGGCCCTCGCCAAAATGCCACAGCCGAAGTTGTGATTCAGTAACGTGCGGTAATGCCCAGCTGGAATTGCATCCAAACACCAAAGGGATACGTCAGACGCACCAGCGCGTGGTCGTAGCCCACCTGCCAGTTGGCGGTTATGTCGAAGTTTCTTTTGAGTTGTCCGCGAAGCATCGCAAAGGCCAGGTTTCGAAGGGTATGCACATCGGACTCGTAAACCCAGTTCCAGGTGGTGAACAAACCGCTCAACAGATACAATCGGCTGTTTTTTAATGGCGTGTTCAAGGTGACATCAATGTTGGCGCGCTGCCCCGTGCCGATGCCGTAATCCACAACCGTCAGAATGCCGGTTCTTGACGAAAACAGCGTTTTGTCTTCAACGCTGAATCCCACACCGCCAAGAGCGCCATCATAACTGCCGGACGTCAAATCGCCCAGACCAAAAATGTACGGTCGCAGCAGGTTGTTTCTCTTTGATTTCACGCTGAGACCCGTTTCCAACCGGGTACTTCCGGAGTGGGAGACCGACGTCAGCCATTCCTTTGGCAGGAACGAACCATCCTCTGAAAATACAACATTGTCAATGTGGCGGGCATGAAGGTCCAGACCCACCCGTTTGCGAATGGGCCACACCGCGTCCACCGCGGCTCTGGACAGCGTCACGTCCCCCTTTGAGTGCTCAGTGTTTTGGGTCGAGAGAAGATCCAGCACCGCACTTTGGGTAAAATGAAAGCCACTGGGGCGGAAATATCGATTGTTGATGCCAATGGCGGCGCGATAAAAATGACTTTTATACATCTGTGCCATGGCAACCGTCTCCACCGTGTATCGGCCCGTTTTTCCCGGTGACAAGCGGGATGCCAGGCCAAATACCGTTCTGTGGACGTTAACCATCAGGTCTTCTTCGTCCGGTTGCAACCCGCCAAACAGCGAGATGGCGAACCGCCGGGACTCAAGTTCGGTGGATAGCCCGTCAATGGTGTGCACCACTGGCGCATTGGGTGTGAATCGGCCAAGGGTGGTCACAAACGGATACTGCCGCATGCGATAGGTGAGGGCCAGTGTTCGAATGAGCGGAATCGCACGCCGGGAGTTCAAATACGCATCGTCGTGATTGTCGTATCGTCCCCTTACCGAGCCGTCAATGGCAAAGGCCAGACCCGGTTGCCACAGATTGGCGCCGTGAACGGAAAACCAAACGGTTTGTTCTGTCTGCAAATATTGGCTGCTTTGAAAGTATGAATACTGTCGCACTTCGGTCGCCACCGCCGCAGAAAGAGTTTCGCCTGGCGACTGTCGTCTGGATGTGCCATTGTAGACCACCTTGACAGGCGGATCATCCACAAGCGATTGCTGCCATTGGGTTTGAAGTTGTTGATTGCTCCAGTTGGGCGGGGATTCGCGGTGTCGGCGGGCCGTTTGGGGCAGGGCTCGTTTGTTTTCGTCGCGGCTGTGGGACATGGGTACGATGATGTCGCCCTCCCGAACAGGTGTCTTTGATGCGATCAGGATTGCCACGGCGCCGGTGTCGCTTGTCTTGTCAATCAATCCCCTGGCAATCGTCTCCCCATTGCGCATGATGGTCACGCTGTCGCCAGTGAAAATGCCGGCGTCCTTCCCGCCGGAGAGATATATCTGAGTTGGGCTCACATACGTAACCAACACATCCGTATGGAATTGCTGGGCGAATGCAGTGGACGCCATAAAAATGGCTACGCATATCGCGATTATCGCCATTGCCAGGGCGGCGCGAGCAGTTGCCGGAAGCATCAGGGATTTCGATGGCATTCGTAGCACCTCCTGTCTTCGCAGGCATAACCTGGCACGCCTCTGTGACGCGCCGTTTGACACCCGTGGCATTGACGGCACGAGAATGTGCCTGTGGAACAGTCTGACAATGATGATGGTGGAGCGCCCTGATGGCATTTTGTGCAACTCACCGAACCGTGTTTGCTGAATGTCCCAATGGGGAAGCAGCGGTCATGTCCTTCGAAGGCGGCTGTTTTCCAACTCACGGGCGTATGGCAGCGATCGCAGGCCATGTGGATGGCGCTGTGATCCACGCTGGTTTGGCCAGGTGCGGGAATATCCTTTGCATGGCAGGCAACACACTGCGTTGGCACTTTTTGAAACTCCCGTCCATTGGCATCCCGATGACACTCGGTGCAGGGCAGCGCCGCGTGTCTGCCCACCAGCGGGAATCGGGTGCGATTGTGTCTGGCCAGTACCGCGGGGGATGTATTGCGGAAGCCTTCTTCGTTGTGACACTCCGCGCAGTTGGCGCCCAGACTGCCGCGATGCACATCTTCGTGACACCCCACGCAATTGAGGGGCAACGGCGTGCTGATGTCTTTTTTATGGCATTGGTCGCAGGGCACCTGGCGATGATGCCCTTTGAGGGGGAATGTTGTTTGGGAGTGATCGAATTGCACATCGTGCCAGCCGGATTCCTTATGACAGGCACTGCAATCGGTACGGGTGCTTTGAGGCGGAAACCAGTTTTTCGGTGCGCCCCATAAATCGCGCGCGTTGGGGGGGGATGTTCCTGCGGATGGTATCGCACTGTTGGGTCGATGCTGCACAGTGGCGGCTTTGCTAAACGCGCCCCGGTGTTCATCCGCGTGGCACAGATCACAGTCACTCAACGTGGGCCGATAGCGAATGGTGGACACTCCGTCCGCCAGTGTGGTCCTTGGATGGCACTTGATACAACGGGTCTTAAGGTGCTTTCCCCTGAGGGGGAACGTACAGAATGCCGGATTGTTGTGATCAAATTTGCTCGGCGCAAATCCCTTTTCCTCATGGCAGTTGCTGCATTTCTTTTTGGGAGAGAGCAGGCGAAACTGTCCCAGATGGTGGTCGCCATGGCAGGGGGTGCAATCCGCATGGTCGATGGGGCGATAACGCACGAATGTTCCGTCCAAATCGGATTCTGTCAGATGGCATTTGGCGCAGGCCACCTTTTTGTGGCGACCTTTGAGTGCATAGGTGCTGTGCTTTTCGTGTTGCCATGTGGTTGCATCAATTCGCCAGGATGTGCCGTTGTGACAATTGGTGCACTGTTGTCCAGCAAACTGACTTCTGTGGGGGGACGCATGGCAGCGATCACATTTCTGTGGGGCCACATCGGATATGAGTCGCCATTTGGACAGCACTCTTTTCGCCGTGAATCCGGCCAGCTTTTTAGAACCGGTATCGGTTACGGGCTGGCCCATTTTGTTGAGATGACACACCGGACAGGCCACCGTCTGGTGGGGCGCGGATAATGGAAATTTTGTCTTTTGATGGTCGTTCAGGGTGAATTTTGAGGGGGCGAACCCCCCATTGGTGTGACACTCACCACAATCGCGTTTCAAATAATGGGCAGGCGAAAAATCCGGGTGTGCGTTGGGATGGCAGGTGTTGCATCGCTCATGGGCAATGGGGGTCAGCTTCATGTTGCCCTTCGCATTGCGGGGATGGCAACGTTCGCAGGGCACAAATCGATGACGTCCCAAAAGCGGAAAATCCGTACGATTGTGAAAAGAGAGGTCCCGTGTGGGCGTATCAATGACCCAACTGTTGACGTTGTGACAGGACAGGCAATTCTTGCCAAAACGATTGTGGTGGGCATCGGTGTGACAGTCTGTGCAGCTGTCATGGGGAATACCGTTCATTTTCAGGTACGTTGCCGCCCGGGGCTTTGGAAACGCTTTTTGAGAATACGTGGCATCGGTTTGTTCAAGATGGCATTTGATGCACGGGACCTTTTTATGAGCACCTTCCAGCTTCCAATACTTGTCGTGAGTAAATTTCGATACTGGTTTGAACGATTTTTCGGTATGGCATTTGTCACAGGCGGCTTTTAGCTGCCCTCGATGTTCATCGAAATGACAGTCGATACACGCCGTGGACAGTCCCTGAAACGTTTCCGCATCCCGAGTTGTTTTGAGGTACGCAAGGACTTTGGCATCTTTTATACGTCGTGACTGATGACAGTCGGCACATTCCGCTTTGGCATGGGCGCCCTTAAGGGGCCAGCCCGTTTGCAAGTGATCGAACTGTTTTTTTGAAGTGGGCGGGGCGCCACTGATACTGGATTTGGTCCAGTCCACAAGTGACGCCTCCTGGCCACGATGTTCCGGGTGACATTTTTCGCATCGCTGCTTTCGAATCTGTTTTTGACCGTGAAATCCCTGTTGCTTTCGAATGCGCTCTGCCAGCGGCCGATGACACGTGAGGCATTTTTGACGATCGATTTTTTGGCCTGGCGTGTGGCATTTGTCGCAATGGTTCAGGGAGTCCCATTGGGCGTGTGCATTGGAGAGTTTTCCTGGGGAAAATACCTGCCCCGCAGCGTTGCCACTGATGCTGATGGACATGCTGAAAACAGTCGAAATCAGAAAGACAAGGTGCATTTTGCGTTGTCTGTTGCGCTTCATGATTAGTATCCCAGCCATATCTCCACAAAAATGTGAATCACTACCAGAGTGATGGTCATCAGCGCGAGGAGCGCATGACCGGAACGCCACAGTTGAAGAACGCCCTTTATGCGTGGAGAGATTTCCAATTGCAGGCGCAGCCGTGCCATTTCGAGGGAGTAGCGTTTGAACGAGCGATATTCCGCTGCGGTTTTCATTCTTTTTTGGGCAGTAAAAAGGATTGTCATCAATTGAACATATCGATACGGCCAGATGGTAAACAGTCGAAACAACAGACTGAACCACGGCCTTTGGGGTTTGTAACTCAAATCGAGAATGCGGTTCACCTTTATGGCCTGGTCCAGTCTGCCGAATAAATCGGTGTATCTTTTTTTCATTCGTGCCGACAGGTCCACCAGTGCTGCGTGGGTCAGCGGCCGTCCGCGAGGATCGATGGGGACCATGGTAAAAAAGGTTCGACCAATGATGCCTGTTCCAACCACGATGCCAAGGCTGATGTACAGCGCCAGTGCGAATGCGTTGTTTAAAATCAGACCTGTATGCAAAAGGACCATAGTGGCCACTATCAATCCGCTCAGCTGGTGGAAAAACATCCACGTTTGTATATTCCCCAAACGGGAGAGCGTTCGCAGTTCCTTGCGCGCAAAATAACTGACGTTAATGAGCATCAGCACAGCGGCCCAAATCCCCAGCCGGTGACCCATTGCGCCGGACGCGCTGAAGATGCGAAGTGCGTCATTGTCGCGTCTCATGGTATCTGACGCCAGATAGTACTCCCGCCCCGCGTAAAACAGGAACAGCAGGGCGGCCACTCCCAAAAGGCCCATCACCCACTTGAGCCAGACCGGAGGGAAAGCGGGGGTCACATGAAAATTCTGCAATCCCTTTGCGCGACGCTGGTTGCGGATATGGGTAAAGATTTCTTTTGCATTGTCTATCTTACGGTGCTGTTCGATTTCTTCCCCAAAATGGCGCTCAATGGAGACGCCAATCCGATGGAGCATTGCGGTGGGCAGTTCCCCGCCAATTTGGATGATGACCGCATCGACCGGCACCGTTTTAATTTCGCCGTTGACCAGCAATTGGACATGGGTTTGGGTAATTTCACTGACGGTGCTGTTGGGGAGGGCGTTGATTTTGCCATCCTTCACCGCGCGGTCAAATTTGTCGCGGTTGGCCGCATTGGCGCTTGTTAATCCGCTGTCGCGGTACGAGAGCTGGACAATGGTGTCTTTTTCTTCCGCCAGCATCAGGGCGGTTTCCACAGCGGAATTGCCCCCGCCAACCACCAGCACGCGGCGGCCAACGAATGGGTCCGGTTCAATCATGCTGTAGCACACATGAGGGAGCTGTTCGCCCGCAACGCCGAGCTTCCGGGGAACGCCCCGACGACCAATGGCCAGCATCACGGTTCGGGTGTGGACGGTTTCGCTGCCGGCAGTAACAAAGAAGGTCCCGTCCGCGTTTTGGAGAATCTCTTCAACATACACACCGCCTTCCAGACGGATGTTGTGCCTTGTCACAACTTTGTTAAAGAGCGCCACCAAACCTTCCTTGCTCATGGTGGTGGCGCGAATATTGCCCACGAGTGGCAGTTGCATGGGGCGTGTCATGACTATTTTACTTCGCGGATATTGAAGAATGGCGCCTCCCACCTGTGCCTCTTTATCAAAAAGCCGATACGTGAGGCCGTGCTCCATGGCAGCCAGCGCACTGGTGATGCCCGCTGGACCCGCTCCCACAATCACCACATCCACCATTTGCGTTGACGCGCCGTCGCGGGTGCGTGATGGGAGTGTTTGGGCAATATTCGATATTCCCTCTTTGGCCTGACGCACCGCATTGGCGATGAGTCCCATTCCCCCCAGCTCGCCGGTGATGTACAGGCCTTTTACATTTGTTTCGAATTGGGGCGACAGATGAGGAATATCAACGCCCCGCTGCGCTGAACCAAACACCAGTCGGATGGCGCCCATGGGGCAGGACGCCGCACAGCGTCCGTGACCAATGCACATGGATGGATCTATTAATACCCCGCGCCCATGGATGCGTCCCACCACATCGTCTCCCTGGGGACAGACCTTTGTGCACGCGCCCGAACCGATGCACCGCGTGGCGTCGAATACTGGATGCAGGGTCGGCGGAATTTGCATGCCCTGGCGAATAATGGCGTTGTACCGATTTAAACAGCGCGCTTCCTGCGCCTTTTTTACCCAGATGCGAATCAATGTGGCGGCGCAGAATAGAAAAATGAATGAGGCAACAAAAATTGTAAGTTCGATATTCATTTTGAGGCTCGATTGCGGAATATTTACGACAATGCTGGCTGGAGTCTGAAATCGATTCATACGATTGTCAAGCTGTACGTCACAATCGTTCACGTTGGGAGCAGGATAGTGTAGCTGTGGGAAATCATTTTCGTTTTGGGCACAATGCGCTATACTGTCACCGTGACCAACGAGGAGGGTACCCATGAAACACATCCTGACAAAAATTGAACAACGCGATCCCCACGAAACCGAATTTCATCAGGCGGTGGCGGAGGTGCTGGAGACTCTGGCCGATTATGTGGAAGACAATCCCCAGTATCAGAAGGCGGGAATTCTGGAGCGCATCGTCGAACCGGAGCGGGTGATTCAGTTTCGGGTGCCCTGGGTGGATGATGCGGGAAAGGTGCAGGTGAATCGCGGCTATCGGGTGGAATTCAACAGCGCCATCGGGCCGTACAAAGGTGGGTTGCGGTTTCACTATTCGGTCAATCTCAGCATCATCAAGTTTTTGGGCTTTGAGCAGATTTTTAAAAATGCGCTGACCACTCTTTCCATGGGCGGCGGCAAGGGCGGTTCCGATTTCGATCCCAAAGGAAAAAGCGATGGCGAGGTGATGCGATTCTGCCAAAGTTTTATGACCGAGTTGCAGCGTCATATCGGTCCCCATACCGATGTACCCGCCGGTGACATTGGTGTGGGCGCCAGGGAAATCGGTTTTTTATTTGGTCAGTACAAACGCCTGCGCAATGAGTTTACCGGCGTTCTCACAGGGAAGGGGCTCAATTACGGGGGATCTTTGATTCGCCCGGAAGCCACGGGTTTTGGTTCGGTGTATTTTGCAAAGGAGATGCTGGCCACTCGCAATGACTCGTTAAAAGGCAAAACCTGTCTGGTGTCGGGTTCCGGAAATGTGGCGCAGTACACTGTGGAAAAAATTCTGGAACTGGGAGGCAAAGTGGTCACGTTATCGGATTCGGGGGGCATGATTCACGATCCGGCGGGAATTGATACCCAAAAACTGGAGTACGTGATGATGCTTAAAAACGTGCGTCGCGGCCGTATTTCAGAATACGCCAAACAGTTTACCGGTGTTACCTTCGTACCTGTGGATTCTTCCGCCGACAGCAATCCCCTTTGGAATATAAAGGCCGATTGTGCATTCCCCAGCGCCACTCAAAACGAAGTGAATAAAAAAGATGCCGAAAATCTGGTGAAAAACGGTGTTTATGTGGTGTGTGAAGGGGCCAACATGCCGTGTTCTCCCGACGCCATCGATGTTTTCCTGAACGCCAAAATTCTTTATGCTCCTGGCAAGGCGGCCAATGCAGGCGGTGTGGCGGTCAGCGGCCTCGAAATGGCCCAAAACAGCATGATGATGAGCTGGACCCGCCAGGAAGTGGATCAGCGGCTGCAGCAAATTATGAAAGCCATTCACGCCCAGTGTGTAATGGAGGGAATGGAAGGGGACTGGTGCAATTACATTCGCGGCGCCAACATCGCCGGATTTAAAAAAGTGGCCGACGCCATGCTGGCTCAGGGCGTGGTGTGACCCTCACCACCGGACTTTTAGGCCTCGATACGGTGATGTCCGGTGTGCTGCCGGGCGACAATATCGTATTCCATGTGGATAAAGCGCAACAGTACACACTGTTTGCACAGCCGTTCGTTGAAAGAGCAGTGTTGGATGGGCATCACGTGGTGTATTTTCATTTCGAAGGCACGGCGCCATTGATTTCAGACACCCCGGGTGTGGAGACGGTTTCCCTGAATCCGGAAATCGGATTTGAGCGATTTGTATTTACCATTCATCAAAAAATCGATGCGTGCGACGATTGTGCGCGGTACCTGTTTGACAGCATGTCCTCACTGGCGGCCTGCTGGTTTTCAGACCTGATGGTGGGCAATTTTTTTGCACTGACCTGTCCGTTTCTGTTCGAAAAAAAGGCCGTGGCATTGTTTTCGTTTTTGCGCGGGGAACATTCGTTTTACGCCACCACGCCCATTATCGAGAACACCCAGGTGCTTATCGATGTGTTCAGTCGTCAGCAGCGACTTTTTGTGTTGCCCCGCAAAGTGGCGAATCGACACTCGGCCACCATGTACATGCTCCACGAAAAGAAGGACGACGAATTTATCCCGGTGACCTTAAGTGCCACGGTAGCCGAAATCATGCGCACCGTGTCCTGGTCGTGGCAGGATGTGGCCAGTTATCGCATGGGTTTTTGGTCGAGAACCTTTTCAAAGGTGGAGGCGGCAGTCGCGGATTATGGGGAAGGCCGCATTTCCAGGGAGGCGGTGGATTCGTACAAGCCGCTTTTAATGAAAATGATGATCAGTCGCAACTCGCGGGTCATCAATCTGGCCCGGGAATATCTCAGTGTGGAGGACCTGCTGAGTATCCGCAGTCGCATGCTGGCGCCGGGGCGTTTGGGGGGCAAGGCGGTGGGCATGCTGCTGGCCCGTGCCATCCTTCGAAAGCGGTTTGGTCGTTATCACCAGAGTATTGAGCCCCATGATTCGTTTTTTATCGGGACGGATTTGTATTGCACATACCTGGTATCCGATGGCAGCTGGTGGATGCAGCAAAAGCGGCAAAGCGAAGAGGGGATGCTCTACGGATCAGAAGAAGTGCGCCGGCGCATCATGACCGGTGAGTTTCCGCCCCACATTGTTAAACGGTTTCGCAACATGCTGCACTATTATGGCCAATCGCCCATTATCGTGCGCTCGTCGAGTCTGCTCGAAGACAACTTTGGAAACGCGTTTGCCGGTAAATACGAAAGCGTGTTTTTGCCCAATCAGGGCACACCGGAGCAACGGCTGGAGGCGTTTGAAAAAGCCGTTAAAACCATCTTTGCCTCCACCCTCAGCAAAGAAGCGCTGTTATACCGCAAGAGCCGCGGAATCCTCGACATGGATGAGGAAATGGGATTGCTGGTGCAACGGGTATCGGGATGCGTGTTGGGCGGTTATTTTTATCCCCATCTGGCCGGTGTTGGGCTTTCGTTTAATCCCTATGTGTGGCACGAAAGCATCGATCCCAATAGCGGCATGCTGCGACTGGTGTTTGGATTGGGCACGCGGGCGGTGGATCGCAGTGACGATGACTACACCCGTTTGGTGGCCCTGAACGCGCCATTGCGCAAGGCGGAATTGGACACCGGCGACCCGGGAAAGTATGCCCAGCGCAAAGTGGATGTGTTGGATTTGCTTAAGGATTTTTGCGGCACCCAGGATTTCGAAAAGGTGGTGAAAAACTCGGTGGGGTTGCAAATCGCCTGGTTTGCCGAGCGCGACCGCCAGGTGGAGGAGTTTGCCCGGCAGCGAGGCCGAACGGACTTGTTTTCGTGGATTCTCAATTTTGATCGCATTCTCGAAGATACGGATTTGGTTACGGATATGCGGGAGATATTGTCCATATTGGGCGACAGCTACGACTATCCGGTGGAGGTGGAGTTCACTGTGAACTTCACTTCAAAAGACGATTATCGTATCAACCTGGTGCAATGCCGCCCCATGCAGGTGAGCGTGAGCGGTGAAGCAGGCATTGCGCCCGAGCTCGATTCGGCCACAACAGTGCTGCAGTGCTCCGGTCCGGTAATTGGCAGAAGCCGCCATATCGCACTGAACCGCCTCATTTACGTGGTGCCCGAAAAATACTCGCAGCTTAGCGAAGCCCGTCGTCATCAGGTGGCTGAAGTAATTGGCCGTCTGGTGCATCTGCCAGAGGCACAGTCCGACAATTTCCATCAGGCACTCATCGGTCCCGGGCGCTGGGGTACCACCACTCCAGCGCTGGGCGTTCCCGTGGCGTTCGCGCAAATCAATCGCGTGGCCGTGTTGTGCGAAATTGTTGCCATGAGCTCCAGCCTGGTGCCCGATGTGTCTTTAGGCACGCACTTTTTCAACGAACTCGTTGAAGCCGACATCCTCTACATGGCCATGTTCCCCGGCCGCAGCGGCATGATATGGAATCAACCCTTTCTGGACACCGCCCAAAGCCGCCTCAACGAACTCCTCCCGGAATTCGCCGAATTCGCCAACGTAATTAAAGTGGTCGACAGCGCATCACCCCCCCAAATAGCCCAACTGAAACTCTACGCCAGCGCTCAGGAACAAAAGGCCGTATTGTATTTGTAGGTGCGTTTCGCAAAACGCCCCTGGCATGCAACCCCCAATTTAATTGTTTGCGTGCCAGCGGATGTATCAAGCAAATACTATGTTTTAACACGAGATTTGCGTTGGCAGCGATTCTATCTCGAAGCCCTCAAACGGTTGAGGCCTCGCGGCTCAGCTCTGTCAGATTCCGTGTTCCCAAGGAGGCCGCAGGCCGTTTTGCAGAGTGCGCAATGGTACGCATTGAAAAATGTGTCAGAACCCCCTGCCATATCCACTACCGGTTTGGAAAACACCGTGCGTGCGGGGTCGCTGGAATCAAACACCGCGGCAGTAGAGTTGAATTGTCCCGGGCGTTTGTAAAAAAAACGAAAAATTGATTATCATGCTCGATGGCGGTTTCTGTTTTCTCGAAAATTGGAATGTTGTCTTTTTGGGTAGCATACAACGATTATGCAGGAAGATAAGACCGCAACACGCTTTCTTTTTTACGACTGGAACTTTGCCTGAAAATATGTGTCAACGGTCAAAACAGATGGGTCAAGGTGAGTTTATGCGCCAAACAATACTTATGCGGTTGCTGCACCACAGCAGGGACTATGTCGTTTCATTGAGTGGGGAAGATATGTTCAATCGAATTGCTTCGGATGCCCACGAACGAAATGCAGTTCTTAAGAACGGCGCCCCTGTGTTTCGTCGTTCCATCAATCGGGACAATTTCAGGTTTGCTACCGCAGCGCTGGCTCTGTATCAATCCCTGCAGGAGACAGGGGGACTGTCGCAGCAAAAGGCCCTTGATATAATGCATCTTGCCATACCAGAAGCGGTGGTTTCCCTTTTAGCGGAATCGTGGCCGAAACGGATGGCCCTGGGATGGCTGGCCAAATCAAAACTCATGGCCGCATCGAGTGCGAGGGCATTTGCCGCATTGAACGAGCCTGATGGCTGGCTGGCCACAATTCCTGTGACGGATGCGCACTGGGCGTTTGACGTTCATCAATGTGGACTGATGATCTATTTAAAATCACACGATGCATTGCCCTTGTGTTCGGCTTTTTGCCAGAGCGATGTGGCCGCCGCCTCTTTGATGAAAGGCTTGCGGTTTGAGCGGACGCAAACACTATCCGCCAAAGGAACCTGCTGCGATTTCAGATATTACCACAAGAAGTGAATACGCATCCTCGATGATGCGTGGAACGCATTTTGTACAGCAACAGAGTATGTTACCGTCCCCTCAAGCTCGAATCCAGTGGATCCCTTTGTCCCATTGCAGGCACCTCGCCGGCCTTCGGGGGGCCTTCGGAAACACGGATGGTCTCCTTAACCATGGCGACCAGCGGGGGCGCAACGCTGAGTGAACAGATGCCGCACCGCAACATTCTGGCAATATGTTCACTGCGTCCTGCCAATTCGCCGCAGATAGACAGCTTCATGGCGGGGACATCGCTGTGAACCAGTGCCATCAATCGAAATATCACATCGGATGCGTCGTTGAAGTATTCTTCCACCGCAGCGTTTTCTCTGTCGGCAGCAAATACATATTGTGTTAGATCATTTGTGCCAAAACTCATAAAATCGACAAATGGGGCAATCGTTTTGGCTGATAAGGCCGCTGCCGGCGTTTCGATCATGGCGCCCAGTTCAGGGGGCCTGATGTTCAGCTGGTTGCATTGCAATGTCAACATATTTCGAACGAACTGGATATCCTCGGGCAGAGTGATCATGGGCACGAGACACTGCATTTCAAATTCTTTATGCAGCGCTAAAATGGCCTGTAGTTGCATTTTAAGCAGCTCCGGGTATTTTCGCATCAGGCGAATTCCTCTTCTGCCCAGAACGGGATTTGTCTCTGCCATAAATCCAATAAACGGCAATGGCTTGTCCGAACCGGCATCCAACAGTCGCACGCACACGGGCTTTCCCTTGAAGGGCGCCAGCGTATGGCGCATCTCGGCGATGAGTTCTTCACGGCCAGGCGGGTTCGTTCGACCAATATAAAATTGCTCCAGCCGGTAAAGCCCAATACCATCGGCGCCATATTCAACCGCCTTGAGGGAATCTTCATTGCAGCCAATATTGGCATTCACATGAATGATGACACCATCTGTGGTAATCGCTGGCTTTGTGGCGTTGACCCTTGCTGCGTGAAATATTTGCTTATGAGACTTTACCTGCGTATCGAAATCCTCCAGCATCTCCCTATTTGGATTTACTGTCAGCACGCCTTTATGGGCATCCACCAGTGCTGCCGCCCCCCTTGGCAAACGATTCATAATTTCGGGAATATCAGAAATGCAGGGCACGCCCATTTGCCGCGCAAACAGAGCGGCGTGGGAGCCAGTGGTACCGTATTCCAGCAGCACTGCCGCTACTGAACGGCGGCCTAAAAACACGGTATCGGAGGGCAATAGTCGCTGCGTCACCAGTATACAGTCTTCTGGAATGGCTTCCAGCGGATGAACGGTTATACCCGCCAACGCATTGCGCAAACGTATGGAAATGTCGCGCAAATCGTCGCTTTTCTCACGTGCCATCGCGGATTCCATCAACAGAAATCGCGTTTCCCAACGTAAAAATACACTTTTAACAGCACTCCCGGCAGTGGCAAGATTGTCGACAATTTCCTTTCGCAATTCTTCTTTTAAGACCTGGTCATTAAGCATTTCTCTGTGAGCGCCAAATACTGCCGCCAGGTGCGCGTCTATTTCTTTTTCTACCCGTGCGGCCAATATCAGTAAATCATCGGATATTTTCGCCGTCGCCTCATCCAGCCGATAAAATTCCTCCTCAACGTTATGTTGAGTACTGTTTAACGGAATATCAACTGGCCCCAATAAGCCGGGTTGAAGATAAAGTGTCCCTTGAGCATATCCCGGGGAAATTGGTGCGCCCTGAATAATGAGGGGTTCCGACTGCTCAAAAACAGGTGTTTGTGTCTGGGTTTGCTGTTTCATCGGTTTATCTGTCTCGCTATTTAACGTGGTTATCTTTTAGTACACACCTTAAACGGCCTGTCTGGCTGCTTTGGTGAGGTGGAACGCGGCCGGTTTGTGATACAGTGTAAAAGAGAACGTGTGCCTTTTCACGCTCTTCAATACGGCGCTCTCTCTTTCTGCGTGCAACCACGGCAATCCATTATCGATGGGTATTCATACGTCAATACGGATGTCAAAGGCAATATACAGCGAGTTTGAATTCGAATCTTCGCTCACCATCGGGATTGTCAGGATATAATTTCTGCATTTTCGCCATTTTTTTGGCTCGAAAATTGCAATTACATATCAGGGGCAAAGGTGCGCCTATACTGCGCTTGCAATACAAAGGAATAGGAGAAACAACATGAAACACATCGAAAAATCAGAAGTCGGTCGTCAGTACCTGGCAGCTTACGAAATGCAATACGAATCGGAGGATTTGCGCGAAGCACTCGTTCTCTATGAAGGCGTCATCACTGCGTTTCCGGAATCTGCCGAAGCCGGTTACTCCCGTTCGCAAATAAATCATATTGTGAGAGCTGTCGTGCCGAAACAGGAGCTCTTTGATGCACAGGTAAAGCTGGCGCATACACACATGAAAAATTAGACTGCGCCCATTGCTTCCAAAGTGAAGTCATTTGCCGTGTTCGCTGTTGCGCGCTGTGAGTTCTTCGCAAAAATGGACAAAACCAATACAATGTCAGAAAGAAATCATGAAAATACAAATCAATACTGATAGTCACATTGAAGGAAATGAATCACTGTCCGCGTACATACGGGGAATAGTGCAAGGTGCTTTGGGTCGAAACAGTATTCACATCACACGTGTGGAGGTTCACTTGAGTGATGAGAACAGCGACAAACGCGGTCATAGCGAAAAACGCTGTATGATGGAAGCGCGACTGGAAAGCCAGCAGCCAATAGCGGTAAGCAGCTTTTCCAAGACCCTGGAACAGGCCATCGAAAGTGCAACAGATAAGATAACCCACCTGGTGGCAAGCACTCTGGAACGGCAACGCAGTCAACGGCATCGAAGAACTGATCCGCCGCAGGTAGAGTTGGAACCGGAAGATGAACATGACTGAGTGAACTGGCGACAAAACCGAATGCCACGGATGCCATTGCAATAAATTGGAGGTTTTCGTCCCTCGCAACGCATTGGGAGAGTGCTTCTTTTTGTTGCAGTCCTGCCGCGCAGGATTGGTATCCGGTTGCACAGGACTCCTGCAACCTGTTCGAAAACCGGATAGTCCAATCCCATGGCATCAACGCTGGCAAGAACTTTGTACAAGATACAATTGACAATGCCCAGGCTCATGAATCCGGCGAAAAATTGGGATTCAATGCTGGTTGGTAAAATCAGCAGTCTATAGTGGGTGCGGGCCATGGCGGTCATCTGAAATACCGGGAATGCACTTTGCAGTTACAAATGATACACTGAAATAAATGGGACTGAAAAATAGATCGTGAGCGCAGCGCAGCGACTTTATCGTTTTGCTGAACAGGTCTCCTTTGTATTGGGGAATAAATTACAGACTTTCAATAACTGTCATGTTTTCTGAATACGAAACCAATTGAGAATTGCGGCCCCCAGCCGTTTTGTCTGTTCGAAAAATAGTAACGACATTTAAATTCCAGAAAAAATTGTAAGTATGGATGCTTTCGAAACACGCGATACCGAAGCCCCAGCGCAACAGCTGGCAATCCGCGTTTCAAATTTTAACGCATTGTTTAGGAAGGTGGTTCTGGTGGCTACTCCACTCTGATGTCAATCTCGAAGCATCAGACTCTGTTGCCGAACGCGTGTGTGCCTGTCTGAAATGAATCGTCAGTATATCGCGCAGTAGTCTGGGAATCCCACGAGGCCGGTTTCAAAGGGAAATGGATTCACCCCAAAGGGATGTGCTTTCATAAACTCCCATCCTGCTTCATACAGTTCGGCCGGCGCCTGACAATGGCCGCCATTGTGGTCACAGTTCACCACAAAACTGCCGGCATCATCCATCATGGCGTCAAACGTGGCACTGGTTTCTGCAAAGGAGACGACCACCCAGTCCGATACACCGCCGTGCATCGTCATTACTGCGGGAGTGTGGTCATCGTTTTGAATGGCCTGCGGAAATACGAGTCCTCCTGAATTGGGTACGGTGGCGGCCACGTAATTGGCGCGAAGGGCGCCCATGCAACCGGACTGTAGTCCACCGGCACTGCACCCGGTGGTGTACACGCGGCGCGGGTTGATGTTGTGGTCGCGAACCGCACAAGCCACCAACTGATCGGCGATATTTAAGTCATCTTTGCTGAAGGTGGCTGTGCCGGAGCAATCTCCGCCGGTTCCCAAAGAGTTGTCGAACGAAACAATGATACCTCCGCTGCCAATGATGTCATCGCGTACGCTGCTGGGCATGAGCAACGTGGCTTCGTTGGCGCTGGAACCGGTGCCGTGCCAATAAAAGACAATGGACCCGTCGCCGGATCCCATGGGGCCTACGATTAACTTAATGCCGCTGAGTCCCATAAATGTGATGTTGCCCGAAGCGAACACAGGGCAGGTTTCGGTAATCGTGGGAATTATGGGGTCAGCGATATAGTCAGCGTCGGAATCCGTGTCCGCGTTGGTATCCGCGTGGGTGTCCGGGGCCGTGTCCGCGTTGGTGTCCGCGTGGGTGTCCGGGGCCGTGTCCGCGTTGGTATCCGCGTGGGTGTCCGGGGCAGTGTCCGCGTGGGTGTCTGT
>JAFGQN010000010.1 GCA_016935665.1 Deltaproteobacteria bacterium | reverse complement strand
CTCCTGTTTGTTTGCAGGTTCATTTCGAAGCAATTATACTGGACCAGGCGAGATTTAATATGACGCCGTTCTGTTACCGCTTACGCTCAAATTGAAGTGCGTTGTATAAAAATAGCGATAGTGTGAATTGGAGAAATTCGCTTCGATTTTTTTTTGGTCTGTCCAATATTTGAGTTCTGCTTTGTTTTTATAATCCAAATTCTCCATCATACCCCCCGTATCAATAGCAGTCACATCGATAGTAATCACAATAAAAGTGAATCCATTTGCATCCTGGCGCCAGCAGAAATCGTGAAATTTGTCAGGTATGATGTTGTAAATGACTAATGCCGAAGTAGACGGTTCCAATTCGTTCGCGTTTAAGTAGCAGGCTGAGCGGTGTATGTATATTCGGAGGCGCTGGAGTAGTATTGAGGTAAATTCAATAAATGGATTCAGTGAACCAAAAATATCAGAGTTCTGAACTACATGAACGCTATGTTTCTCTGTTGAAAATTTCGGAGCATAAAGCTGTTTCATTTGACATTTTCGACACGCTTGTTTTGCGAAAATGTTCATCTCCAACAGACGTTTATTACCTGACAGGCGAACATCCAGATGTTTTGAAGTTTTTTAACAACCCGGAAACCTTTGCACTGTATCGGCGAGACGCCGACAAAAATGCGCTTGAGGCAAAAATAAGTTCTGAAGAGATCACTCTCGATGACATTTATTACCAGCTGCCAATTCCTGAACCAAAACGACAGCGATTCAAGCAAATAGAACTTCAAATTGAAAACGAACAATTGATAGCCAACCCGCAAACAGACCGTTGGATTCGTTTGGCTAGAGAGGCAGGCAAGAAAGTAGTGCTCATTTCCGATATGTATCTGTCTGCCAGTCAGATCGAAAAGGTGGCGTTGTCCAAACTTGAAAATGCCCATTTGATTGATGCGGTTTTTGTTTCCAGTGAAGTTGGCTTGAAAAAAGTGACTGGCAATCTGTTTAAGCACGTGTGCCAAAAACAGAACATCCAGCTGCATGAAATGCTGCATATCGGAGATAACCCGGTGAGCGATGTGCGCATTCCAAAGTCCCTTGGAATTCAGGTGCTGCCTTATTCGCTGCGTGACGACTTCAAGGAAGCGCTTTCGCACGAAAAGGACTACATTTCACATTCTGTGTACAATGGAGAACATGCCAGGCTTATGGCGCTGCTGAGTGTGCCGTTTGGTGATGCACGGGACCGACTGTTCTATTTTCTTGGGGCAGCTGTATTGGGGCCGGCGCTTTTTGAGTTTTCTCACTGGTTGGCTGATATGACGCAAAAATTTGAACTTGGGCGATTGCACTTTATGCTGCGTGAAGGCGATACATTTGAATACTGCTTTCGCAAATTATATCCGCAAATACCCAGCGGTGTGATGCATGCGTCTCGACAATCAATTTTGCTACCCACTTATGACGATGCGATGCGCACAGGGGAAGGTAACTTTTACACTCTGAATGCTTTGAGCATCGCTGATTTTTACACCGCATTTCAGTTGACCATTGAAAATGCGGACATTGAAGCCAACAAACATGTGCGTTGCGAAGATGCGTATCATGTGCGCTGGAACGACAAGTCTCTGGCAGAGTTGGTGTCTGCGGACATCGAGGAACGTCAAAGTGAAGTCGTTCAAAATGCGGCAACACAAAAGCGCTTTTTGCTGGCGTATCTAAAACAGATTTTGCTCGACAATCGTGGCGCCCTTGTGGATTTTGGCGGACGCGGTACAGCATTGGTGCGCCTGTTTGAGACACTGCCAACTGAAATGCGTCCACACATGGGGCTCCTTTTCTGTCAACATCCCACGCGAAAAAGTGAGCTGTCCAGGTTTCCTATACTATTTTTCCTGACTGTCAACGATGATACGAAACATGCATTGCGGCGGATACATCGATCGGTGCACTTTATTGAAATGCTGTTAAACGCAATGGCGCCGTCCTGCGCATCATACGGGGAGAATGGGCCAATCGATTTAGCGGCGCGTTTTAACAGAGAAGCGCAAGGCCGCATTATTGCGGCTTTTAGAAAAGGTATCGACGCTTTTTTTTCAGCAGCAAAAACATTTTCCTTGAAAGCAAACACGTTTAATAGAACCGATTTGACCAAAATGATTGCCCGTGTGGTTGAATACCCCACGCCTAAAGAAGCGTTGCATATCGGGGCTTTGGAGTTTGATACCGGAAAAGGGTCGAGTCAGATTTCAAAGCTTATTGATGATGGGCATCTCGCCTATGCCACGAAGGTGGGACTCGATACGCTGTATTCGGATTTTGTATCGAATGCGACTTACGAAGTGCGGCATATGCCATGGGTTCAGGGGGTTATTACTGCTTTGAATCCTGTTTATTTTCAGAAGTTTTTTGGAATTCACGGGCATCCCAACGAAATGGCGATTCAACTGTTGGTTTCGAAAGCGACGGGAATCAATTTCCCCTTGTTTATTTTCGGCGCAGGAGACTTCTTTTTGCAGCTGTTGCCACGACTTAAAGAAGCGTCTGTACAAATTGCCAGGGTCATGGACTCAAGGGCCGAAACGGCTGAGTTTATTGTGGCGGATTATCGAGTGGTATCCATGGAAACGGCATTTCGTGACAAAACGCACGCCACTGTTTTGATTGCCAGTGCAGCGTTCAGTCGGCCTATCAAAAAGAAAATTCACGAATTTGCAGCGCAGAGAAATATCGATGTCACACTAATATCAGTCGATTGAACAAAGGACTTTCATATGGGCGACTCGTCTGTAAAACCAGGGCAACGAGATTCTTTGAGGGTGGTGTTTGTGTCTGGCGCCAGTCGTGGCATCGGAAAAGGCATCGCAAAGTATTTTTTAGATAGGGGAGATTCAGTCGCGGTTGGGTTTGCAAGGGAGAGAGAACTGGCGGAGCAACTGGCGGGCAGGTATGACAAAGCGTTGAGTGTGCAGGTGGATGTGACGCAACGCAGCAGCATAAAAGATGCTCTTTCACAAGTACGAAAAAAATTTGGTACGCCAGTTCAAATTCTAATCAACAATGCTGCCATGGCTCAGGAAAGGCCGTTTTTGTCCATCTCAGATAATGATTTTGACATCATGGTGCGCACCAATCTGAGGGGACCATTTGCATTTTGTCAGGAAGTCGTTCCCTCTATGCAAAAACACGGTTGGGGTCGAATTGTAAATATCGTGTCGATTGGCGGTCAGTGGGGGGGATTTAATCAGGTGCATTACGCGGCATCAAAAGCGGGCCTGATAAATCTCACCCGGTCGATTGCAAAGATTTATTCAGGGGTGGGCATTACGTGTAATGCCGTCTCCCCGGGACTTGTGGCCACGGATATGTCTGCCGGTGAGCTTTCGACCGATGCGGGGATGGAAAAAGTGCGAAATATTCCGGTGGGGCGTCTGGGAAACATCGACGAAGTGGCCTCTGCGTGTTTCTATCTGTGTTCCGATGAGGCGGCATATATTTCCGGACAAACACTTAATTTGAATGGTGGAATGTATTTTGACTGATAGCTGAGATTGATGAACAATATGTTCCCTTTGGGGGAAGGAGAACAATTTTTGTTTGATATGAAAAATAATCTGCATGACACCTTGCAGCATCATGACGGATTTGTGGTTTTTGGCGCAGGCGCAGCTGGTCAAAATGCATTGAGAAAATTGAGGGAACTGGAAAAGAATGTGTTGTTTGTCTGCGACAACAATTCAGCCCTTCATGGCACGGTATTGGACGGGATTGATATTGTATCTCCTCAAAAGTTGAAAACCATGAAAGACAAGGTTGTGCTGATTGCCAGTGATTATGCAAAGGAGATTGATGCTCAGTTGCAACAACTGGAAGTGGTGCAAAAACTGTATTTTGGGTTCTGCGCCAATTATGACAGGTGGGTGGGGCATTTTGACGCGATACGGCAGGAAGATGAAGAAGAGCGAATCCAGCAGGCGGCAAAGCTGTTTTCTGACAAAGCGTCCCTGGATGCATATTGGGGAATTATTCGTTTTCGAGCCAGCCTTTGCGCGTCTCAGTTGATGACGGCTAACTATCGTGAATATCTGCATCCCAGAGCACTTCCTCAAATAGACGGTGTCATTGTTGATGGAGGCGCATGGCATGGCGATTCTGTAGAAACGTATTTGGAAAACACCCGGTATTCGTGTCACATTTTTTCGTTTGAGCCAGAGCACCGGAATTTTTTGGCGCTGACAGATAAAATTAAAGCACTTGGAGCAAAGGAGAATATCACCCCTGTTCAGCAGGGATTGTGGAGTGACACCACAACGTTGTCTTTTGCCACGGATAATATCAACAGCATGGAGTTTTCTGTTTCAACACAAGGTGATATGATTGTAGAGGTCACATCTCTGGATGACTTTTTTCTTGAACGAGATAACTTTCCCACTATGATTAAAATGGATATTGAGGGCGCCGAAATTCAGGCGATCAAGGGCGCCGTCGGTTTAATACAAAAATATAAACCAGTACTGCAGATTTGTGTATACCATCAATATAACGATTTGTGGGAAATCCCGCTTTTAATCCACTCAATCAACCCGTTGTATACTTTCTATCTGGGGCATCACTCCCAAACCATTGTCGATACCGTTTTATACGCGGTTTAATTGTGTTTGCTTTTTATCAGGTTGATGATGTCTGCTTCGGAAATGCCGTATTTTTGGGCCAGTGCTAAAGGCTCTCCGCTTTCGGCAAAACAATCGCGGACCGCAACCGGGTAAACGGGAACCGGCGCATCGGCGATGGCCTCAAGGACGCTGCTGAACAGTCCACCATAGATATTGTGGTCTTCGCAGGTCACCATGAATCTGCTGTGGCTGGCGCATTGTTGCAGCAGGGGCCGATCGATGGGTTTAATAGTGGAGATGTTGACAACTTTTGCATTGATACCATCATTTTTCAGATGCTGTGCGGCCGCGATTGCACGGTGAACCATTATCCCGGTTGCCACAATGGTAACCTCGCTTCCATCTTTTAGCACGACGCCTTTTCCGATTTTAAACTGGTAATCGGCGGGCGTAACGTCTGGCACTGGAGATCGCCCTGTGCGCATATACGTTGGACCATGAGTTCGCAGCATGACTTCGGTGGCCTGTAGCACTTCCCGTTCATCTGCGGGCGAAATCACTGTGAAATTAGGAATGGCGCGAAATATGGCCAAATCCTCCAGTGCCTGGTGGGACACGCCGTCGGGTCCCACATCCAGCCCCACATGAGAGGCCACAATTTTTACATTGAAGTCCGGGTATGCCACCGAATTGCGAGCCTGTTCCACCGCGCGCATGGAAGCGAACACCGCATAACATGTGACAAATGGTGTGATGCCCGAAAGCGAGTATCCGGCAGCAGCGGACATCATATTCTGTTCTGCGATGCCGCATTGGATAAATCTGTCTGGAAAATCGTTTCTGAAAAAATGTGTACAGGTGCCCCCGGCCACATCCGCATCGAACACAACAAAATTGGGATACTTATAGGCCAGCCTTACTAGCGATTGTCCAAACGCCACGCGGAGAGATTCGGTACTCATTGGTCGTTATCCAGTTCGGCCATGGCCAGCTTCAACTCATCGGCGGTGGGCGCCAGACTGCCATGCCATTTGGGAACATTCTCCATAAAAGATACTCCTTTGCCTTTGATTGTGCTGGCAATAATCACGCTGGGTTTGAGACGAATCCCCCGCGCGTCAGCAAATGCTCCGAGGATCTGTTCCATATTGTGACCGTCGATTTCAAAGACATTCCAGCCAAATGAACGCCATTTTTCGGCCAGTGGTTTAAGCATCATGATATGGTCATTGGTATCGTCGCTTTGCAGCTGATTGTAGTCCACAATGGCCAAAACGTTGTTGAGTTTGTAGTGAGCGCCGAACATGGCCCCCTCCCATACCTGGCCCTCATCCTGTTCACCGCAACCCATTAAGATGTAGACGCGATTTGTATCCTTTGTATGCTTATATGCCAGCGCCCGACCCAATCCAAATGAAAATCCCTGTGAGAGGGAGCCGCTGTTAAATTCAATTCCGGGTGTTTTTTTGCGATCGGGATGTCCCTGCAGCGCTCCGTTGATATGGCGCAGCCCGTTGTACCAATCCTTCGAAAAAAAGCCCGATTCTGCCAGCGCTGCGTATACCACCGGGCAGGAGTGTCCTTTTGACAGTACAAAGAAATCTCTTTGGGGCCAATTGGGTGATTTGGGGTTCAGGCGCATTTCATGGAAATACAGCGCCGCCACAATATCCGCTGCGGAAAGTGATCCCCCAGGGTGACCAGACCCTGCGTAATGCAGCATTTGCATAACATCTTTGCGAATTATCTTCGCCTTTGTGCGCAAAAGCGTCAGTGTATCGTGATTCATTATTCTATTTATAGCTGCAGTTTTGTCTCGCGCCACTCGGATTATCCAAACACCTTTTGCACCATAAATGCTTCTGCGAAAAAAGCGCCCGCTTCAGAGCCGCGCACCTTGGCCAGAGCTTTCAGCACCTCCGGTGAACGGGGATGGGGGTCGGGCCTCGCTTCGCCTCTGTAGGTTTGCATCGCGCGCACCTTTGCGTCCAGTTGTTCGCTGGTTACCGAGACGTAGAGCTGTGGATCCCATTGAACGGGTTTCAGGTAGCCCGTGCTGCTGGGGACTTCGCCGCATAAAACCGGAATGTGTTGCCCTTCTGACGGTCTGGTGGCCACCACGGCCGCTTCGTGGCAAATCTGATGGTCGATATTGGTGCAGTATCGATGATGCGTAAGGACCAAATCCGGTTGGATTCGGTCCACCAGAGCTTCCAGCCAGTGTATCACTTCCAACAGGGTATGGCGGTCCATCTCGTTGTCGGCAAATTCTCCAAGGTAAATGTGTTTGGGCAAAACCCCCAGGATGGACAATGCCTTCGCGCAGTCGCTTCGCAATTGAGGCAGGTCCACGTGCATTTGTGCATCCTCCCGGGTATTGCGTCGACTGAATATACCAGTGGCCGGAATGGCCACGTGCAACTGGGCACCCTCCTGTGACAATTTGGCCATGGTGGCGCCTGCGGCAAGGGTTTCGTCATCGGGATGTGCAAAAAAAGTGAGCACTTTTTTACATTTGGACCAGTCAATCATCGGTTGCCTCTGCTGTTATGGTTACAGTGCCTTTGAGTTCGCCAGTTTGCGCGTTGAGAGTGGCATCCCCAAACGTCAGCCGAAACCCGTTGATGTTGAGAAATGCCCGGGGATACTCCGGTGCGTCCAGCATACGAATATGGTCGTATAATTGTTCGATGGTTTTAAAGCTATCATCAATGCGGCTTTGGTCGGGCGTGCGTCGCCGAAATATGACAGGAACGCCTTCCTGTGGCGTGGGTACCGGCCGCTGATCAGCGATTTCCTCCATCATGTGAGCGACAATTTTTGCCGCACAAACAAATATTTCTTTGGCACTTCCCAAAAGCGACAGTTCACGCTTCATATAAATTGGCCCGGCATCCAGGTCCCGCACCATTCGGATAGCAGAGATACAGGTGTCTTTGTGTCCGCGCGCGATGAGATTCTGAATGGGACTGCCACCACGGCCAAAGGGCAAATCCGTCTCGTGAAAACAGACGCACTCTGACAGCCGCAGGATTTCTTCTGGCACGATTTGGCTCCAGTGCGGAAAAAAGATGTATCTGGGATTCAATTTTGACACCAGTTCGGGTGTCAGTTTTTCAGGATCGGTTACAAGATGCCAGTCGCCATCAAAGTGCACAACGATATTATGGAATGCATCAATGTTCCATGGGCGAATGGTCGCCACCAGATAGGTGTGATTTTCGGTGTCCCGTGTTTTGACCATGCCGTTTTATTACTACGGCATGAGTGTTTCGCAACTTTGGGTGAGATTTTTGCGGCGTTGAAATCGGGACGCGTGGACTTTCACACTACATGTGGAGCGCTGTTTTCCCGCTTCCAAACCACCTGTTCCAATCCCAGCCAGACACTTTTCCATTACTTTAAACCAAATTCAAGTCCACAGATAAACATCAGACTATAACCATACTCCCCCAATATATTGCTATCCTCACCTTTGTACTCATTAATCAATTCCACTTCAAACAATACGCCAGGCAGCAGTGCGATTCGACTATTGAAAGGAATCCGACCACCGATGGTGATTCTATGAGATAGATTCAAATGACGAAGAATACTCCAATCTTCTCCCTCCACAACGTTGATGTTTTGTTTTCCGTCGACGGTGTGAATGGTTTTCGCCCTTACTATCACACTTGGGACTAAATCCACCCCCAGTCGAAAATAACCAAAGTTAAACAAAACGCCGATGGGACAGTTTATTACTGTCGCTCGAAATATCTTTTCATCCTTAATATCTTCATCGTTGTTATAGTCGGAATCATAAACAATATCAGGTTCTTTACCGCGGGTGTCTTCCGGATCTGCAAATTTAAATCCCTTAAAAAAAACGCCTGCGCCAATGTTGAAAGCGAAAATGCGGTTAATAAATCGGCTGTAATGTATCTCAGCCATGCCGCCAAATATGGGGTACTGCCGCTCGACAAATTCTCCAACAAAAAGAATGTTAATCATTCCAAAACCGCCCCATGTTCCCAAAATATGTTTGCGCCACGGCTTGACCGCAGATTGCGCCAACTCCATTTTTGCCAGCATATCGTGGTTAGTTCGTCTGTTTATTGCCACAACTGGCAGGGAAAAAAGAAGGACAAAAACATTAATCAGCAGCCATGTCTTCATTGTGAACTCCGTGTGAAAACTATTTTTGTGTACAGAAACGATGAATATTTTTTTTGGGGGGAACTTTCAATAAATAAAACCACATGCGATTTGTTGATACATCGCTACAAATTCGAATTTCAGACCTTTCACATGCAATATTGAGGATAACGCGACCACAGGGAGAACTCACGCTGACAATGAACGCAGAAAAAGCACTCCGTCGTGACATCATTCATTACATGAAAGCTCTGGGCGCTGAAGTTGCCGTCAAAGACGCAGCTTGACTGCGGCCGACATACATAGGGCGGATGGCTTTTTAAAAACAACGAACCCCAAAATGGGTTCAGATGTTTGCAACGTCAGGGTTTACTTTTGCAGCACACTTGCGCCTGAAACAGGGGCGTCTTATCTGAAATCGCCAGCGTCGTTTTTGGGAGACAACATTTCAAGCATTTGTGGACGGCGTATTATCCCAAAACAGTGTGTGACCAGAATGACGATTTGACCTCACGTCCGACAGGCTGCTTGAGCTGTGCCGCTATATCCAGTCCCCACATGGGCTCGGGACCCCTCCTGAGTAAGTGTCTTAATAGAACGCCGTGTCAATCAGCTGGGGACAGGAACAGCTTTGGACGAGATATTTGCGGTGATGGAAGCCGGTCCATCAGTGATGGCAAATGCGGCACATGGGATGGGAATGGCGTTCGGACGCGGGCACCGGTGACTGCCATCCGGGTGGATGGGGATTGATGCCCATGGATTCCTGGTGGCAGCTGACGCAGTTGGACGCTGCGCCCTTGTCGTGACATGATGCACACGAAAGAATATCCCTTCTCGCTTTTGAACCATGAGATTGCGGTCCCGGACCCAGCCAGCGGATGCGATCTTTATGGGAATCCGGATAGTTACCGCCGCCCTGGTCCACACCCGCGCCAACGCCCATGCGATTGTGACACGAGGTGCAGTACGAAACACCGTGGCATTTTTGACAACTGGCCGGATCGGTTCGGCTTACCAGCGCATGTCGGGACATCCAGTCGCCGCTGTGCATGAATGCGCGATCTGTTTTATCTGGGAATCGCAACGACGGACGTACCGTGGCATTTTTGTTGTGACAGTCGGCGCAGTAGGACTGTTCATGACACAGCGCACACCGCGCTTCTGCGGAAATGGCTTCTTTACCGTGGCTGCCCATAAAACCGGGCTCATGGGAATAAAAATCGTTTTGCGCCATGTCGTATAAATCCAGACGATCGTGACACAGCTCGCAGCGGCCCATGGTCAAATCCTTTTTATGACACGCGTTGCATTCCGCATGTTGAGGCATAAGCGCCTTTCTGGAGGCATTGGTGGTGGCAGTGGCGGCCGCACCGTGACACGCGGCGCAATCCTTCATGGCGTCCGGTTGCCGTTTGCGGTGGGTCTGATGGGAGAACAGCAGCGGAGAAGACGTTGTCGCAGGCCAGCCTTTTGACGCCTCGGCGTTGGTGTGACAGGTTTTGCATTGCGCTTTGTCTTCCACATCGTGGCAGTCGCCGCATTGGGCCATGGACATGGGCGTCAGCTTTTTTTCCGCATCCTCGTCCACGTTGGCGTGGCAGTCGCTGCAGTCCAACCCCTGTTCGGAGTGCAGATTGTGGGAAAATGAAATCTCGTCAATGGAAACCGTACTGGCGCAGGCTGCGACAAATACGGCGCCCGGCAATACGTTGAATTTACCGGCTTTGAGAAGATGGCGAAAGCGACCTTTGTTGTGGTTGAATATTGTCACGTTCACTCCTGATTCGAAAAGGTCTTTAAAAAGTTGTATGCGAAAGTAATCATGCCTTGAAGTTCCATATCGGACCAGGGAGTGCTGCCAACGCGAAACGTGGCGCCGGTGCGCATGCGTTCGGTATAGTAGAATACACCCACGTCGGTAAGGATGCTGTAGTTCTGGTCCATGACCGGTTCCTGATAAAAATCGAGATAGGCGTTCATCGAACTCTTGATTCCCGAGCTGCCAAAGGGAATGAGTCCGCCCACTCGAACCTGATTGACCGCAGCGCCGTCTCGGCCTGTTCTGGCAAATCCAGCGCGTGCCACCCCGTAGTGTGCGGCGGGGCCAACCCGAAGCGTGGTATCAACCTCTATTTTTTGCCCGGTTTCTCCGGCGGCTTTCCATTCGCCATCGTCGTCTTTGAGATACTGGTAGAAAAGCTGGTGATAGGCTGCAAATATTTTTAACCTTTTAACCAGTGTGAGTCCCACCGATGTGCCGACGGCATTGTGCTTTTCGTTTGAGAAAACGGAAAAAATGGAAGTGTTGGCAATGTACAGCGTGGGATCCACATGTTTGTATTCAACCCCGACATTGGCCGTATCCCCAATATTGAACTGCAGCCGTCCGGTGGCATCCCGCATGGCGAAAGTGGTCAAATCCAGATTGGTGTTTCCCAGTATCGAAATCCACGAGGCGGGGGCGATGTGCAAATCGGTGCCCAGAAGACGTGCCGCAGTTTCCCGGTTATCGCTTAGCTGCAACAGCGATACGCCGATGTTGGCGGCTTCTTCATACCGAAAAAAAAGGCGTCCCCCAACCGCAAAATCCCCTTCGCGTTTCCAGTCGGTGAGTCCCCTGCCAAATTTGTCAAAATCCGATGCGCGTTCACTCTGATACCAATCCGGCCCCTGTTTGGGGGAAACGAGCAGACCGGCGTATCCATCGAGACCCAGGTGAAAAGGAGTGATGAACGAAATACGGGCGCCATCGATGTGAACTCCCTGAGCGGCGCCGGAAAAGATCATCTGTCGTCCCAGTTTGGCGTCCAGCAGGCGGTTTTGAAACTGAATATACGCGTATACGGGGTCTGCGATAAAGCGGTTGTCAAAGTACACATCGGCCAAATCCAGACCAGCTATAGCCTGCAGATGAACACTTAACCCCGGATGTCCAAGATGGTCGGCGCGCAGACTCAAAATCTCGTAAAACGGCATCACAGTCAAATCCTGCCGTTCAAACTCACCAGGATTGCGCTGTCGCATTTGCTGCCGCTGTGAGAGAAACATAAAGGATTCTGTCGTTCCGCTGATTCGCGGTGCGGCGCGCGGAACCGAAAAAGACGCCCTCTCAATGACTTTGGCGGCGGGATCAACAGTCGCTGTTGGCGCGTCTGCAGCTATTGCAGGGGAAACAGAAACGATGACCAGTATAATCGCGAGCAATCGGGCTTTCAAATGGCACCTCGGTTCAAAAGAGTTAACTGTTGCGTATATATTTATACAAGCAACCATCTGTATAGTTCAATTAAACTGGAATTTCGAGTCTGAAAAGAAAACGCATGTTTTATGACGAAAATCCAACAATGCGTCCATCATGTTTTTCTGATTTGAAATCAAAGGCGTTATTGACGGTATCAAATTTTTCTCCGAAACAATGACCCTCTCTTTTCGGTTAGGTACACTTTGATAGGCTGAAAATGTTCCAAGTTTGTAAATTGTGGTGCGACCAATTTTCTCAATATAGATAAAAAAATTTGTTGTGATTAAAATGGGCGTATATATAATTTGTTAGAAAATCATTGGATTCTTCGCATGCCGGAAGAATCGTCTGTTCAGGATTGTTGGCGGATATGAGTGTGGAAATACACATCGATACGAGGAAAAGTATTGCGACTATTGTGGTGGTTGGGGAGATTCCCGTCGCGACGTATTCCTGTGTCGTCGATCAGTTGATCGCAACGCCGGGATTTCAACGCAGTATGAACTCGCTGATTGATTTGCGGCGGGCGGAACTCATTGTGGCGCCCGACGATATTGACGTTCTTGCGGAAAGTTTGCTAACGCGGCAGATGCGTCGGGGACACAGTTTCCGCACGGCGCTGCTAGTGGACAGCGACTTCACCTTTGGCGTATGCCGGATGATTTCAGTGGCGCTGGAACAGGTTCCTATCTGGTGTCGTGTGGTACGCACACCGGACGATGCGTATGCATGGGTACTGGAAGCCGATGAGTGGCTTTCTGATTGCGATATGGCTTGATTTCCGGGGCGTATTTAGATTTTATGCCCCTTTTCTTTCTTTGAATGCATATACCGCTCGTTGTGTTTGCTGATGCCTGTCACATGACGGATTTCTTCCTGGATAGGCTGGCCCGCCTGTTGAAGCTGTTCGAATTTCAGCGGATTGTTGCTCATGAGCCGGATGGGTTTTCCCTTAAGCATATATTTTAAAACTACGGCGGCATCACTGAAATCCCGGGAATCCTCCGGCAGTCCGAGTGATACATTGGCCTGGTAGGTGTCCTGGCCTTCGTCCTGCAACAGATATGTCACTGCTTTGGCCCAAAGTCCAATGCCTCTGCCTTCGTGGCTCGACATGTACACGACAGCGCCCCCGTCCATTGCAATGGCGTCGAAAGCCATCTCCAGTTGGGGACCACACTCGCATCGCATGGATCCGAACACATCTCCGGTCATGCAACAGGAGTGGATGCGCACCAGCGGAGCTTCCAGTTGTGCAAAATTGGGGGTAGCCAGCAGGGAATTGACGCTCATATGCTCCTGTATCAGAAAGCGAAATGCTTCCTTGTGGCCGTCCTGTACCTGATTGGCGGTATCCAGCACTTGACGCAATTCCACACGACGCACAAAGGGATACCAGTGTAACAGAATTTCGCCGCCCTTTACGGTGACTGGCATGGGAATGGGGCCCATTAGCGATATTACCGGTGCTCCCGCGTAGTTTTCATCTACCTGTTCTCCATCCTGATTCAGAAAGATGAGTTTGTCACTTTTTTCCAGGCGTTTTCTGATTTTGGGATCTACATAACTGAACATATCTGTGCTCCGGCTGCGCTGTATTTTAAAGTACGCGCTTTTGTAAGACCTGCGTTCATACACGAAAAATAGGGATTTGCACAAGGGGGGGCGTGGCGCCTTTTGTTTTTAGGGTGAAAGATATTGCAAATTGTGTCATAGCCTTGAATCAGTGGGGGGAGTGATTACATCATAATTGTAACCTTTGCCCCATAAGGAAATAAAGTCTGGCAAATGAATTTATCCTGGAAAATATTTACCGCATTCAATATCCCGGTGCGGTTGCACTTCACTATGGTAATTATTCCTTTTCTGGCCATGTCCTGGGTGAATTCCACCGGTGGTGAGGCCCTTATTATTGCATCTGTGTTGTCGGTGCTGCTGTTCGGATCCGTTTTACTCCACGAATTTGGGCACGCGCTGACTGGACGACGCTACGGTGTTCACACCGAGGATATTGTGCTTACCCCCATCGGTGGGATGGCACGCATGCAAAATATTCCCCAGCGTCCCAAAGAGGAAATAGCCATTTCGATTGCCGGACCATTGGTATCTTTTACCATCGCGGGCATTTCCTTTGCATTGGTGTTTGTATCCCAGTTTGCCGCTTTTTCCCATCCTCTTGTGGTGGAGTTGCTCCTGGTATTGTATCAACTGAACCTCGCTCTGGGGGTATTCAATCTGATTCCCGCATTGCCGATGGATGGCGGTCGTGTTTTTCGCGGCTTGCTGGCGCTGAAGTATTCGCATCTCAAGGCGACGCAAATTGCATCTCGTTTGGGAAAAATTCTCGCCATTGCGGGGGGAATCTGGGGGGCGATGGAGGGACGCTGGACGCTGGTAATAATTGCCATTTTCATTTATTCGGCCGCCAGTCAGGAAATGCGCATTGCCGCCATGCGCGAAGCGTATAAAAAAGCGCAGCAAAAGGGGATACCTTTTAGTGGGTTTCCGTTTGGGCAGGCGCCGTTTGGTGGTCGATCGCCGTTTGGCAACCATGGCTATTATGTGTATCGAGAGCCCCGCACACCAGGGGCACAGTCGCAAAGTAGCGGTGACGGTGACTGGAGCGATGGCGGCCCGTCATCCAGAGCCAAAGTGGTAGAGGGCGGCAAAGTCGAGATTCTCTCCCGAAAAGATCCGAAGTAAAATCCCTGAAATGGTTTGTTGGTAGCGAGATGGTGATGAACTGCCACTATCAATGTTTATTTTTCATTTGGTCTTAAATGTCAGGGCCGGGTGTCGTTATACCCACCATGGATTCAAGTCCGAATATATTTGCGAGTCTGGATGATTTTGTTCCCCCTGGCGGCGGTTCGCAAGTGGTGGGCCGCAACATGGCCAACAATTTTTTTTTCAGAGCCCTTATGCGATACGGCTCTTTCGATGCATATCATTTCTTTTTGTCCAACCGGGCCCATCGAAACCTGTTTATGGAGAAGCATGCGCCATTCTTAAATGATCCTGAAATCGCCCCAAAGATTCGATTGTTTGACCGCGTGGACCTGCCGGATGCATTACGGAAATACGACTACACTGTTATCCATCAAAGTGACCATGTGACCCATCTGGCAGCGTTGGCACGATTGCGCAATACACTTGGGGCACGGGTTCCGCTGAGTGCGTTCATTCACTCTCTCAGTTATCCCGCATACATGCCAAGATATCTTGAAATGCATTTTTCCGGATTCTGTGAGGCCGATACCATCGTGTGTTCGTCGGAGTGTGGAAAAAAAGTGGTGGCGCAATGTCTTGAAAATACAACCGCTGCGGGATATCCCCGTTCAAAGGTGACACTGAAAGTGGTTCCTTTGGGGATTGATGAACCTCCGGGAGTCATGGACCGGCAGCTGGCGCGCAAGCAACTCGGTTTTAAAAATAATCAGGTGGTGGGGTTGTGCTTTGGTCGTTTTTCGGATTTTGACAAAATGGATTTGTTTCCACTGCTGCAGGCGCTGAAGAAGGTTCCGGGGCGGGACTATCGGATGGTATTGGCCGGCGCGGTTCACGATCAGGAGTATTTCAGAATTTTGCAGCTATGGGTGAAGGCAATGGGACTGCTGGACAGAGTGGAGTTTGTGGTGGAACCCCCCAATCAGAAAAAGCTGGCGCTGTTCGCGGGGGCGGATTTTTTTGTGTCGATTGCCGATAATCCACAGGAGACATTTGGATTGACTGTTTTGGAGGCGCTGCACGCCGGGACACCGGTAATTGTTTCAGATTACGATGGGTATAGGGAATTGGCCGGGGATAAAGCCGGCATACGGGTAACTACGCGGTGGATGCCCGTCGAACGGCTGATTCAGCTTGAATCCATAATGGATATGCGAACGCTTCATCGATATTTGGCCCAGTCGCTGCAGGTGGATATGAATGAACTCACGCAGGCGTTGCGACTGATGTATACCGATGCGGGCGCACGACAGAATTTTGCGGAACATGCGCGAGAACGATTCGCCAATGAATTCAACCATGCTCGGATAATTGCCACACTCGAAGATCATTGGCGCACACAAAAACGAATGTTCACCGAAATCCCAAAGGAGCTCATTCCATTACAAATGGATATCTTCAAAACATTCGCTCACTATGTCACTGAAACGCCCGATGGGGAAACCAAAGTAATGGCCACCGACTTTGCGCGGCAATTGCTGGCAGCGAATGTGGACTATCCACTGTTGCCATCCATGTCGGAGGTGATCGATAGTCGCATTGTGAAGGAGTTGGTGAGGCACTGTTTTAAACCCTGTGTTGTCGGTGACATTTACAGTGCGTTTGGCGATGGCTGGCGAACCGTTTTCATTGTTATGTGGGCATTGAAACACGACTTACTTGAAGTGACGGCATAACTCAATCATATGTTCCGGGATCCCGTCCGGGGGGACATCAGGGCGGACATCAGCAGTATTCCTTGTAGAATAAAGCCCTATTTGATGTTTTGTTCCACCGGAAAAACTATTTTTTCTCAAAAAAAAGGATGTTTTCATGCGAAAGGCTCATTCAAGGGTGCGTATTATTCGCCAAATCCGTTGTTTTTTACGGTTTCAAAGTCCCGAATTATGTTATTTATGAAACCACCTCTATTTTGGATGAGAAGAAAACCTTTAGATTTTTTGGAGTAAATGCGATGGATATTAGAAGAAACACTTGGTGTATAAAGATAATTTTGGCGCTTGGCGCTGTCGTATGTTTGTTTGCCGCATGTGCGGGCGGTGGCGGTGGGACTGATTGCAAAGAAGGCGAATTGAAATGTGGATCGGCCGACGTGCTGGAAAAATGTCGCGGCGGTGAATGGACCGAATATACAGACTGTAAAATTGTGGGATCTAAAAAGTGTGGTCTCGTGGAAGGAATTGCCACCTGCGTGAGTCCGGGAGACGTTTCAGATGCGGATTCCGATGGGGATTCGGATGGCGACTCCGACGGGGATGGGGATTCGGATACTGGGGACATTGATAGCAATTCCGACAATGACAAAGATAGTGACTCGGGCTCAAAGGACAGTGAATCGGACGCGGATCCCGCTAAAATTTGTGGCAATGGTTTGAAAAGTAAGCAGGAGGAATGTGACGACGCGAACATGAAGGCGGGAGATGGATGCAATCCTCTTTGCCAGGTAGAACCCGTTTGCACCATTGGCCAGGGGTGTGAAACCGTTTGCGGAGATGGCGTCATAATGGAAGGTGAGGCGTGCGACGATGGCAATCTGATTTCCGGAGATGGCTGTTCCAGCGCGTGTCAGGTGGAGGCGGGTTACAGCTGTCACCCCACTGCGGTAGGCGATTCTGTTGCTTTGCCGGTGGTTTACAAAGATTTTATTCAAGTTGAGGCAGGGGGAACCAATGCGGATTTCACCCAAACCGGCATAACCGGATGTGACTCGGCTTCCGAAGGAATGCTGTTTCCCTCTCTTAATGACAATGGCAAGCCCAGATATTATGCCTTTTTTGAGGGAAGCGGGTGTGCGCCGGAGTCATCTGAAGAGTCGTTGTCACAGTGGTTTGATCACGACGTGGCGGTGGGCGCCGCCGGCTCGGAATCCATCATTCCCGGGACCATTACGCTGTGGAAAAACGAGGCGGGCAACTACGTGAATCGCTGGCAGGCGGATGGTACTTCATTTGTGCGCAGGCCCAATGTGCAAGTCCAGTACTGTGCCGACGCCGGTGGCAGCTGCGCCGATTGCAGTCCGGAATATTCTGCGGAAGCGGGCTGGGAGTGTCAGCAGCCATGCGCCATTTGGGGTGACGGCGGCGTGGATAAGGTCTGTACGGTGAACTGGGGGGAAACCGAAGCCATGGACGGAAATCCGCTCTTTTTCCCTATTGATGGCAAAGGGGTGGACACCAATGCCGGACCTGGTGTCGTACCGGATGGCGATGCGTACAAAGGCGGTTGGGCGGCGGAGTCCGAGTACGTTGTAAACAACGGAATTGATATGCCTGAAGGATACGCCTTTGAGCATAATTTCTTTTTTACCAGCGAGACGCGTTTCTGGTTTGTTTATCAGGCGGGCGCCAATCAGCGCATCTCCTTTACCGGTGACGATGACGTCTGGGTGTTCATTAACGGCCAGCTGGCAATCGATTTAGGTGGAATCCATGTGCCGCTCTCAAAGGATGCTATACTGAACGATATGGCTGAAACGCTCGGCCTTGTGGAAGGCAAGTTGTATGAGGCGATTGTATTCCAGGCAGAGAGACAGCGGGACGCCTCCAGTTATAAACTGGAGCTGAGCGGCATCGTGCCCAATGTGAGTGAGTGTGCCGCAAAATAGCGGAGTCTGCCAGTGACCAAAACGCGTATCTGGGGCTGCATATCGGCTGTGTTGACCATAGTTGATTGAGCGCCAATTGGCGGCCATTAAAATTTCCAGCGACTGGGTCCGCGAGCTGCATCAGCACATGCTGAATCGGGGCAAAAGCCTGACCCAGATGGTCACTTACTACAAGCAGTTTGTCGATACACTGGACAAATCCCAACTTGCGCAACTGGAAAAAAAGCAGCTGAAGCCGGCGCACATCTCAATGCATTCATTAAAGCACGGGACATCATGGCGAAGGATAAGAACTTCGACGTTCAGGAATAATGCGCTTTCCCCAAAAAAAATCCCCTGAAAGGGAGGGCCTTTCAGGGGATTCGAGGCAATAAAAGGAAGGATTCAGTTGGAAAAGTGGAAGGCATCCATAGGGGAGAGTCTTCGAAAATTCTTATAGCTGACTTTGCCTTGAACCCGGGCTTCCGCCTGAATTTCAATTGCAAAGAATGCGTCACTGATGGCCGAGTACAGGTCCACCCCTTTTTGTGAGTCTGTCAGGCGTTTGGCGGACAGTTGTCTGCCCGGAACGCATGCGTTTACTGTCACCTGTCTTGGGGTACCCTGGCGTTGATGCTGATGGGGTGTGGTCACTGTCACCGAACACTGCCGCATGTCGCCGTGTTTCTTTTTGAGGCGCTTGAATTTATTTTCAATAAACTGAATCAGATGGTCAGTGTGCGGGGTGTCTTTGAATGTAATTGATAAAGCGTTTCTCATAAGTCATCCTCCTGCCCAAATTTATGCAATAGATGTCTTTCAATTTTGTCAGTCTGTTGAGTACAACGTTGGACGCGGCGATTTATTTCGGCTTTTACCTAAAAAAATTCATGTGCCTGCAGAGGCATTGTTGCTGGGTCGGGAACATCGAATAAAGTTAGTTGGGCGTTTTCTGGCGAGCGGAGGGGGAAACGTGTTAACATCATTAATCTGTTAACTTTGGTTTGGATATACAGTTAACGATTGGTCAATTTGGTCAAATCTGGCAGTGGCGAAGGCAATGGCGCGACGACTCAGGCTTCAAAACACAAAGGAACGGCGCGGATTTCAGCGTCCGGTTCGACACGATTCGGAACCCCCGAATACGGACGGCTTTTCGCTGAAGTTTTCCGAGGGCAAAGGGATTTTGCAACTGAATCAGGTGAGGGTGACGGAGGGGGTTTCAGTTGCGCGGCTGGAGCTGCTTATCGATAATATCGCGTTTCCGCTGGATATTTCCAGAGGGGTGAAAGGTCTCGCCAACCGGCGATTGAAGTTGCATCGTTTGCAACTTGACATTTCAGTGGACGCCTTAGTGGCATACGCCAATGCGCGTGCTGCGCAAAATGGCTGGATGAACAGTATTGAAATCGGTTTTTTTGATGATTTTATAAATGTTTCGCTGATGTACGGCCCCGAAGGCACTGCTGTGCCGGTCAGCTTTCGGATGGTGCCGGTGTCGTGGCAAAATGGGTTGGCCTTTATGGTGCACGATGTCCGCTGTTACGGGGCCATGCCAGGGCCCCTGTTGAATTCGGCCCTTTTGTGCGTGAGAGAACTGAGCGGCTTTACCGTTGATGGCACATTTGCAATTCCCGCAGATACGGTCAAAAATACGCTTTTGTATGTGCTGCCACCGCGTGGATGGCGCATTCCTTCGTATGACAGGATGTCCGTGGAGAGCTTTTCTTTGCAGCCCAGACGTTGCAGTATTACCCTGTGCGAACGCAGCGGCATGGAAAGTGGCGCTGATATGTTGCGGCGAATGTTAAGCATGCCCATGTTGAAACGGTTTGAGGAGCTGCGGGGGCTTCGTGACGTGGATGCGCGACTTGCAGAGGGCAATTTGGATGCATCACAGCAACAACTTCGGGCGTTGCTGGACAAAACGCCCACCAATCCAGCGCTGCAGATTCGTTTGGCAATGCTGAATATTTCCGATGCGTCCCTTCGCAAAGAGGTGTTGCAGCAGATTCGGGATAATCTGGACTCCTGGCAGTATCGGGAGGACGCTTTGGCGGTTGTGGCCCATGGTGCAGCGTTGAGCGGTGATACGGCCACTGAAATGGCGATGCTGGAGCGGCTGTTTCCGGCGAGTACTCCCATTGAAAAATTGCTCGCGGCAATGCGCATTGGCGAATTGGTGGGCGATACAGATACCAGTACCGCCATCCACTGGTTGGAACAGGCTGTCAGTGTGCGCCGCGACGATCCCGATGCGTTGCTGGCGCTGATGGAACTGGTGGCACTGCAAAATGATGTTCCCCGGTTGACGTCTGTGATTCCCCGCTGGATTTCTGTCCAGACGCGGTTGAATGCTCAGACTGAGGCATTGCTGGAGGCGGGTCGACTGTTGCTGAGCGTGTCCCAATGGACAGCCGCCGCCGATTATTTTAAAAAGTGTCTTTCGGTCGCGCCGGAGAACGACGATGCTGCGTGGGGGCTGGCCGCTGCGCTGGCGGGTAGCGGCGATATGGAACAGGCCATGGGCTGCTACGAAAAATTGGCAGAAACCAGCCGGCAAAAAGGGGCTGTGGAAGACGAGGCTGCCGCAATCGGTGCCATTGGCGAGTTATGGCTGGGTAAGGGGGAAGCGGGGCTGGCCGTATCGCGGTTGCATGAATCCATTGAAATTCATCCGGATAGCAGCGTGCAGTTGCTTCTGGCGGAGGCAATGGTTGCCCTGGAACGGTACGACCAGGCCGCATTGCATTACGAGGAGGCGCTGGAGGCTGCATCCGAACGGGATTCCTCCTGGGGGGACGGGGCATTGGCGTTGGCCGAACTGTTCTTTTATCGTTTGGAAGACCTTGAAGCGGCCAGATACTGGGTGGAGCAGGCGGTGCGTGTGGAATCGGTACAGGTGGCGGCGGGTGAACTGAAAATAAAAGTGCTCGAAAAGCAAAGAAAATGGAGTGAGCTGGCACATACTCTTGAGCGAAGTCTGTTGCGGGAGGGCCCAAACGCCTCTCTGGAAACAGTGGCGAGACTGGCACAGGCACGGGTAGCCATTGGAGAGCTGACTTCCGCTGTATCCACCATTGAGGGTGCACTGGCGCAAAACCCGGAACACGGTATGTTGCTCGATGTATACATTGATGCATTGAGACGACAAAAGGACTATCGCAAACTCGATTCGGCGTTGCAGCGACGGCTGATGACAGTTACCCGGCACCCGCGTAAAGTTGCTATGCTGATAGAAATCGGTGATTTGCAGTTACGGGAATTGGACGCACCACAACATGCACTGTCGTGTTATCGCGGCGCCCTGGCCATGGATGAAAACAGTTTGCCCGCTCAGGCGGGAATCGTGGCCACCATGCGAGAAACTGGAGACGATGGACTGCTTGAGGAGTTGCGACGATTGCTGGAAATGGCCGAGGCCACAGGTGATGTGTCCCAAGTGGCAGAGACTCAATTTGCATTGGCCGAAGTGCTTATTCAGCGAGGCGATGGCAAAGAAGCGGTGGCACTGCTGCAGGAAGCTATTCCGGATATTGGTGAGGAGCAGAAAAACGATGCGCTAATGAAAATGGGGCGCTCACTTCTCAAAGGCAAAGAATATGCGTTGGCCAAAGAGGTTTTTGCCAGTCTGCGCAAAGGGGGCGAGTTGAGTGACAACCTGCGCGTATCTCTCTTTGAAGCGGAGGCCGCGTATCACCTGGGGGATTTTGCGGGGGCCTATGAACTGGCAGTGGCGGCGGGATCCGGTCCATCGGAACTGCGGGCCCAGGCGATTCGCATTCTGGCAGATGCATCTGTGCACATTGGTAAGACCAGAGAGGCGCTCAGCATTTTAAAGCGGGTGGCTGAGAACCTGGCGGATGACGATGCCATATCACTGCTGGAGCACGGTGCCAGACTATCGACGGAACATTTAAGAAACATCCGGTTGGCGCAGGATTTTTATGAGAGCATCCTGAGTATTTCACCGGAAAATGAAGGAGCGCGAAATCGCTTGCTGGCATTGCTGGAATCCAGCGGTTTGCGGGCAGAACTCGCCCGGGCGCTGGTGCGCTTTTTTGGCAATAAAGCGTCTGGAATTGGGGAATTGAAACGGGCGGCGGATTTCTTTTTGGCAGATGGCCTTTATGATGAAGCGGTTGAAGTGCTGAACGATGCCTATGAGTTGGCCCCCGATGTGGAGAGCGCTCGTATGCTGGCCAATGCACTCTCTCTTGCGGGGAGGGAGGATGACGCATTACAGGTCCTGTCCAAAATTGCCAGAGAGGATGAAGGCGCCAGGAATGCGCTGTTGACTCAGTACGAAGCCAAAGGAGATGTGGAGGCCATGCTGGTTCTGCTTTCTTCGGCCGCCTCCAAAAAGCCCGAGCACGAGGTGGCGCGGCTTGAAAAGCTGGCGCAGTTGCGGTTGCAAAAAGGTGAAGATCTGGAGGCTGCAGGTCACTATCTGGAAGCCGCAGCGCTGGTGATATCGGAGGTGGATTTGCGACGGCTGCTGGAAGAGGTGATGGATATTGCGCTGTTAAAATCGCACCCGCAACTGTATGCCCGGGCAGTGGATGGGATTTCTGTGGTGGCAGGCGAAGAAGAGATGGCGAAACTGAAGCTTTCCCTGGCCATTTTATATCACCGAAAAGGGTTGCATGAGGAAGCGACGCAGATTCTGGAATCGCCGGATGTGTTGCGCGCGGTGCCATTGTCGCAGCTGATGAGCGCGGTTGCGGAAAATACGCAAATGAAATCGTTGGTGCTGCGGGTACTGGACACCGCTGAGGAGTTGGAGAGCTGGTCCGAGGCGGAAAAATTGCTTACCATTTTGCTCGCCGGCGAAGATGACCCGAAATATCCGGAATGGTTGCGTCGGCGGGCACATGTTCGCGGTCAGAAACTGAACGACAGAGAAGGGGCGGCGGACGATTGGATGGAGTTGTTCTATGGCGATGACCTGGATTTTGGCGGTTTGCTGGAACTGGCGCGACTTTTGGAAGGCCTTGAGAGAATAGAAGATTTGCTCCATGTGATGACGCGATTGTCCAAAATGCCGCAAAGCGATGTGAAAACGGTGCTGAGAACAGCGGAGTTGGCAAAGGAATTGAGTCAGCGCTCATTGCAGAAGCAGCTTTTACGAATGGCCTTTGAGCGAAGTGCCAGCCCGGATGTGGCGAGGCAATTGTTTGCACTTTTAGATATATCGGTGGATCGTATTGAAATGGAGTCATTGGTTCCAGCGGCGGTGATGGGAAAAGGTGTCATGTCGCCATCGGCCGAGCGACAAATGCTGGAGTTACAGCTGTTGCAGCAGGGCGAAACCGACAGGGCGGCCTTTGCAGAAACACTTTTGGAGTTAATGAAGTTGTTTCCCAATGAATCCCACTATGCAGAACGGTTGTGGCAAACGCTGTCGCGGGCCGAAGAGTGGCCATTGCTGGCAGAGATGACGAGGCGCCGATTGCAGTTGCCCCTTGCGCCGGAAATGGCATCGGACAGCTGGATGCAGTTGGGCCGATTGTACAGTCAGCACCTGGATGACGAAGAACAGGCCAGTGCCTGTTTTCAAAAGGCACTGGAAACGCATTCTGGAAATCTGCAGGCATTGATGATTCTGGGAGAGAAGGCGTTCAGGCAAAGAGATAAAGAGAAGCTCAATTTGCTTTTACAGCTTGGCAAAGATGTGCCCTGGCATCCGCAGGTGAATCTGTGGAAGGCGTTGCTGGCGGAGGATGAGGGACGTCCGGAAGACGCATTTGTGTTGTTTGCCGAGCTGGTGGATCGGGCGCCACAGACCGAAGGCGCGTATGAAGGGTATTTACGTACCGTACCGGAGGAAGGTTTTGAGCAACATATACGGGATGCGCTGACGGTAGTGCGCCGCAAGAGCGGATTTGGGCAAATGTCCGCAGCGATACACCGCAAGGCCGCTCAGGCATTTCTGGCTTCGGAGCAGTTGGATCAGGCCCGGCGTCATTTGGAAATCGCGTTGAGCCTTGAACCTCTGGATAAACCTTCCCTGATGTTGCTGGTTCGGATATATGAGGCAACCGGCCAGGCGTCGGCGAGGGCGTACACGATTGAAAAACTGGCAGATCTGGAATCGGGCGTGGCGCAGATAGATAATCTGGTGGCCAGTGCGCGTGTCTTTCTGGATGAGTTGCGGGATGCCACTCGGGCCAGAGCCTTGTTGACGCGTGCCGCTGCAATTTCGAATAGCGAACCCGATGTGCTGTTGGGGTTGGCCGATTGTGCGTGGATGACGCGAGACTGGGCCAGAGTGACATCGAATCTGGAACGCTTGCGGCTGGTGGCGCCCCATCTCACGGTCGATCCGGTGCGGGTCTATCGTTTTGCCGCGGCGCTGTCGAAAACAGGTGAGTGGCCCATGGCCGATGTGGCGGAACTGCTGGAGAGAACGGTACCTTCCCTGGATGGGGATGAGCGCAACGAGGCGGAATTACTGCTTGAAAAATTAAATAACATGACAGGAGCAAGACGACGGTGAGTCAGGAACAAAAGGCATTTGGAATAAGTATTACCACCCGCCAGGGGCATTGGGACGAGTTGCCCTTTGAACTCCATGATTTGGGAGCCACGGCGGTGGAGACGCGAGATGGAACAACGATGAACACGGTTGCCTCGGCCGATATGGTGGTGCACATCGCCGGCTTTAACTCTCAGCAGGAGCGAGATGTAGCCGCGGACACGTTGAGGCAAAAATACACGGAACTGGAAATATCGGGCATCGTCATCGATGACGATGGCTGGAGTGAGGGTTGGAAGCGCTTTTTTCAACCGGTGGTGCTCAATAAGTTGCAGGTGATTACGCCATGGATGGAAAAGCCGCGGACGGACCTCGAGACGATTGTGATTGATCCAGGTCAGGCATTTGGGACAGGGGGACACGCAACGACCAAACTGATGCTGGAATTCATCGAAAAATTGAGTGACGGTGGGTTTCCCGATTCAATCCTGGATGTGGGAACGGGGTCGGGGGTGTTGGCCATCGCCTGCGCCAGACTGGGGGCCAGACACATTCTGGGCTTTGATGTGGAGGAAGTATCCGTTGCGGCCACTGTTGAGAATGCAGAGCGAAACGGGGTCCAGGAATGTATCGAAGCCTCGGTTGCCTCGCCTGAAGAGATTCGTGGCACATGGCCTCTTGTGCTGGCCAATATTCAACTGGCGGTATTTCTGGAGCATGCAGAGGCGATTGCGGCTCTGGTTGCCCCTGGAGGCACTCTGTGTTTGAGTGGCATTCTCGAAGAACAGAGGGATAAATGCGTCTCTCTCTGGCCGGATTTTAAGTTGCAGGAGATACTCCAGGATGGGGAATGGCTGGGTATTTTGCTGGAGAAACAAAAATGACGCGCATTCTGCTGGGGCGGCAATTGGAACAGGCAACAGAGGGTATGGATGTGGAAATTACGGGCGCCGAGTTGCATTACCTCAAAAATGTCCGACGGCACAGTGCCGGAGATACAGTGCTGGTCGTTGACCGAAGTGGAAGCTGTTTTAATGCACAGGTGTTGGAAATTGGGAGTGATGCCGCAATAGTCCACCTTTTGCAGGAGGTGATGAACGGCGCAGCGGCGTTGCCGGTGCATATTTTGGCCGCCGTGCCCAGGGAAAAAATTCTGGACGATGTGGTGCGCAAGCTCAGTGAACTCGGCGTGTCAAAATTTACACCGCTGATTTGTGAACGATCTTCAGTTGTTCCGGGACCACAGCGATTGGAAAGGTGGCAGCGTATAGCCGAGCAGTCCATGCGACAGTGCCGTCGGAGAACAGAATTGACCATTTCTTTGCCGATAAAATTTGATGACGCACTGGAATGCATCGAAGAACCTCATCGATTTATTCTTGATCCAGATGGAAATGTCGCTGGCGGTGCGTTATTGAAGCGGCGTATTGAGGGGGCTGTCGCCATGATGATTGGTCCGGAAGGCGGATTTACCCCACGGGAATTGACGGCCTCTGCGGGGGCGTTGTTTCAACCGGTGCAGTTTGGCAACAGTATTATGCGAATGGAAACGGCAATACTGGTGGCGTCGGTCACTTGTGTGGCGATGCTGGGTGGATACGACGGGTGAACGTCTGGGAGTGACCCATGGGAACCAGTTTGTGCAGTTTCCGCAGCCGCTTCTTTTCGGCTGGAGAGCAAAGGCACGTGGCAAAATCTCTAATAATCTTTTATGTTCATGCCGAACCGTTCGCATCTGCCAAATTTACGGTTGGATTTGTGTTATAATCTTGATTTCGGGGCGGATTCGGGGAAAGATGGTGCAAAAGTTGATGAAACCAAAAAAGTGGAAACATCATTGGTGTTTTAATATGCTGGCGGTTCTATGGGCGGATTAAGTTCACTACTGGTACAGGATCAGGTTCTGAGCGTTACTCAGATAGAACAGACGTTGCAGCGTCAAGTGATTCTTGGCGGTGATTTGCCAACGATATTGCTTGAGTTGCGCATGCTCGATGAGCATGTCCTTGTGGATTACATGGGTAAGGTGGTTGGACTTCCAGTCCTGACCGCTGAGTTTTATCAGGCGATAGATCCGGCTCTTTGCGAACTTGTGTCCAAAGAGACAGCCACAGAATGCAGAGCTGTTCCGGTTCAAAAGCGGGGCGACGGATTGATTATTGCGGTGACCGGGACCCTCGCGCCCAAACACATTTCAAAACTGAGCGAAGAAGCCGGCACTGCCATTATTCCCCAATTGGTTCTGGAGTTTCGTCTGGCCCTGCTGATGAATCAGGTCTACGGCGTGGCGCTGTCGGGACGCATGAGCACGTTGCAGAAGAAGCTGTTGCCCGATTTTAAAAGTGTGCAGTTTTCATCGGATAAACTGCCTTTTAATCGACCTGCGGCAGAACCGGTTTCTGCTGCTGCACTCGAAGACGAAGTGGATGAAAAAATATCCATTGAAGCCACCACCGACCGGTCAGCGGAAGCCACGACCCGGTTTTATCAAGCTGGTCAACCGTTGCGGGACCTTTTAACGGAAGAAAAAAAGGTTAGCGCTGCATTTAAGTCCCCCCCGCGACAATCGCCTCCCCGAATGGACGATATAGCGGCGCGCGTCCGATTAACTGCTCCCCCTGAATCGGAGATGGACGATGATGACCTTCACACCAAAGAGCAGGAATCGGCAAGCAATGCCCCCGAGGAGCGTAAACCGCGAATTTCCATTCCCGCGGAAACAGTGCTTGATTCCTCTGTTTCGTTGAAACGCCAGAGCTTGAAGCGCAAATTGATTAGTTTTTCCGAAGCGGCAGCCATGCTCGACGAAGCCGAAAATCGCGATCAGATCATGGAAACGTTTTTTCATTTTTCCCATCAGGCATTTGATTTCACATTTCTGGCCGTGGTTCACGGCGAAGATGCTGCGGGAAGAATGGCGGCCTATCGAGGAGGAGAATTCAATGATGCGGAATTTGTTTCCATTCCATTGAGTGAAGACGGGCTCTTCGCCAAAGCGGTCAAATCTTTGAATTTCCAAATTGGCGCCATGGACGATCAGATGGGGTTGAATGCGTTGAATCAGTTGGGGTTGGACGTGCCGTTGAATGCAGCGGTGATACCGGTGGTGCTTAAAAGGCGTGTTATCCTGCTGCTGTATGGTGATAGTGGTCATCACGGAATTCGCGCCAAACGTGTGGAGCGCATTTTTGAGTTCAGTCGGTTGGTGGCGTCGGCGTTTGAACGGTTGCTTATCGCTCGGAAATTGAGAAAATTCAGTTCGGTGCCACCACCCCCCATGGAAGGCGGCGGGGATGAAACATCTGATGATGCCCAGGAGGCGATTAAGGTAAAGGAAGAACAGGTGGCCCGGCCCAGACGGGATTTGTCTGCGTTTTTAAACGATGGCGGAGAGCGTCGTATTTCGGGGACCCATTTTTCCGATGGCGCCGATGCCATGGCGCAGATAGCCGAAGTGGCATCGGATCTGGAGAGTGCCCTTGCGTTGACACAGCGTATGCGCGATACGAGACCTGTCGCTGTCGCCAAATCTGATGAACATCAACATGTTGCCAGAAGGACGCTTTCTCGCGACGACGGTAATACCATTACCCTGAAAGCACCGGCGGCTGTGGCGCCCGCAACAGTGTCTGCGGCCGACAAACAAAATCAGAAACAGTCGTCTGCGCCATCTGCGGATTCTCATGACATTGAGTCACTTGTCGATGTACCCGGCTCTTCAACCATTATCGCGCACAGCGCCAGAGAGCATGACACCACAGTAAGGATTCATGTTGAACGCCGGGCCCAACGGACAGAAGTGGATGCGTCGGAACTTGCGCCCATCGAACATCATCCCTCGGTGAAAGTGGTGACGCCCATTCGCGTGAGTCGTTTGCCCAAAAGTGCTGCGCCAGATACCGACACCGATGAAAATCGCGGCCCGCATAGCGAAGCGCCATTCGAGAAGGCGGCCTCGTCACCGGTTAAGGTAGACGATTTGCGGGGTACAGTTCCGTTTAATGTTCAGATTAAATCATCTGCCCCTGCCACAATGGGGCCCCACCAGGGACCGACTCCTCAATACGTGCCCCGAAGTACATTGGCCGATGGCCTTTATATGCAAGTGGATAAGGAGTATCAGCGCGCTGACAAACGGGCGAAAAAGATAACCGCCAATCAGTTCCCCATACCCGAAGAACTGCTGGAAAAAACACCGGCGAAAAATGCCGGTTTGGGCGAAGATGCGGTTGACGAAAAACGAGGGGCAAACGCCGCGTCGGAAAATCTGGCAGCCGCTCGCCGAACAGCGGAGTTTATCGATACAAAAAAAGAAGGGGATTTTGCACGGCAAACATTGGGGCGAGTGGTTTTGGAGCCGATGGTGGTAAAGGACGGGAGCGTTGATGCAAAGGACGTGGATGTTCAGAGGGATGAGGTATCTGAAGCGGATTTGGATGCATGGGTGATGAAATTGATTTCAGGCGATTATTCTGACGATATTCCAAAGAAACTACTCGATGCGGGAGATGTTGCCATTCAGGCTCTGATTGCTCATTTTCCAGGGCCACTCAGTTGTGACAGGTTTCAGGAAATGGGAAATCTGTCGGACATTTCTCACCATGGCCCGGTTTTGCGCGTGTTAAAAATGTTCGGTGAGCAGACGGTGCCGTTTGTGATACCGCTGCTGGATAGTTTTGATTCTGAGATTCGGTTTTACAGTACGTTTCTATTTTTCGAACTTAAGAGCCTGGATGTGCTCAATGTGTTGGTGAACCGCGCATTTGACAATGATCGTCAGATTCGTGCTTTGGCCATCGATTCGATAATGGCTCACGCCGGTGCCGGGGAATATCTGTCTGCGGTTGAGCATATTTCCATGGTGCTGGTGGGGGCGGGCACCACATTGGAGAAAAAGCGAATTGCTGCAGAAGCACTTGGGCAGATTAAGGAACCCGAATCCATTCCCGCGCTGTCTGCAATGCTCGGTTCCGTGGATGGCATTCTGGCCGAGCGTTGCCAAAAAGCGCTGGTGAGTATTACCTTTAGAGATTTTGGTTTTTCTGAAAAGCGCTGGAACAGCTGGTACAACCAGAATCGTACCGTGCATCGACTGGAATGGGCTATAGATGCGATAAACGACAAGCACGAGGAAATACAACGTATGGCGTTGAGCACATTAAAGAAATCGGTTGGCGACCGAATTGAATGGCCCCGTCCACCGTACGATTTCACACAGCGCCGTCTATTGGAAAAACAACTGCGAGCCTGGTGGATAAACGAAGGCAAAGCGTTGTTTTTGGAGCCTGTCAGTTAGCGTGTCACACCAGTGCTGCATGGGAATACTCGGAGGGACCTTCGATCCGCCCCATTTGTCCCATTTGGAGCTGGCCAGAGCATCGGTCAACGCGAAAATAGTGGATAGAGTAGTGATGGTTCCCTGTTTTCGCCACGCGTTTTTAAAAGCACCGGCGCCTTTTGATCACAGAGTGGAGATGTGCCGGAAAATGACCGAACATGCGTCATTTCTGGAGGTGAGCGATGTGGAACGGGAGATGAAAAATCCCGGACGAACGCTTGAGCTATTGGAGGTTCTGGAAAGAAAATATCCCCATTGTCGATTTCGATTGCTGGTTGGAGCAGATATTTATCAGGAACGAAATAAGTGGTATCGTTTTGATTTGATTGAGAAAAAAGCGCCGCCACTCTATTTTGCCCGGAAAGGCGTGCCAGTACAGAAACCCGATTGGTTGCCGGCGCCTTTGGGAATTAGTTCCAGCGAATTGCGCGCGCGTCTTGCGCGGGGAGACACCGTTGACGGATTTTTGGATGCGTCCGTCATGGCGTATATTGTTGAACATCGTTTGTATGGAGTAAATGCATGGGAAGAAAAGTCTTTGTAATTGGAACTGGCGCAGTGGGCACCTCGTTGGCGTTTGCGCTTCGCAAGGCAGGCCGGGATATTGTTGGGATTCATGATATTGATTCCAGACAGGCCAGAACCGCTGCGGAAACAGTGGGTACAAGGGGATTTGGCGGCGCTCTGCCGGACATTCTCAAGGAAGCGGATACCGTTGTGGTGACCACTCCTGACACGGTGATCGAAAAAGTGGTGGCTCTGGTTCAGGCGGAAGAACTGTACAGTTCGCATCAGATTTGGATTCATTGCTCCGGGCATCTGACCGCAGACGTATTCAAGCCCATTGCTGACAAAGTAAAGGGGGTGGCCACCATGCACCCGGCGTATGTGTTTCCGCCCCATCAGTGTACCGAGATCCCCGAAGGGGTGGGGTTTGCCATTGGCGGCGATGAAGAAGGGCTTAAAAAAGTGCGGGAACACGTGGCGTTGCTTAAAGGGAGTGCCATGGTGGTTCCCTCGGACAAACGGCCACTTTATCATGCGGCCATGGTCATGGCCAGTAACTACATTGTGACCCAGCTTTCCTGTGCTAGAAGCATTTTGGTTTCCGCGGGTATTGCGGAGGCGGAAATGGAAGGGCTGTTGTTGCAATTGACCCAGAGTGCCGTAGACAAAGCGAGAACCCTTGGCATATCGCATTCTCTAAGTGGTCCGGTGCGTCGCGGTGATGTGGGCGTGGTAGTAGACCATCTCGAAGCATTGAAGACATTGCCTCTGGCACGTCAGCTGTACATTTCGGCGGGCAAGGCTGCGGTGGAGCTGGCGTCAGGGGAGCCCGGATACTGCCAGGATACCGCTCAAACACTGCGTGAAATTTTTGACAAAGCCTGATGTGTTATTTGGCTTTGATTTAGTCCGGCGCTATGCACCTGTAAGAGTTTTTGGACAAATGCACATGGGTTTTTCTACTCCGGGAGTCCATCTGACATGCGTAACGCCGGCAATGCGTCCTTCAGTTGCCTGGGAGAGATGTTGCCATTGAAAAGGGACAACCCCTCATTGAGATACATAACCGCTTTTTGAATGGATTCTTTAATCGTATCCGTTCTGTGAACACGCCGCCTTAGCGGGATGAAATTTTCCAGAACGGGTTGTGCTGCAGCAGAGTGGTGACTTCGTCG
>JAFGQN010000121.1 GCA_016935665.1 Deltaproteobacteria bacterium | reverse complement strand
GTGAGCTTAACTGCCCGTGCGGTTCGAGATGGCTGGTTTGGACGATGCCTCCTCACCAACACGGGCACAAACTGGGCCTCAATGAAAAACGTCACAGCGCAAATAGCTCGTTTATTGTTTATTGTTTATTGGGTATCAAAAACCACATATAAAAAGCCAAGGCATCCAATGAATACGTATTAATCTTCAAAAAGCAAAGCTTCAAACAAAGAAAATCATACACGTAGCAGTGCACCTTCTCAATAACTCCCCGCTGAAGAGTGGCCAGAGTGCGGCCGATTCCAACCGATTTAAACATGGAACCACGTTCATAGACAATCGTTGTTTACCGCATTGACGACGACAGTGTGTACGTTAAACAATTCGAGATCGTTCCGGCTTAGAAAAATTAACAGCTGATTTCAAATCAGGGGTGGATTTCCCGTTTGCGGATGTTGAATTGGCGGGTTACCGTTTTTTGGTTGGCAGTGATGAAAACGTCATATCGTCCTGGTTTCAAGGGAAGCTCGAATTCGGCAAAATCGAATTTTTGGATAGTGGCGTCTTCTTCGACGGTTTGCAACGCACGTTTCCAAAAGACGCGATCGTCGTTCTTCCGGCGTTTCACATCCACAATAAACGTGTATGTACCAGGAGATTTCCAGAAGATTTTAACCCCAAATCTGTCGCCGTTTTCAAAGGTGGGAATACGTGAGGACGGCTCTGCACTGCGCCAGTCTTTTCGGGGGCAAACAACCGCGTCGCGGACGGGAGTTTCCAGATTTCTCAAATCCCGCTTACGACCCAGCTCAACTTCCTTCATGATTTTTTTCGCGTCGCCGCTGGATTCCACGTTATCGTAAAACCGATTCATGTCGTGCTGCCACGAGTACACCAGTCGTTTGTACGCCGCCAGCTTCTCTGCATGTTCCGAGACAATATTGTTTTGTTCATCGGGGTCGTTGTTTAGATCGTATATCGACATAATGGCATCATCTTTTTGCATTATGAATTTAAACTGCCCATCACGCAGCCCCACCTGTTCTCCGGAACTGAAAAGCAATGGATGATGCCTGTATTTCGTCGCTACAAGACTTTGGCCGGATAATTTTGGGGCTTCAATGTTCAGCAATTCCAGCAATGTGGGCAGAAAGTCAATTTGAGAGCCTATCCGGTTGCTGCGTTGCTGAACCCCTTGAAAAAGCAGAGGATTGTGAATTACCAAGGGGATATGAACATTTTCATCATAAACAGCGCCGGCGTGGAAACGCCGATTTTTTCGCAACAGCCCCAGCGCTTCTCCATGATCTGAAGTGACTACAAACAGTGTGTTTTTGGCCAGACCCATTTTTTCGAGACCTTTGTACAACCGCTTGACAGACTCGTCGGCATAACGAAGAGCGCGTCGATAATCCTTTACGCGGTATCGCTCCTCGTCTGTGCCCCAGTTTCCTTCCAAAGCGTTGCGATGTTTTTTGGGGACTTTATAGGGATGATGCGGATATGTGGCAATATATTGCAAAGAGAATGGTTTGCCCTTTTGGGATACAGTGGCAATCCAATCAAGCGCCTCATCAATGATGATTTCTTCGGGCATCCCCCACTTGAATTCCAGATAGGCCTTTTTGATATCGTCGGGAACCGTATTCAGGTCATAATATTTGTCGAAACTCAAATGACGCAGAAATTTGTCAAAATTGTCATACCAGGTATCTCCACTGGCAAAAAGCGCCGTTTGATATCCCTCGTCTTTCAGGATTCCCGATATGGATTTCACATCAATATGTGCGAATCGCTCAATGTCGGATTCGCCATCGAGGTAGGGGTAGGTGCCACTGAATGTGGTAAAGTTGGAGCGGGTACTTCCGGGAAAGACCACGTGATAATTTCCGAAAGATATTCCCGAATCGGCTTTGGCCAGTTCCTCAAGAAACGGGGTTGTGGCATATTTGCTGTCGGGACGAAGAGACGTCTCCCGATACGGCGTCGATTCAATAATATAGTGCACCACATTCAGTTTGTTTTTTTGGGACACCCTGGAAATGTTTTCCCGGAGCCTTGTAAAATCTTCTTTGGGCGGAGGCGTGCCCCAGACCAAATGGGATTTGTGCCAATTCGCCTGAATCCCATCCCAGTGCTGCATGCCATTGTTTTCGTTGAATGTTCTGGCCAGCTCCACCACAAGAGTTCTATGCAGATTTTCGTTGTCGCACGCAAATGCATAGACATATGATACACCCACATAGCTCGTCAGTATAACGGCTGCATGGATGGGACGTGCCATCCCCCTGTTGAGCAGTTTGTGCACCCATGATGGTCGCCATTTCAACCACATCAAGGTGGCGCACGTCAATCCGGTGACCAGCAAAATCACGAACGATATATCCATCAAATCGATAATGGACGACTGCAGTCTCGAAATATCATGAGAATCTCTGTACAGATTGAAATTAACATGGCAAAAAAACATCTTGAATGCGAGTTGATCGAAAGCCAGAAACACAAACCCGACGGTGGCCGTGGCAAGGAACAGGTATCGCGTTATTCGGTGCCCCCACAATGCAAAGCAGATAGTGGCGAAGACAGCTGAAATGAGTACTTCCTCTCCCAGAAGCAACGGGGTAGTCAATGGGGGATTAAACTGCCAGAACTCGAATCTGTCATCCAGGAGCAGTGTTATCCCGTTGAGCAGCTTGATCAAAAAAGCATATGTTAGCTGAAGCAGGAAAAACCAGAAGGCGGTGACAAATGATTGATATGGGCGTGAGTGCGTTAAATTTTTGCTATCCATGGTGAAAGGTTTCGTTTGGAATTCAAACGGGTTGATGGCGTTGAAAAAAAATAGCCATTAAACATATTGGCTCGATGCTTGTTTTCGGCGGCCAGTTTTTTTCCCTGTTTTTATGTTGCAGGCCTCTTAATTTGCTCAGTACCAGTGCACCTTTTGTCTCAAAATGGGTATCTGAAAATGCATGTTCAATTACATTTTTAGTGCGAGCGACCATCTTTTTACGAAATGATTTTGTTTAAAAGTTGAACATTATTGGGCGATGCCGTAGTCTGAACGAAATAAGATGGAAAAAATGTATTGTCTGGACGGGTCAGGTGACAGCCGGCCAGCGAGAATTCATTGAACGATTTTTTCGACTGTTCACAGTGGCGAATCATATCAGCGCGGTGGTCGCGATGGTGATCGGTCGGGAATGGAAGTAAATTGCACAAAGGAGACAGGAATGCCCAGAAAAAAAAGTACCGTGAAAACCAAAACGGCCACAAAAAAAACAGCCCCAAAAGGAAACGCAGCCCCAAAAGAGGTTGAGTTGAATCAACCCTCGATAAAGGAGCTGCCAGCCCTGAAATCTCTGAACGCAGGGAGGACAAAAGCCTGGAGCGGCGTCATTGCACGTCTTCGTATTTACGATCAACCTGGCTCGACGGGAAAAAAGGTATTCGCATACAAATCCCCGGGGACCAATTCCGATTATGTCGGCTATAGTGATGATCGTAACATGATACAGGCGCTCTTCCTGGCCAGGGACAATGGTCAATCCGTTACCGGGTATACCAACGAGCAGCACCGCATCGAATGGTTGGATTATTGATCGCGTCGCCATCCACATGTGATAAAGGTCGGTGAAACGGCTAATCCCTTTTTATCAGGCTCAGCAATGCATGGAGGATGTCCACACACTCCCCCTTTGTTTTTATGGCCAGCACCGGTACCGGACTGCGTTGAATCAGTTCTTCAGTGACTGCACCCAGAAAAATACCCGCTGCCCCGGTGCGTCCTCTGGCGCCGATGGCCACCAAATCGCACTGGGTTTTCGCCATGTGGGACAAAATGGTTGTGACCGCATCGTTCTGGACGCTGGGGAGGCAGAGGGGCGTGATGTGCGTATCGGTGAGTTCGACTCGTTTCAACAACGCTTCGTTTTCTTTTTGGGTCATCTCTTTAACAAGTTGCATGTGACTGGACTGTCTTTTTGATTTTTCGAAATTGCCTTTTGTGGCGGCTCGAAACAGGTTAACCGCTTCGATGCGTGCATTGAACGCCAGGCCGATTTGATACGCGGCTCTGAGCGCAACTGCAGAACACTCGGAGTTGCGAACCGGAACGACTATACTGGAAATGCAAGGTGGCGCCGATTCGGGCAGTATCAGCACCGAGCACGTGGCTCGCTCGGTGACCCGCCTGGCGGTCACGGCCTGACTGGATTTGAACCGGAAATCATCGTAATGCCGTCCAATTACAATTAAATCGGCGTCCAGTCGTGCGGCCTGCGCCAGGATTTCGGTGATTTCCGGTTCATCGCTGATAATCGTTTGCCAGTTCACTCCGTTGATGGACGACAGGTATGTGTGTGCGAGGGCGATCATTCTGTCACGGGTGCGTTCTGTGATATCGGCACTGGGTGTTACCGGTACTTCCCACATGGAATCGGAATGGGGAATGACTGAGGTGGAGTGCGGGTCACTGTCCGGATTGTGGACATGCAGCAACGTTACATTCCGGGTATGCACACTTTCAATCAGCGGGACCATGTAGGCCAACATGGGCGCATCCCGTTCGGTATCGTCCATGCATATGATGATATTGGTAAACTGTTCCAATTGCCCCCCCTTAGTCTTTTAGCACCGCACGTGACGGGGGCAATTCATCGATGGCCCTTGAATCTCGGGAGGAAGACATTTGGCGAAAAATGCCTGGGTGGAGGGGGCTTTTCACACATCATCAATGGTTACATACACCAGTGTCTGATTCAATAGCTGGTATGCTATCTCGCCGAAAGTGATGGGCCCCATCACACCGGCTGTTTGACGGTTCTCAAGATCGGAATACAGGTAGTTTAAGATGCAGTTGCAGGAGAACACAATTTTTTCAATACTTTCTTTGGGCCTGTTTTCGGAGAATCTCTGTACATAATCCCCCACTGGTTTGGCCTGCCCATATTCGATGCTTTTAAATACGGGCGCATATAAATTCACCACACCTTCCGCTTCGTTGATGTTCTGAAAACTCACGTTCACATTGACGCCATAGTAGTCGGCCACCAGGGGTAGCCTGGTGTCTGTGCTGTTCTCGAGGAGATATTCGGCGAAATTGCGTTTCACACCGTTGATCAGGGCGTCTTTCACTTGAAATCCGTTTTCGGGAAATACCAACACGTCGCCATCTCCCTGTTCGAAAACATTCACAATATTGACTTCCGCTATTTTACCGGGTGGCAGTTGCAACTGCATCACCAGCGCCCCGTCATCCAATACCTCCCCACTTTCACCGTTTACTATTTTGGCGGTTTTCTGACCGAGTTCGGCCAGATTCACGCCCGTAATCCAGCCGATGAGGGGGTGAAGGGCAAAATTGGAGTAGTTGGGGGCATTCAGGGAAAATGACAAATGCGTCTGGCTGGTTGCCGGCATCATGATGAAACCGATGCCGTTGTCGGGAATATCGGTATAGACGTTTCGCAGACTGCGTTCATTGTACTGATTGATAGCAGCCAGATTCACGTAGTCCGGAAACGACGTGACGAATATTTTTTTTTCATCGAATTTGCCGCCGTTTTCTGCCATGAAATAGGGAATGGTGCCGCCTATCCAGGTGCCATTGGGAAGACTCGACAGCAACGCCTCGTCACCGGCCAACAGCAATCGCTCTCCATTGTCGATTTTGTCTGCGACGTCGTCCACACTAAACATGACTTTCTTCATGACAGGTCTCCTTTCCCGAACATTTTTTCCATGTCTCGTTGCACTTTTGGAGACGTGGCGTTGGCAGAAATACAGTTTCGAAAGTGCGAGATACATTTTTCCACGCGTCCCGCTGACCCATCCCTGTCCAGATCTACTGCGAACCGTTTCATGCAAATGTTTAACGCGAGGAATTCGAATTTTACCTCACGTTTCCCGGTGACGATTTCTTTCCACACCGGATTGGTTGCAGGAGGAATATTCATCTCGAGCCTCCTTTCTCTGGTTGAAAGGCTTTGGTTATTTGGGTTGCATTCTTTTTATCGGAGCTTGCCATTTTTAGTTAATGCCTGCGCTCTGAATTGGGACAGCCCGGTCCAAAGCATTGCACCTCCTGTGACCGGGTGTATATTTTTAGCAAGTGGGGGATTCATGAAACGCTGTACAAGTGTTCTCGTTGGTTTTGTCTGTGCTGTCTGCACTTTAAACCTGGGATGCAATTACAAACGGATGGTCATCAACAGCAGTTATCTGATGGTGGAAGAGGCCACCTTTGCCTTTTACGAGGAAACCGATACACAGCTCGCCAAAGAAGCCGCGCCGGCCAATTTAAAGCTGGTGGAGGGAATGGCCAGAGGTGCACCGGACAATGTCGAAGTGCTGCTGGCGGCATCCCAGTTAATTGGCATGTATGCGTTTGGGTTTCTCGAAGACAGTACAGACGACGAAAACAGTCAGGAGATGGCCAATGCGCGGGCGGCCAGGCTGTATTTTAGAGCGTTTAATTATGCCAGTGCGGCACTGCAGCAACGCGCTGACTTTGCGCACATGATGGCCATGGATATCAGCGACTTTGAAAACGCACTGAAAGAATATGACGAAGAAGATGTTCCCGGCCTTTTCTGGGCGGCGTTCAATTTTGGATTGTATATCAATATGTCACGCGCAGATCTGTCGGCCATCGCCCAGATGTCCAAAGTCCAGGCGATGGCGAAGCGAGTGATTGCGCTGGATGAATCGTATTTTTATGGCGGCGCCCACCTCATTCTGATGGTCTACAACGGCGTGTTGGGACCCACTCTGGGGGGCAGTCCTGCAAAAACCAAAAAGGCATACTACCGCGCCTCCAGTTTATCCAACGAGACGTTTTTAATGACTCGCTATCTGTATGCCCGGTATTACTGCGTGCAAACGCAAAATCGCTGGCTCTTCGAAAAGCTGCTCAAGGACATTCTGGACGCACCGGATGATCTGTTGGCATCACAGGCACTCTCCAACGCGTTGGCCAAAGAAAAGGCGCAGCGCTTGCTTGCAAAGGCGGACGACCTGTTTTAGTTGCCCGGGAAAGGGAATTATAATGAAAATTTTTCGACGGCGAGTGTTTGTGCTGATGAGCGCGATGGTGCTTATGGGCGTATTGTGTCTGTTGCCTTCGGGGCGGTGTGAAGCGGGACTCCGACTCAAAATTGCCACTCTGGCACCGGACGGCACCACATGGATGAATGTGATGAAAGAGTTGGCCAAAGAGGTATCTTCCAAAACCAGCGGTAAGGTGCAGCTGAAATTCTATTCCGGGGGCGTCATGGGCGACGAAGGGGATGTGATTCGCAAAATGCGGTTTGGACAATTGCACGGCGGCGGCTTTACCGGCAGGGGGCTGGGCGAAATTCTGCCGGAGGAACGGGTGGTGGAGTTGCCTTTCCTGTTTGCCAATTATAACGAAGTGGATTGCGTGCAAAAGAAGCTGTATGGGCATTTAAGCCAGGCATTTGCAAAAAAGGGATTCATCCTGCTGGGATGGGCCGAGGCGGGATTTGTGTATGTATTTTCCAATCGGCCTATTCGCAAAGCGGCTGATTTGAAGGGCGTTAAAATGTGGATGTGGGAAGGAGATCCCCTGGCCAAAGCGCTGTTCAAGGCGAACGGTATTGTGCCGGTGCCACTCGATTTACCCAATGTACTCACTTCGATGCAAACTGGGCTTATTGATGCGGTGTATTCCACGCCGTATGCCATGGTGGCCTTTCAGTGGCATACCCGGGTGAAATATATGGTCAAAACCAAACTCACGTATGCATCGGGCGCGATTCTGATTTCCAAAAAAGAGTATGACAAACTGTCTTCCGATGAAAAGCAGGCCCTTCAGAACGCGGGAGCCACCTACACAAAGAAGCTCAATCGGCTCACCCGGAAAGAAAACGATGACGCCATTAATGTGTTAAAAAAATCGGGCATTCAGCTGGTGGACCTGAAGGAGGATGTGCAGACCATTAAACAAAAAAGTACGTCGATATATACAAAGTTGGCTGGCCAGTTGTATTCAAAGGAATTGCTCGACAAGGTGATGGGCTATCGGGATGGGTGTCGCCAGAAATGACTGACACCCCTGTATTCAATGAACGTAAACAGTCGTTGTTTAGACAGGCCAGTTTTGGGCTGGCTATGTTTGAGCGCTGGTTGCTGGTGGCCTTGCTGGCGGGGATGATTGGCATTGCCTTTGTACAGGTGGTCATGCGCAATTTTTTTGATTCGGGGTTGTCCTTTGCGGATGTGACCGTGCGCCATCTGGTGTTGTGGGTTGGACTTTTAGGAGCGTCTGTGGCCGCGCGTGAAAAGCGGCACCTGAGCATTGATATTGCCTCTAAATTCATTCCCATACGCTTTGGACATTTACTGCAGTCTTTTCTGGCGCTGATAACGGCAGTATGTTGCGGCATGTTCTTATGGGCGGCAGTGCGTTTTGCGGGATTTATGTATGAGTTTGGTACGGGAACGCTGGAGGGCGTGTGGGCGCTGTTGGCATGCCTGGTATTGCCCATATCGTTTTTTGGCATTGGTGTGCGCTTTGCTGTGCGCATGGTGTTGGAGCTGCGGGCCTTTTTTAAAGGAGTCACCTGCGGCAACGAGGCGAAGTAGCCCATGGAGCTGGCGCTGATCCTTTTTTTTGCGCTGTTTGCGCTTCTGGGGCTCCGGTTGTTCGCAGTGATTGGCGGGTTGGCCTTCCTGCTGTATTTGATGGCGGACATCGGCGACATCGAAGGTGTGGTCAACGAAATGTACACTCTGGCCACATCGCCGGTGTTGATCACCATTCCTCTTTTTACCTTTGCGGGATACCTCATGGCGGAGAGCAAGGCGCCCATGAGGCTCATCGCATTGTCACGGGCGCTGCTCTCACCACTGCCGGGGGGAGTGGCTGTTGTGGCGTTGATTTCGTGCGCCTTTTTTACCGCATTTACCGGCGCGTCCGGCGTGACCATTATTGCGCTGGGCGGCTTGCTGTATCCGGTGCTTTTGGGTGAAAAATACAGTGACAAATTTTCGCTTGGATTGTTGACCACGTCGGGCAGTCTGGGGCTGTTGTTTCCCCCCAGCCTCGCCATTATTCTGTACGGACTCATCGCCGAAGTCTCCATTGCTCAGCTCTTTGTGGCAGGCATTGTGCCAGGCATGCTGCTGATTGTGCTGCTCGCTATTTACAGCGCGTGGCGCGGTCCCAAAAAAGCGGTGCGCAAAGAGCGTTTCAGCATCTCCCAAATCAGAAAAGCACTGTGGGATGCCCGGTTTGAGATACCAATTCCGTTCGCAGTGCTCATTGGCATTTACGGCGGATATTTTTCTGTCACCGACACCGCACCCATGGTGGCGCTTTATGTGTTTGTGGTGGAAGTATTTTTGTACAGGGACATTTCTCTAAAAAAATTTCCCAAAGTAGTGCAGGACGCCATGGTGCTCGTGGGGGGGATTTTCATTATTATCTGCTGCGCCAAGGCGCTCACCTACTATTTCGTGGATCAGGAAGTCCCCCAACGGCTGTTGGAATGGATGCAGGAATACATTGACAGCAAAATCACCTTCCTCATTGTGCTTAATGTATTTTTGATCATTGTGGGCTGTTTGATGGATATCTTTTCGGCCATCCTGGTGGTGGTCCCGCTCATCGTCCCCATTGCCATGGGGTTCAGTGTCGACCCTTTGCATCTGGGCATCGTTTTTCTGGTTAATCTGGAAATGGGCTACTCCACGCCCCCCGTCGGCCTCAACCTGTTCATCGCCAGTTTTCGTTTTAAAAAACCGGTTATCGAACTGTACAAAGCCTCTCTTCCTTTCCTCTCCATCATCCTTATTGTCCTCCTGCTCATCACCTACTGGCCCGCATTGTCCACGTTTCTGGTGGACTACCTGCAGGTTGAATGACACGTCCTCTTTTCTCTACAAAGTGCACGCCTGAAAGCGGTAAATACCTGGCTCATGGAAATTCTGGACTGCTTGTAATATGTTGGTTCTTTGCGCAGTGAGTCAGGCGAGAGGTCTGTTGTTTGTGTGAGAAAAGTCACATTTTTTGATATGGCTTCTTCTTTTGTTCACATTGCAGTGATACGATTGAAATCGAATTGACTGATAGTGGTTCGGGCGGATGCCGTTTTCCAATTAAGTTTTCCGTTTGGTGCTATCGATCTCTTTGCTGACCTTTACCCTGATGTGGAAGAAAGGACTTTTCATGAAAGATGACGCTCAAAAAGTGGATATGACGACGATTCCCAATGCCGCGCGCATTTACGATTACATGCTGGATGGCATCCATCATTATGAGGCGGACAGGCAGGCCGCTGGATTTATGCTCAGCTTGATTCCTTCTACAAAAAAGTGGGTGCAGTTGCTCCGCCGATATATGAATCTGACCGTGCGCCAACTCGCCGGCGAAGGGTTTGATCGGTTTCTCGATTTGGCATCGGGACTGCCTACCGCGGATCACATTCACTCCACGATACCCGATGCCAACGTTATTTACATTGACAATGATCCCCTGGTGGCCACCATTGGCGCCAACATCATTGGCGAGCACGGCAATGCGCGATATCTCGAAGCAGATATTCGCGATATTGCGGCTATTCTGGATTCCAGGGTTGTGCGCGATGCTTTTGGGGATGGCCGCAAAGTGGCCATTGGGCTGAACGCCATTACCTGCTTTTTAACTCACGATGAGATTCGCAAACTGATGGTCGCGCTGTACGAGTGGGCGCCTTTGAACAGTAAACTGTTTGCCACCTTTGAGACACGGAATCCGACGATGATGACGCCTCAGATGCAACAGTTTCTTGCGGCGTTCGATCAAATGGGCAGCCCCTACCACTTTCTGACTCTGCAGGAATCCATGGCGCTGGTTGCTCCGTGGACTGTTGATGAGATGGGATTTCGGCCGCTGGCGGAAGTGCTGGGGGTTGAAGCTGAAATGACTGAGGCGGATAGGGAAGGTGTCGAACTGGAATTTTACGGGGCCGTTTTTACAAAGCAGTAGAATTTGCTGTACGTTTAATTTTCGGTATGCGCCCAAAGTTCATGTTGTATTTGATGATTCGATTGTGAAGGAGACTGACTGTTGAAGCGAAAAAATTGGGGCAGAAAAACGACACGCTGCAAAGAGAGAAATATGTGTTCACCGCGAATGCGGAATAAAGAGAATAAAGGCGTCATTGATTTACGTCGGTCGCTGGATGACGCTGTTGGCCGATTGAGACTTTTTCAGGCACACACCCGCGGCATTATTTTTGAACTGGATTCCAATGCGCGAATTATCCGATTGTTTGCCAGCGACCCGGAATTGCTGGCGCGTCCTGCATCGGAAATTCCAGGAAAAACTGTGGTGGAGCTGCTGGGACCCAAATTGGGACAGCGTCATCACGACGCGGCCATGCGAACTGTGCAGACCGGCCAGTCTCAGAGCTACGAATACGAACTGGATGTTCCAGGTGGCCATTGTTATTTCGCATGTGATAGTGTGGCGGTTCCGGGGAACGCGAATCTGCGCCATGCCGTATTCTGGATTCGGGATATCACTGAGCAGGTGCAGGTTCAAAAAAAACTCATTCGAACGGAACGGCTGGCGCTTGTGGGTGCGCTGGCGGCGGGTGTGGCCCACGAAGTGAACAATCCGCTGGCATACATGATGCTCAATGCAGAGAAGTTGCAGCGAACGTTTCGTCAGTTGGAACCGGATGGGACATCCTTTGAAACCCTGGATAGTGTAAAAAACGGCATCGCCATGATTTTAGATGGCACCAGACATGTCCGGCATATTATGGGCGAACTGTTGGAGCTGGCCCGATCGGATGACCCCATTAAACCTGTCGATCTGAGTGAAGTGGTGGGTCTGGCGTTGGAAATATCAAAAAGTGTCTGGGAACCAAGCGCCAATGTATACGTCGAAGCGCAGAACCTTCCGCCAATTATGGCGCACCGTGGTCGACTCGTGCAGGTATTTGTCAATCTTTTGACAAATGCGGTCGAAGCAATGCCCGATGGGCGTTGCCCCGCGGAAAATGAAATTGTCATTTCGTGCAAACGGCAGGGGCATAACGCCGTGCGAGTGGAAATCCGCGACAACGGAACGGGGATTTCCCCCGAAGATGGTTCCCGGATATTCGATCCGTTTTTTACAACTAAACTGGAGGGGACGGGTTTGGGTCTGACCGTTTGTCAACGAATTGTCAGCTCGTTTGGCGGTGACATCCACTACGAGAAAGTGACTCCCCAGGGCAGTCTTTTTAAATTGACGCTTCAATGCATTCAGTCCGCTGCGTTACCGCAGGCGGAATGAGTCAGGGCCACGAGAAGCCATTTTTATGAATTCGTTTCATATTGACTTGCGCTCATTTCGAAGCGTGTGTATGCTGGCGCGATTATGACCGCCCTGTAAAACATATTCGTGCGTTTCTGCGACACGGCTGTAGACGTTGCTGCAAAATAAGTTGTGATGTATATCGCCGTGACTCAAATTTAATTATCATAAGTCAGTGATGAAAACTGTTGCGCACGGCGCCTGGTCGTGTGTTGACGTTATGGAGTGAAAAATATGTTGAATGAACTGATGAAATATTGTGGACAACCGGAGTTGTATACACAGGGCACTGCGTTTATGTGGACCGATGCGCATATTGCCAAACAGCTTTTGGCGGTGCATTTGAATGGCGACGTGGATTTGGCCAGTCGGCGCAGCAGCACCATCGACAGCACCGTGACCTGGATACTCGATAAGGCGCCCAGACGTCGTTTGGATATTCTCGATATGGGATGCGGCCCGGGTCTGTACGCGGAACGACTGGCCAAAGCCGGTCATCGGGTAACGGGAGTGGACGTCTCAGAAAATTCCACTGCCTATGCCCGGACGTTGGCGGCAAAGGAGCGCATTGATGTATCATTTCGCACGCAGGATTATTTGGCGTTGTCGGATGAATCCGCATTTGATTTGGTTATTCTGATTTATACGGATTTGGGGGTGTTGCTGCCCGAAGCCCGCGAGACGGTATTGGAAAATGTATATCGGGCGTTGCGCCCGGGCGGCATATTTATTTTCGATGTGTTAAACGTGCTTCACCGGGAGCAAAAGGTGACGCCCAAAAACTGGGAAGTCTGCCCAACGGGGTTCTGGCGGGACCACCCCTATGTGGCGCTTTCGGAATCGTATCTGTATCCCAAACAGAATGTGATTTTGTATCAGCATACCGTTGGCGATAGTGACAGCGTGGATGTGTATCGCTTCTGGACGCATCTGTTTTCAGATGATGCAATTTTTAAAATAGTAAAAAAAGCGGGATTCTCTTCGTGTGAATGTCATACCGACGTGCTGCCGGAAAACGATGCATGGAGTGGCGAAAACGTTACCTTCTGTGTGGCTGTAAAATAGTCTTTCGTTATTTCAAATCAAATGTGAGCACCATTGTAGTGCCGCCATGCGTATCGACGGCGCTATCCCCTGTCACTTCTCGGTTGATTGTGCCTGCCGGGGCTTATTGCATGGTATCGCAAGTGAATCAAAAAGGCAGATGAAGAAAAAAGGATTGTCATTTTTTAACAGCATTAATGTATCTCCAAAAAAAAAGCCAGACGGTGTTGTTAATGTTTAACTGTTTGATTTTGTTTTGGTTTTCTTGTGACGTGTGGGGTTGTGTCGAAATATATGCGACACTTTTTTAACTTTTTTTGCAACAAAATCAAAAAACGGCCGAGTAGGGGGGGCTGCCGCGGTGGCAGCGGTGAACATTTAAATTTTTTTTTGGGAGGTTTTTTATGAAGAAATTTTGTTTGGCGATGGGACTGGCCGTTTTGTTTGCTGGTTGTGACTCAGGTGGTCCTGATGATGGCAACGAACCGTTCAATTCTGTGGAAACGGACAGCACCAGTGATTCGCCCACGGATAGTGCGTCCGGGACAGTGGATGGGCCGAGTCAGGATACGACCGGGGCAGACTCTGCAACGATGGTGGCAACGGATTTCGATACAGGAATAAGCATTAGTGTTGTGGACACGCAGGATACGGTGGATTCCGGGACGGATGATATGGCAGTCAAAGGAACTGGTGCGGATTCGGCAACGGCGGTGGATTCGGAATCCGGCGATTCGGATACTGGTTGGGAAAATCCAACTGACAGTGCCGATGACGACACGAGCGATTCGGACACGATCTCATCAACAGATACCATTCCGAATGACACCGCCCCGGCGGATACGGCAGACACGTCTGACACGGCGGACGTCGCAGATACGGGGACTGAATCCTGCACGCCAACACTGGTGATTAATGAAGTGGATTACGATGTGCCGGGTAAAGATACTGCAGAGTTTGTGGAGCTGTTCAACCCCACCGAATGCGACATGCCCCTTTCGGGGATTTTTCTCATTCTGGTAAACGGAAGCGATATGACGGAGTATCGGCGCATTGAACTCATTGATTGTGGAGAAACCATATTGCCCGGTGGAAAGTACCTGCTGATTCATGGTTTTGAACTGCCGGGGACGGTGCTGGTGCCGTCCATAGAGATGACGCTGGCCAGTGGATTTTTGCAAAACGGCCCGGATGCACTGGCACTGTTCGACGCCTCAGCGCAAACAGTGCTGGATTCCTTTTGTTATGAAGCGGAAATGAGCGCAGTGACCTTTGACGGGGTCGATGGGACCTTTAACCTGGTCGAAGGCGAAATAGATGTGCACCTTGCTGATTCAGGGGATGAAGGCGTGTCGCTGGGGCGCATACCCAACGGTTCAGATTCCGGCAATACCTTTGTGGACTGGACGCTGGTAGAAGCCACACCCGGCACAGCCAACATTATTTTAACGCCGTAGGACGTGCGCCGTGCACACTAATACCGTTCTTATGCGCACGTTTTTCATTCAACACACCATTAATCAGTGATACACCCGGCCTATGACCTCTCGCACGGATGAAAAGCAGTTGGAAGGCACCATTGAACGCATTGTATTTCGCAATGACACCAATGGCTGGACTGTGCTTCGTCTCAAACCGTCTGACAATTCCAAAGGGGGACTGCTCACCGTGGTGGGCGCCTTTCAGCAGATTGCGGCAGGGGAAACCTGTCGATTCGGCGGTCGATGGATGAATGACAGTCAGTTTGGGAAGCAGTTTAAGGCAGACACCTGTTTGCCTCTGGCTCCGGCCACGCTGGTGGGAATCGAAAAGTTTCTGGGTTCCGGGCTCATTCCTGGAATTGGTAAAGTGATGGCAAAGCGGATTGTGAAGCGCTTTGGGATGGAAACACTGGAAGTTGTCGAAAATTTACCCACCCGTCTGGCCGAAGTGGAAGGTGTGGGAGAGGTGCGCGCCCAATCCATCTCTAACGCGCTGGTGGAACACCGCGAGGTCAAAAATGTAATGGTGTTTCTGGAGTCTGCGGGTATTTCCCCCGCATATGCCTATCGCATTTTCAAGCGCTACGGCAAAAAAGCCATCAAGGTGGTGAGTGACAATCCCTATCGTTTGGCCAGTGATGTGCATGGCATTGGCTTTAAAATGGCCGATCAGATCGCATTTCATTTGGGGATTCCCAAAGATTCTCCGTATCGCGCCGAAGCGGGATTGCTCTTTGCGCTGGAGGAATTTGCCACCGATGGGCACGTCTTTGTGCCCAGAGAAGAGCTGCTGGTGAAAGGCGAGCAACTGCTGGAAATTGGAACATCGCAGCTGGATGGCGCGCTGGAGCGGTTGAAACTGATGGGGGGCGTGATGACCCCCAAACGCGCAGGGGATGTGACGGCATCGCAGCCCATTTATCTTCCCCGATTATATGAGGCGGAAAACACCGCGGCTCGTCATTTGTTGCGTTTGGCACAGGGGCGGTGTCGCCTGTTGAAAACAAGGGTGGAAACCGCTATTTACAAGGCGGAAAAGAAGTGCGCCATTTCTTTTGCGCCCCAGCAGAAGATGGCGTTTGGCGCCCTGGCCAAAGCGAGTGTCATGGTACTTACGGGCGGTCCGGGTACTGGGAAAACCACACTTTTAAAAGGGCTGATCACCTGGCTTTTGGCCGAAAAATGTTCCATTGCCCTGGCCGCGCCCACCGGCCGTGCCGCCAAGCGAATGAGCGAAAGCACCGGTCGCACCGCCAGCACGCTGCACCGCTTGCTGGAGTTTACACCCAGGACAGGGGCGTTTGCCAGGGACGATACAAATCCGCTCCAGCAGGACGTGGTGGTGGTGGATGAGGTGTCCATGATGGACATCGAACTGTTCGCATCGCTTTTGGCGGCAATCCCCAATCATTCCCGGGTAGTGCTGGTGGGGGATCCGGATCAGTTGCCGTCGGTGGGCCCAGGAACCGTATTGTCGGATGTGCTGCATCTGGGGACGCCATTGCATCCGGGGCTGCAGGTGGTGCGATTGACCGAGATATTCAGGCAGGCGCGCAGTAGTCTGATTGTGACCGGAGCCTACGAAATCCTGCATGGTCAGCTGCCCACAGTGGGGCAAAAAGGCAGCGAAGCGGATCTGTTCATGATTGAGCGGGATAGTCCGGAGGATTGTCTGGAAGTGATTTTGCAGATGGCCAAAGAGCGGATTCCCAAAGCGTTTGGGTTGGATGCGGTGGACGATATTCAGGTGCTCACGCCCATGCACAAAGGATTGCTGGGCGCGGCCAATCTGAATGACGAACTGCAGAAGCTGTTGAACCCGTCGTCCACCGGACTGGAACACCGCTCCCAGCGGTTCTGTGTGGGCGACAAAGTGATGCAGATTCGCAATAATTATGATCTGGACGTATTCAATGGCGATATTGGAAAAGTGGTTGTGCTGGATGACCAGCTGGAATGGCTGAAAATCGATTTTGGCTTCAAAACCGTGCAATACCCCGCCACCGAGCTGGATCAGATTACACTGGCATATGCCTGTTCCATCCACAAATCCCAGGGGAGCGAATATCCCGCCGTGGTGATTCCCGTTCACACACAGCATTTCGTGATGCTGGCGCGCAATCTGCTGTATACGGCAGTGACCCGGGGCAAGAAACTGGTGGTGCTTGTGGGCTCAAAACGGGCATTGAATCTAGCGGTGCGAAATGACGGTTTATCCCATCGTTGCAGCGGGCTGGTGGATGGGGTTCATGCGTTGTTGAACAAAGACTGACGATTTTCGCGTTTACGGGATGGAATCGATACAGTAATGACGTATTTTTAAGTAGTATAACCAGTTTGGATACAGGATTCTTTAAAGTATTACGGAGGGCTATGTATCGCATCGAAACAAAAGAATACGGATATCGATTAACGTTCGGGGATATGATTGACGCAGAGGAGATGAAGGCGTGGCTGGCGGAATCAAAAGTGATTCTGGAGAATTGCCCCGCGTCGTTTGGGGTATTTGTGGATATGCGCACGCTGGTTCCTCTGCGGTATGATGCGCAGCCATTTATGGAAGAGGGACAAAAACTGTACAGAAAGAGTGGCATGTCGCGCTCGGTGGTGATACTGAGTAGCGCGGCCACCTCCATGCAGTTTCGAAGAATTGCACGCGAAACAGGCATTGCAAAATGGGAACGATACATTGATGCAGGGAAAACGGAGAACTGGGAGGAGGCTGGCCTTGCATGGGTGATAGATGGGGTGGAGCCGAAGTAGCCTCAAATGATTTGAATGACTCAATCTCAAAACCAAAAAAAACAATATCGGTGTAAACCAGAGTGGCTAAAAGCGCCATTGCCCGGCGGCGAGCGTTATCGTCAAGTGAGAGCGGCGGTCAACGGGCACAACCTGGCTACTGTGTGCAGCGAAGCCAGGTGTCCGAATCTGGGAGAGTGCTGGAATTCGGGGACTGCCACATTTATGATTCTGGGCAAAACCTGTACCAGGGGGTGTGCGTTCTGCGCGGTGTCCCGTGGAGATGGCGAACCCATTGATTCCGGTGAGGCTGCCCGAGTGTCGGCTGCCGTGGAAGCGATGAAGCTGGACTATGTGGTCATCACGTCTGTGACTCGCGACGATTTGGTGGACGGTGGTGCGCAGCAGTTTGCCGATACTATTGATGCAGTGAAGGGATTGCGTCACAACGTGTCTGTGGAAGTGCTCACGCCAGACTACATTGGTGCGCCATTGCGACGGGTGCTCGATGCCGCTCCCACTGTGTTTGCCCACAATATCGAAACCGTTGAGCGGTTGTCTGCCGCCATGCGACACGCGCGCTTCAATTATCGGCGCTCTCTGGATACGTTGCGCGCCGCTGCGGATTTTGGGATACATGTGATCACCAAGTCGTCCATCATGTTGGGGCTGGGTGAAACCCGTGACGATGTGCGCTCCAGCATGCGGCATTTGCGAGAAGTGGGTGTTCAAATTCTTGTGCTGGGACAATACCTCCAACCCACCAAAGCCCATGCGCCGGTAAAAACATTCGTTTCCCCCTCGGAATTTGAAGCGTATGCACAGCTGGGCGCCGATATGGGGTTTGAGTTTGTGGCGGCAGCGCCCCTGGCACGCACATCCTACCGTGCCGCCGAAGCATATGTGAGCAGCAGACATGTTAAATGAACTGCGCGTGCTGATGCTCAAGGGACTCACCGAATATGAAGACGGCCATCGGTTGCAATTGGAAACAGTGGATGCGGTAAAAAGCGGCCATGTCCCCGATACATTGATTTTGCTGGAACATCCGCCGGTAATTACTCTTGGAAAAAGCGCCGATGTGCAGGGCGTGCTTGCCCCGCCCGAGATGCTGAAACAACAGGGGGTGGATGTGCATCGCATCGAGCGCGGCGGGCAGGCGACCTACCACTGTCCCGGGCAACTGGTGGGGTATCCCATCATGGATTTGCATCGACACAAGCTGGGCGCCGCGCGCTATGTGCATTTGATTGAAGAGGTACTGATTCAGATTTGTGCACGATTCGATGTCCCCGCGCGTCGGATTGAGGGGCTAACGGGGGTGTTTACGCAAGCTGGTGCTAAAATTGGCGCACTGGGTATTCGCATTTCCAAAGGCGTGTCGTATCACGGATTCGCGTTGAATATTTCACCGGATCTTTCGGGGTACAACATGATTGTGCCCTGCGGACTCACGGATACGCCCATGGCCAAAGTGGCGGATTTTGTGTCTCCGGCCCCCCCCATGGCGTTAGCCAAAAGTGTGGCGGCATCGGTATTTGCCGATGTGTTTGGAATGCGTGCGGCCTTCCCCTGATTTCGCCTGTTGTTGCGGTTGGTCAAACAAATGCGATGTTCCTCGATACGATTTCAATGCCACATATCAAGTATCTTCTTATAAATTAATGCGCTTCAATTGTGGATTTGGTAGTAGAAGAGCGTACAATTTTGCAACATTGATGCACACACGCAGGGAGATTTGCTTTTGGACTTTCTTCTGAATATTGAGCAGGCTGCGGGACCGCTGATTCCCGGTATTGTTACCGCCGTTATTTGCATTCTGGCTGGATTGGCCATCCAAATCCGATTTCGTGGACAAGCGATTGCCGCGCGCTTTCGGCGACCGCTGGTCATATTAAACGTATACATTTTTATTGCCGCGATGACGGTGGCCACACGATTGTACTGGCCTGTCGCATTTCGGGCGGCGTATTTTGTATCGGTGCTGGTGTTGGCCCTTGCTCTGGTACTGGCAGCGGTGACTGCGCTGGTGGATGGATTTCTGGGGCGTTACCGCAAACTCACTGTGCCCTCCATTTTGCGGGATATGCTCATTGTGGTGATTTACATTGTTGTCATTCTGGTGGTGCTTCATCAGGAGGGCGTGGAAGTCACCTCAATACTCACCACATCCGCAGTATTTACCGCCATAATCGGTTTCGCGTTGCAGGATTTGCTGTCCAATGTGATCAGCGGTCTATCCATCCAGATGGAGCGTCCCTTTCGCGAGGGCGACTGGGTTCAATTCGACTCATACGAAGGGCGCGTGACCGAAATCAACTGGCGGGCCACCAAAATCGAGACCCGGGCCAGGGACATTATCATCATTCCCAACAATATGGCCACTCGGTCGCCGCTCATAAATTATTCCTCTCCTTCCCTGCTGCATCGGGAATCCATATCCGTAGGACTCCGATACGAAGTGCCCCCCAACCAGGTGCATGCATGTCTCATCCAGGCTGCGCTTTCGGTTGACAAGGTAAAACGGGAGCCGGCTCCCCGGGCCTTCACCCGCAAATACAGCGATTTTTCCATTGATTACGAACTGGTTTTTTTTATCGATGATTTGCCCGGAAAAGAAGCCATTTCGAGCGAAGTGATGAGTCGTCTCTGGTACTATCTGAGTCGCGAAGGGTTGAGTATTCCGTTCCCCATTCGCGATGTGAATGTGCGCACCATTTCCGAGGATGCGGAAGCCCAGCAGCGCGCCCAGGATATTCAGGCTCTGGATGACGCCATTGGCCGCATTCCGGAATTTTCACCATTGTCGGAATCGGAGCGGGATTACCTTGCCGCCCATGCCCGATCTGTTCGCTTTGCCGCAGGTGAAAGCATTATCCAGGAAGGCACACCTGGCGTGTCCTGTTACATCGTGGATGATGGTCATGTGGTCATTGAAACGACGGGACCACAGGGCGTGGGCGTCGTGCAGCTGGCAGTGCTTGGCAGGGATCAGTATTTTGGCGAGCGCTCGCTGATTACCGGAGATGCCACCAGCGCAACCGTTCGAGCGAAGTCGGACTGCGTGCTGCACGAAATATCCAAAGACCATTTCGCCCACGTGTTGGTGCGCAATAAATCGCTGGTGGAAGCGTTGGGGCGCCGACTGGCGGAGCGAGAGGCGGAACAGATGGCGGCAAGGGAACGCTCTTCAAAGGGGGGCAAGGCATCTGAACATCCAACGGAATCCGCCAGTTTCGTCAGCAGAATTCGGAATTTCTTTCAGCTGTAATTCTGCAGATTTCAATCATTGATTCAGGCAGAACACCAACATATTTTCTGGTCAGGCTGCATTTTAAGGATAGACTTTTTTTAGACTGACAGAATGCCAGGTAGGGGTGTGCATTGTGATACGAGCAATTTGGAGTTGGAACTGGCCAGGAGGTATTGAAAAGACCGACCAGGAAGTGAAAAGTGTAACCGACAATTGAACGATGCTGCAATTACAAGTTGCATTCGCGTAAGAGCGGTGGCTGATGAGCAATGACTTTGGCAGAGGCAAAACCGTTCCTCTGCGTCCGTCGCTGATTACCAGTACGGACAAACTGAGAACGGAGACGGACCTGGCGCGAAGAAAAGTGGCGTTCTGGGGGGGAGTGGTTGCGGCGCCAATCTTTTTGTTCTTCTCTGTTTTCAATTCCCTGGACGGTCGAACGCTTCAGGGAATTCTGGATCTTTCCTGCGTTGGCATGTCCCTGTGTGTGTTGTGGCTTGTCAAAAGTTCGCCGCGTTATATTTGGGGATTTCGGCTGGCGGTCTTCATAATTGTTTACACAAGTATATTTACGATGCTCCTTCCGAATGGCTCTGTGCACGCGTTGCTGTTGTCGATTTACGGTGTGCCAGTGCTCGTATTTTACCTGCTGGGACTTCGGGAAGGTCTGGTATGGTCTGCGTTTAGTTTTGGCTTTGTGTGCGCTTTTTTGCTCGCGCCAAACTGGTTTCCGGATTGGGCCGCCACAGCCAGCGTCCATTGGGACGAACTTGGTGACATTCTAGTCAGCTTTGTTGCACTTTCCGGATTCTCCGCGTTTGCAGAATGGTTTCGTCGCAAAACGTTTGCAGACTATCTCTTGTCCAACGATGCACTGAATAAGGCGTTATCCCGGCAGACAACATTGCAGGGATTGGTGCCCATTTGCAGCTCCTGCAAAAAAATTCGAGGCGACAACGGATATTGGATTCATCTTGAGAATTTCTTAAGTGAGAATACTCTCGCACATATCAGCACCGGGATTTGTGACAAGTGCGCCGCTCAAGACAAAAATTTAAGAGAAACAGACCAATTTACTGTGCCGGATGAAGTTGCCAATCTGAGTGCATGGAAACACAGCGAGGAAAACAAACGGCGACACTACTTTAAGTATTTTGCATTGCTGGCTTTCCCCGGATTAGTGGGGTACGCCGTACGGGATTGGATACTGGGCCACTTCTGGCGGCCGCTGGCGCAGGTGAGCTTTGGTGTTATTGTATTGGTGGTAGCTCTGAATCTTAAAGGAATTCGACGGGTAATTGAGTTATATCATGGCTTTTTAGCGCTTCTGTTTGTCTTTTTAGTTGTCCCGTTTTACTTGCCCACTGCCCGTGCCACTGATCATTTGTGGCTGTATTTATTCCCGCTGTTTGCATCTTTTGCGGTTGGATTTCGCGCGGGACTGATTTGGATTTGTGCCATGCTGCTTTTTGTGGGGGTGAAGATGTTGGCGCCGTCGCTGATAAAACTTGACCCGGTGCCTATCTACTCGGCTGTTTTTTTTGTTTCAATCTATCTGTTGGTCGGATATTTCAGCTCGATTATGGCATGGATGACAGAGAAGTACCTGCAGCGCGTGCGACGCCAAATGAATCGATTGGAGCAGGTATATGATGGCATACAAACGCTGAAAGGTCTTGTGCCGGTGTGCAGTGTTTGCAAGTCCATCCGCAATGATGACGGATACTGGACACGTGTGGATTTTCATTTGTATGAGCATACAGAAATGCTGCCAAACGATGCCATTTGCCCGGATTGCCTCAAAGAAAATATGCCGGAAATATACGAGGAAATGAAGAAAAACGGTGAAATCTGAAGGGCTGAAGCCTGCTTTTTTTCTGGGGTCGATGTATGTGTCCATCTCCGGTTGTTCACAATGAAGCCAGATTGTTTGCTATGGGAGTTGATTGAGGCTGATTACAGGAAAAGCAAGGGAATTGGTGCGATAAAAAGCGCTTGCCGGATCATCTGATGTAAGGATAGGTCTAAAATTGACCCAGATCCGAACAAAAGGCTTTGCGGTCAACAGTATGGAGGTAAACTATTCTTTGATGAACGGAATTGCGTTTCTCGTCCCGGAAAAACCAGCGTATGAGCAGCGACACGATTAATGACAAATTTGATTCAGTTCGGCCAGCAGGCTTTGCCAGTCAGAAGCGCCTGACTCAGGAAGATGAGAATGTCCGCCGCATCTACGCCATGACCGGTATTATTGCAGGTATCGGACTTCAACTGTTTTTCTCCGTGTCTAATTTTTTTATGAATATGAAGTTTGAGGCCGGTTTTGATTTGAGCAGCGCCGTCATTCTGGGTGGGGCACTGATGTTGCTCACATTTTGCAGGCATATCAAGTGGGGGTATCGACTGGGGGTGTTCGCCATGGTGTATATCAATACCTATACTTCCGCTTTCCCCGTTCATGAGATTTCCGCGGTTATCCAGGGGTTCTATTGTATTCCCGTGGTCATGTTCTACCTGCTGGGATTCAGGGAAGGTTGGGTTTGGTCGGGTGTTGTTTATATGCTGCTTCTTGGAGTATTCTACCATCCCCTGGGGGACAGCAGATCGGTGCCGGAGTTTGAGTTTATTGTGGATACCATCGCCAGTTACTCCCTCATCACGGTGTTCTCCGCTTTTTTGGAACGGTTTCGCGCGCAAAGTTTTAATGATGTCATTCGTTCAAGCGACGCCATGCGCACCGCTGTTGCCGAACAGGACACCCTCGGCGGTTTGGTTCCCTTATGCAGCTATTGCAATAAAGTTCGCAATGATGGTGGATTCTGGCAAAATCTGGAGGGGTATCTGCAAAGCCATACGCATGCCCATATCAGCAGCGGAATTTGCGACAAGTGTGCTGAAGCGAACCCCACATTGAAAGAAACCGCTGAATTTGCCATCCCCGGTGATTTGGAAACGCAGTTCATTTGGAGAAAAACCGAGGAAGTAAATAAACAACGTTACATTAAGTGGATTATCATTGCGGGTATTTCGGTGTTGTGGGCGTTTATTGTTCGAGACCTGTTTTGGGGAAATCGAATGGAACCGGTGCTGGAGTTTGGGTTAAGCGTTGTTTTGTTGGTTATCGTGTTGCAGCTGGATAAAGCAAAACGCCTCAACACGGCATATCAATTGGCTACGGCAGCGGCGTTTGTGATTTTTAACGTTCAGTTTTTCACGCCTTCCCCTGATGCCTCCGACCATCTCTGGCTGTTCTCCTTTCCGCTGGTGGCCATGTTCGCCGCTGGATATCGCATCGGCGTTATTTGGAGTGCGATGACCTGTGCGATGTTTGTCGCTGTGCTCACGGTTCCCTGGTTTCAGCAACGGTATTCACCAGCTGCTGAAACGGGATTTTTCTTTGTGACCACGTATCTGTTGGTCAGTGTATTCAGCTTCATCATGGAACGGTTTCGTGAACGCTACTTTGAGCGGGTTCGCAGTCAGATGACAGAGTTGGAAAAGGTCTATGATGGCATCCGCACTCTGAAAGGGTTGATACCCGTTTGCCGCGTCTGCAAATCCATTCGCAACGATAAGGGATACTGGACGCGGGTGGACCATTACCTTTACAGCCATACCCATTTAAATCTCAGTCACGGCATTTGCCCCGATTGCCTTAAAAAGGAGATGCCGGAACTCTACGAAGAAATGAAAACGTTGGGCGATTTC
>JAFGQN010000120.1 GCA_016935665.1 Deltaproteobacteria bacterium | reverse complement strand
TTGATACCCTGCGGGCGCGTTTAATAAGGTATTTACCTAACCCATTGGAGAAATCAGAATGAACACACAAAACAGGAATTCAAAAATAAGATTACCAATACTCATTTTGGCGCTTTGTGCAATGGCAATTGCCACTGCAGGATGTGATTCAGAAGAAACCGAAACGTTCGATTTAGAAGTCACATGGAGTATTGGAGGCCTTAATGTCTGTCAACAGACACTGCCAACTGACCAATATGCTCAGGCCAGCATTGAATTTGAAAGAATTGAGATTCGGGTTTACGAAGATGAATCAAAAACCAATCCGCCAATCCAGACACCAACAAAAGTGCTTTGCAGTGCTGGGATGGCACAGCTTAATGGCCTGCCGCGGGATACATTTTACATTAGCGTGGATGCATTCGGGAACTATCAGGGACAGGTTATTCCATTCTTTCAAGGCACAAGCAAGGTCTCCATACCCGCAGAAGGGGACGCAGTGGATGTTCCTCTTGTAGTGGGAAAAGGCAAGATAATCGTGGACTGGACATTTGCGAAGACCTGTGGCGTCACCATGCCCGGCGAAGTGGACAATGTGGCAATCAGTCTGGACGGTGCTGCCCCCACGATTGTGAGCTGTGGGGATGGCTTGCTCACGCTTGACAAAATTGCCACCAATCAGCTGCACAATATCAGCGCACAGGCGCTGGATGCATCGGGAAATGTGCTGTACACCGCGAAGCATGTATTGGCAGACGGTATCACCACGGATTTTGGAGTGCTTCCCGGTCAGACCTACAGCGCGACGGTGAACTTTCAATGAACTCCGCTGTATCGGATTCCACATTCAGACTTGCTGTTCTTCTTTCGGGGTCGGGCACTACCATGGTCAATCTGCAAAAACACATTGACGCAGGGCAGGTGCCGGCCAAAATCGTCCAGGTCGTGTCCAGCAGACGCAATGTACTCGGTATTGAACGTGCAAAGGAACTCGGCCTGCCCGTATCGGTGCTCGGCAGGAAGCGGTTCACCCACGACAAATCATTCGACGCAGACGGGTACTCGCAGGCATTGGCCGATCTGCTGGAACCGCACCGCCCGGATTTGGTTGTGATGGCGGGATTCATGACACAGCTGGCAGCCCCCTTTTTGAACCGATTTCAGACAATCAATGTTCACCCTGCCCTGTTACCCTCTTTTGGTGGCAAAGGATTTTATGGTCACCACGTGCATGAGTCCGTCCTGGATGCCGGTGTGAAGATTTCCGGCGCCACGGTGCATTTTGCCAACTCTCAGTACGACCGCGGCCCCATTATCTGCCAGGAGGCCGTACCGGTGAAAGAAGACGACACCCCCGATTCGCTGGCGGCAAGAGTGCAGGATGCAGAGCGACGCATCTACCCAAAGGCTGTGGCGATGATTGCCAAAGGTCTGGTAACGATAAAAGACAACCGTACCGTCATTCGTTCGGAGCAATAGCCTGTGCGTCGGATTCTCCAATACAGTCGGCTCATTCTACTTGCCACAGGTATCGCTGCACTGAGTTCGTGCAGCGACCAGCCCCCAATGTCGCCGGCGGAGACAACACTCAAACTGCTGGCATTGCATGGATTACTTGGGAAAAATCCGTCCGAAAGATCACCAGAGGAAAAAAACACACTGGTCAACAGCGACGAATTGAAATCCCTGTTCGTGGATTTGGACCGGTTTGATAAATTCACCGGTGAATTGTATGTGGGCATCATACTGGGCGCACTGGCGCGAAATCAATCGCAACTGGTGGAAAACAGACAAAAAACAACGGCGGAAATCATCGCAGGAAAAGCGACCATTCATCTGGACCGGGTTGAAAATGTCTGGAAAATCAATCTGAACAAAACCATTCCACAGCCAATGAAAGAACAGGCCCAAAAGGAAAAAATCCGATACGAAGCGGCCAAATCCGCGGCAGAGGCGACAACTGCGTCACCTTAGCGCGCGTATGGTTTTATCCCATTCAAACCATTGCATTTTTTCATTGCCCGAAATCAAAAAGTATCTACAATTCACGCTTTGATCACCCTTCAGGAAGCACAGGGTTACACTTATGTCCAATGACACACAGCGCTCCTCGAAAAAAGCGACTCTGATATATTTTCTTTTTATTATTGCGCTTGCGCTGGTCGGTTTCGGTCTGGCAGCGGAATTAACGAGCATTCATTACAACACACATCAGAATCCCGAATATCATTCCATGTGCGCCATCAGTGAGGGACTCAATTGCGAAACGGTGGCCCTGTCTCCCTACTCTGTATTCATGGGACTGCCGGTCAGCGTATGGGGGATGCTGGGCTATCTGGTGATTATTGTTCTGACCGGGGTATCTTTGAAACTGTCGTTTAAGGAAACGCCTCTTTTCGGTGCGGTATTCGGATTCAGTGCGGTGGCGTTTCTCTCCTCTGCCATACTGGCCTGGATTTCCTTCACCCGAATTGACTCTCTGTGCATTTTCTGCATGGGGACCTATCTGCTAAACACACTTTTACTCGCACTCAACATCGCGCTGTTGCGCAAAATACGAAAAAACCCCATTGGCGCCATCAGAGATGATTTAGCTTTTTTATTTGGGCGTCCACTAATTTTATTGTTCATTGTGAGCATGGGAGCTGCGCCTTTGGCTGCCACGTACTCCCGGATTAAGCCTTACTGGAATACCTCGGGCTTCGAAGATATTCCTTCGCTACCCACGGGCATCGATACGGATGGTGATCACTGGATTGGCGCACGCAACCCCGACGTGACCATCATCGAATATACCGACTATGAGTGTCCGTACTGTCGCATGGCCCACAAACAACTGCGGGAACTGCTGGCGAAATATGCCGATAGAGTCCGTGTTGTGCATCGGCATTTTCCACTGGACCAGGCGTGTAATCCCCGCATCCGTCAAAAGTTTCATCAGTATGCATGTCATTTTTCCACCGCTGCGGAATGTGCCGCCAAAGACAACCGTTTCTGGGAAATGAACGATGCCATTTTCTCAAGTCAGGACAAGCAGAAGGCGAATGCCATTGATGTGGAAAAATTCGCCATTCAACTGGGACTGGACCGCAGCGAGTTTAAACAGTGCATGACAGAGGATTCTGTTCAGGAAACTATTTTGAAAGATATTGAAGCAGGAGTGAAAGATCGCGTCTCGGCCACGCCCACTTTTGTTGTGAACAATAAGCAATACAAAGGCCGCCTTACCGAAGTGCAGCTGAAAGAAATTCTCAAAGAATCCGATTAAGACAAACGTTAAAAAATGTCGATTGGCCCTGCGCCTTCGCGCAACACTTCAACTTCCCCAAATTCATTAAATGCAACAACAGTGGACGGCGATATTCCCCCCAATCCGGCATCGAGCACCAAATCCACCAGGGGAAACGCTTCTGCGATATCCACCGGATCATTCAATATCCACTCGTCATCCTCTTTTTGCGCAGATGTGGAGATGATGGGGCTGCCAAACGCTTCGAGCAGCGCCCGCGCCACTGGATGCTCCGGCACTCTGATACCCACCGTCTTGCGATTGCTGATGCTCATTTTGGGAACTTCCCGGGTCGCATCAAGAATGAAGGTGTATGGCCCGGGAACCAACCTTTTCATTAAGCGATATGCAGAGTTGGGGACAATGGCGTATCGACTGATCTCTGAAAGGTCCGCGCACAAAAACGAAAATGGTTTGTGTTTTTTGGGGGAGGTGTTTTTAATTCGATACACCTTTTCCACGGCTTTTTTGTTGTGCACATCTGCCCCAAAACCAAACACCGTCCCCGTGGGATACGCGATAACGCCGCCCTGTTTCAGAACGTCCACGGCCTGCTGGATTTTTCTCGGTTGCGGATTTTCAGGATGAATAGGCAATAACATGATTTCCTCTTGGTGGTATGGTGACCTTTACAATCTTAAATTGACTGTGTCATAGCTACCTGTCGCGTCGAGCCCCGCGTAAGGGAGCGCGTTTTTCGCCCACGCACTGCGTGCGTTGGCTCCATTGTATCGCCGGAACGAATCCCTGCAAATTTGTACAGCCCTGTAATACATATGCTGTGTTTTTACCAGTGGTTATTTAACGGCTCACAGCTTAAAAACTTAAATACGCGGTGCTTTCTCGTAAAAGATGGCAATTCGAGGAGAGCCAGACGGTGCCAGAGGTTTGTATTTGCATTGGCGCCAGGTTATATTATGTATTTCCAATCATTAAAATCGATTCCCACGCGAAAATGCGGTAGTATTGTAACCTCAGTCAGAATTTGAACACCTGAATACCGGAACGGGAAAAGAGGACATTTTTGAAACTGCTGACAATTTGGGCAGTCTTGCTGCTATCGACAACAGCGCAAACCACCTGGGCTGGTGACATATATGCAGACGGGAGAGACCACTGGTCTCTGATGGATAAGTCCCCAATTAACCGGCAACTTCACGAACAGCTGCAGGATTCCAGCCAACGGACGCGTTTGTGGCAGAGACCGGATTCCAGATTCGCTTTCATGGTGGATGCATCCACCGGCGGGCAGCAATCCCTGCCGGAAACCAACTACGACCAGACGCGATATCACGGATTTTTTATTTTCGACAGCTACGGCGCCGTCCGGCTGTTTGACGCACTGGATGTTAATCTGAATCTGAATTTTCTCAATCCCAGCTTTTGTGATGGCTATCGAAAAAGCTTCCAACTGGTCGCCGGAATGTCCATTCATTATCATCACGAGTTATTCGCAATGGCGGGAGATCTCCTTGTGTTTAACGCACTTCTGATGGATTTGGATACTGTGACTTTTGGCGAAGGCCTGCTCATCGAACAAGTGCCCCTCGAAGGCTTCAGCTTCTCTCTTAAGTGGAAAGAGATGTCACTTTCGGCCCATATTGCCGCCCGCGTTTTCTGGCACTATGACGACTTACTGATGATGCCTCTCAGCCTGTTCAACGGTCGCATTAAACTGCTCGGCGCCATCTGGTATTTCACCGAACCGTTGCCCGAAACAGATGGCGACGCGTTGGATATTTTCCGCACCTCCAACAAAATCCAGAGTTATTTTCCGTTTGTGGGCATATCCGCGCAATACGACTGGAAAAAGCAGTTCAGAGTCTCTGCGGAGTATCTGGCCAGAATCAAGTCGCAACATGTTTCCAATGCAGTGTTGCTGAGAGCCGATTTGATGTACAATTCAAAAAGCCGATTCAATCTTCACCTGGGTTACCAGTTTCGCTTTTATCAAAAAGAGTTTGCCCCTCTGGACTCCCTTTCTTCGGCGACGACGGCCCCCCAAATACCCCAACGCGAGAACACATATGTCACCAACAGTTTTGAATACATGTCCCTCTCTCCCTGGTACAATCAGTTGTCTCATACGGCAATGACAGAGGTTCAACTCAATGTCACTTCCAGAGTGCAACTCTATTACGAACTCGAATGCTGGTTCAGGTGGGTGTTCAACAACAGTGCCGACGAACGGGTCCTGTATCTGAATAAACGGCGCAGAGCGCCTGGCGTATGGAAAGACATATTTTTCGATGTAGGCCTGCGCTACCGTCTGTCCAGGGGGCTCCCCCATCGTGTATCAGTTTTTGTCTCCAACAAGTGGGTGGCCAGCGATGTTGAAGCCACGACCCCTATGCAGGTACGTTTTGTCACAGAACCACTGTATGGATTCGAACTGGAGGTATTCCTGTGAGGGAAAATCCAACATCAACATGGATGAATGCATTCGTCATTACTGCGTTGCTGTTGCTTTTGGGCTGCGAAGTTACAAAGCCAATCCCTTCGGGACTGACAGTGCAGTACCGCCTGAACACCACCGAACACATCACTCGCCCGGAACGGCTGCGATATGAGGTGCTCTGGACGGGAACAGCCACGTACCAGGTGACCAATCGGGGTGTCATCCCCGACATGCACGCACCGTTTTCGGTGCATTTCAGTCTGCCCGAACCGGACGTGTTGTATTCGGTCTATCCGGAAGACACACTTTCCTTCAACTATCACTATTATCCCGAGGTTCCGGCACGTCGACCGAGAGTCGTGATTTTTGAGGATTTGAACGACAACAAGGCATTTGATATGAATGCCGATCGAATGATCGCCCTGGACGGCGCCGGGTATGATCGATATCAGGCCATCGCCGCTCTGCTGGATGTGGATTTTCTATTGTCTCAGCTGACACCGGATGATCAGAGTGTTTTTTACGAATGGACACTGCAAAAATACACACCGTTTCTGTATGTGGGAGCGTCGCAGTATTTCAGTACCCATCTGTATCCAACGTTCGAAACATCTTCCACCGAAGGCGTCAGTCACCCGGACGATTTACCGGTGCTGGACCTGAATTCCGCGCCGGAACTCATTATGAAAAGTGACCTTGTCTGCAATCGTCAGCTGGTTAAAACGTCCAACAGCATCCCCGTTGAAATCCGGGTGGACGATACGCTCGATGCCACTGAAATATGTGCCGATGCAGAAATTCCATGTAACACATTTTCCTTTGCAGATCCCCCGGATCTTGAGACGCTCCTGGCCGAGGCGGATATTGCGACCACCCGTTGCGGCTGGACCCAGGCCGGCATGGAAGTCATCGAAATACACCAGGGCTTTATCTCATGCGACCAGTGCTATTGCACGTATGATTATTTTATCACGTATTTCGTTTTCCACGGAGACAACATTCCCCTTTCCCAAAGTTGTCCCGAAGATACCCCGCTTCCCACATCGCTAAGCGAGCTGGACCCCTATCCATTGGCCGGCCTGATTTAATTTAATCAAATATGTGTAAAGACGGTGGAGAGTACGCCCTACCAGCCCGCTGCCAGCATTGCCGCGCCAACAAGTGCACCCACCAATGCATTAATGAGTTTCACGAGCAGGAAATCACGTCGCGAGTGGGCCAGCAATGGCACCATGCCATGACCGTCCTGAACAATGCTGCTGGCCATGAGGATGCTCAACGGAATAGCGTCCTTTACAAAAAGAGAAATAAATATCAGATGGGGCCCGGATTCGGGAATTAAACCGATAAGCACCGCCAGCCCCAATACAATCCAAACCTTCTCCTGAACCAGATGAGCCACGTTTACATAGTGCTCCAGAACCACAATGAACGTCAGTGCGCCAAGGGTCCATAAAAACATTCGTGGCACATGCACCTTCAAAACGTGTCCCCACAAATGATCCTCAAGGAAGTGTTCCGATACAGTGACCACCACAAACAGTCCAAACAGAAGAAGGCTCATCAGCATGTACCAGGTCCACCCACCAGTGCCATGATTATGTTTATGTTCGGTGAGCGCGCCATCCGTTGACTCATGCGCACGCAGCCCATGGGCATCCTCGCCAGCTTCGCTGTGTGCCGCATGGCTGTCGCGAGACCCGTGTTCCATGTGTGCATGGCCATTCTCGTCTTCGCCATGGCTGCTATGGTTGCTATCGTCACGATGGTCGCCATGAGCGTCGTGTTCAGGGGATGCATCATTCTGTTCGACTTCCGGATGGCTCCTGGAATGCGCACTTTCATATTCAGACGCAGGAACAAACAACCCCAGCTTAAACGCCATCATCAGCGCAATGCACAATGCAATGGTCACAGAAAGAATGGCACGCACCGGGGACGGATGCCGCCAGTCAGCCACCACACGTTGCCATGCAAACGTTTCGTGTTCCTTGTGGGGATGGGTTTCAAATGCGCAATTCAGTTGCCGATTGCTATCGTGTTTTTTCAACACAAAGCGATCCGTCGCCCAGCCGCCAATAAGGCCCAGCAGGCCCATCATCGCAAACATTATTATCGCTGTCTCTGGCACCAGGCCCAGCATCACAAACGCCTCGTCGCCGCTGGTGGCAATCATGGTGGCCACTATCGCCCCAATGCTGACCCGGCGATGGGCATACAGACTCACCATGACAAACGCACCAAGGCAACCGGGCGTCAAGCCCAGCAACACTCCTGCAACATACCCTTTTGAACGGCGATTGAGCAACCTGTCGACGGCATGACCTTTGGTCACCACATTCAGATATTCGATAACCAGCATCATCATCGATACAAACGCCGTGATAACCACCGTATTTTGTAAAATATCCCAAACCGCGTGCATAATGCTCCTTTGAAGCGGCTAAGCCATCTCCAGATATTTAAGCAATATCGTTTTACGACCAAACCCTGGAAACTGGATATCGGCCTTGGGTTTGGCCCCCGGATGAATGCCCACCACTTTGCCTTTTCCAAACCGGGGATGACTCACCATCTGCCCCGGCAAAATATTCACAATAGGCGACTGGGACTGGTCGAAACTGGTGTCTACCCATTCCTCACCGGGCGTTCGCGGCCTGCCGGCTTCAGCGGCTTTTTTAAATGCCGGCTGTGTGGAACCAAATGAGCCGAACTTACTGTGTTGTAACCCCCGCTGAGCAGCGGCCCTCGATGCCATCCCCCCCTGCAATATCTGATTTCCCGCCACCATCGGTTGCGACCCGGCACCAACACCACCCACGCCTCTACCCATCGACCCCATGGCCGCGCTTCTTTTCCCAGGAGACTGAATCAGTCGCACAGGAGGCGCCCCGCCAGCCAGATGCTGAATCAGTGTCACCGGTACATTGTTGATAAAGCGCGACGGCGGATTACTGCGGGTATCCCCGTAAAGTCTGCGAGTGGCTGCCCGGGTCAGAATCAGCTTTTTCCGGGCCCGGGTCATGGCCACATAGCCCAAACGCCGCTCCTCATCCAATTCGTCGGTATCTTCCAGTCCCATGTCCGATTGCCGAATCAGCGGAAACATTCCCTCTTCCATACCAGTGACAAAAACCGCATCGAACTCCAATCCCTTGGCGGCGTGGACGGTCATCAAAGTCAACTGATCTTCGTCAAATTTGGCGGCATCCACGTCGGTCTGCAAAGCCACCACTTCGAGAAAGTTGTCCAGACCAGGGGTTTCCGCATCCTGCTCGAAATCCGATACCGACCCCACAAGTTCGTTGATATTTTCAACACGTGCATCCGCTTCAGCGGTATTTTCACGCTCCAACTCCGCCACGTAACCCGTATCTCCAATAACGCGATTAATGAGGTGCAACGGCCCCTCATTTATCTCCTGGCGCCACTGTTCCACCATCTGTCTGAACGCCATCAGCTTTTTGGCAGGGGCGCCTCCAATCTCGTGCTGCGCCGGCTCAATGGCGTCATACGCACTCATCCCGTGGCCCGCCGCCAGCGCCACCAGTTTGTCCAGCGTGGATTTCCCGATTCCCCGCGCCGGGACATTCACGACGCGAATAAACGCAGTGTGATCGGAGGGGTTCTGAATGAGCCTCAGGTAGGCCACCAAATCCTTTACTTCCGCACGCTCATAAAAGCGCATCCCACCCACAATCCGATGGGGAATATTCATGGCCCGCATCACTTCTTCGAATACCCTGGATTGCGCGTTCGTTCGGTAAAATACCACCTGTTGATTCAGAGGAAATCCCTTTTCCACCAGCGATTTGACCTCCCTGGCCACCATGCGTCCCTCTTCCCGCTCATCGGGAGCCACCATCAACCCAATCTGATCTCCTGCGGGTTCACTGGTCCAAAGCTCTTTGGCGCGCCTTCCTGGCAACAGGGAGACCACCGCGTGCGCGGCTTTTAGTATATTCTCAGTGGATCGATAGTTCCTATCCAGTGTCACCACGCGCGCACCGGGAAAAAGTTTCTCAAAGTCCAGAATATTGGTCACATCTGCGCCACGCCATGAGTAAATGGACTGGTCGTCATCCCCGACCACACAAATATTGCGATGCGGTGTCAGCAGGCGGACCAGCTCCAGCTGTACGCGATTGGTATCCTGAAACTCATCCACCAAAACGTACTCAAACTGCCCTGAAATTTCCCGTGCCAAATCCCTGTTTTCCTGCATGACCCGCACAGTACGATACATCAAATCACCAAAATCGAGTGCTTTGGCATCCCTCATTCGCTTCTCATACAAATCGTAAATCTGCCGAATATTTCTTCTGTAAAAATCTGTTTCCGGATAATCCGACGGAGAGAGCAATTCCCGCTTGGCTTTGTTGATTTCACTTTGGATGGCGCGTGGCGGAAACTGCTTGGTGGTCAGATTCAACTCTTTCAACACACGAGTGACCATCGCTTTCTGATCGCCATCATCGTAGATGGTGAATTGAGGGTGTACCCCCGCTTTTTCACCGTACTTGCGCAGGAATCTCGCACAGCTGGAGTGAAAGGTACTTATCCAGCAGTTGGCGCCGCTTCCCAGCAGTTTTTCCACGCGTTCCGCCATCTCCCGAGCGGCCTTGTTGGTAAAAGTGACCGCCATGATTTTCCACGGCGCAACCCCATGATTTTGAATCAGATTTGCAATTCGATATGTAATAACCCGGGTCTTTCCGGAACCGGCGCCGGCAATGACCAGCAGCGGCCCTTCCACATGGGAGGCCGCATGATACTGTTGTTCGTTCAGCTCACTTTTCAAATCAATCATTGCGGCACCTTACAAATCCCATGCCCCAAACGCAACAGTTTGTTGCAGCACCTCGACCAACTTTTATTGAATTTTTGCGTCAGGTCGCATCCTCTTCACGAGGCAAAAATGGCAGACAATACACATATATCGTTTTAAACGAGTAAACTCTGTGCAAAAAAAATCATCGCATTTGCTTCGGCAAGAACCACTTTCCTTCACAATCCAGTGATTTTCCTGGAAATTTTGCAAATACTGATTACAATTTGCTTCATGGAAAAATCGAAAAATGACCATTTGGAAACAAGGCTGAGAAACAAAAACCTGCGACCGACGAAAGCACGAATGCGGATTCTGGAGCTGTTTCAGTCGCCCGAAATAAACCATTTGACCTGCGAAAAAGTGGTTAAAACGCTTCTCAGGGAGGACGCCTCAATTGGTCAGGCCACGCTGTATCAGAATGTTAACCTGCTTGCAGACGAAGGGATACTGACTCGATACACGGGTCCCGAGGGCATGTTGTTGCATGATGCAATGCCGGAACATCATCACCACATCGTCTGTCGACAATGCGGCAACATAATGGACATCTTAATTGAAGGACATTGTGAAAATCTAAAGCCATATCCGCTGTCGTCAGAACTCGATATGTCCAACTGGAAAGTTGATGACGTAGTTCTCGAATTCTACGGCACCTGCCCGGACTGTGTCTGAGAGCTCTCAGACATTAATATCCATTTTGCCGTGCATGAACGATACCGCCAGCTGCTGAATTTCGTCTTCCGTGGTTTTTTCCAGCGCCTGTTGTGCCAATTTGCGAGATTCCTCATAACTGATAGTACGCACAGCGGCTTTGATAAATGGAATGGAATGTGGCGCCATGGACATTTCGCGAATCCCCAGGCCCACCAGCAATGGTGTCATCATTGGCTCTCCGGCCGCACCGCCACAAAGCGAGACAGGTACACCTGCACTGTCGGCTGCGTCCACAATAATCTTCAACGCGCGCAATGCCGATGGATGAAACGGTGAATACAGGTACGCCACATCATCGTTGACGCGGTCGATGGCCATCATGTACTGAATAAGGTCGTTCGTTCCAATCGACAAAAAGTCCGCTTCCCTTGCCAGTATATCGCTCAACAAAACCGCGGATGGCAATTCCACCATGCACCCGATTTTTACAACAGTTGGTATAAAGCCGGAGATTTCAGCCGACAGTTCGGTCTTGCACTCCTCCACCATTGCCTTCAGCTCGCGCAGCTCCTTCACGCCGCTCACCAGCGGAAACATAATGTCTGCGGACTCCACGTTCACTTCGCGGGCGGCGATAAGAATGGCTTTGATTTGGTCTTTCAACAAATCCCGGTTCTTCCGTAGACCAATGCGAATGGCTCGCATGCCCAGCGCCGGATTTCGCGCTTTGGTCATGTGGAGACACCGGGGCATTTTGTCGGCGCCAATATCGAACGTTCTAAAATAAATGGGTCTGGGCGCCACCGCCCGCAGCATCGAAACATATGTCTTGACCTGCTCTTCCCGAGTGGGGGGAACCTCCCTGTCCAGGTACAGAAATTCGGTACGGTAAAGGCCAATGCCCTGCGCGCCGTAGTCCAGGGCAAAAGGCGCTTCACCTGGAAATTCCACATTTCCCTTCAATTTAATTTCCACGCCATCGGAGGTAACAGAGGGTTCGTCCTTGGTTGAACGCAGGCGGTTCTCGATGGCGGACCACTGTGCTGCCCGCTCCTTGTAACGCGCCAGCGTCTCTTCATCCGGCTCCACAATAATAATTCCATCGAGACCGTCCACTATCAGAGTGTCTCCGGGATTCACTTTTTCAGTAAGTCCCTCCACTCCCACCACCGCAGGTAAACCCAGCGCCTGCGCCATGATGGCGGTATGACTTGTCTGTGTTCCCTTCTCGGTGGCAAACCCCTGAATGGGGCTGCTGACCATTTGTGCCGTTTCCGCCGGCGACAGATCAATGGTCACAATAATACACTCAGTCTCTGCCTTGAGCTCGGTGCCCATCAATTCTTCAGTATGCCCGAGGAGATTTCGCATCACTCGTGTACTGACAAACCCAATGTCTTCAGCACGTTCAGCCAGATATTCGTTATCTGCACTGGAAAGCTGGTCCATAATATCGTCGGTGACAATGGAAAGTGCCCACTCCGCATTGATCTGGCGTTCAGAAATCATATCTTTGGTGGCGTCAATCAGAAGAATATCTCCCAGCAACAAAAGATGGGTCTGAAGGATCATCGAGTGATTGCGATGCTGCTTCCCCTGCCCTTCTTTCGCCAGAGAGTCAATGCTTCTTTGAATCTGCGAACGGGCATCGGCGACTGCGAGATCCAGACGGGCCTGCTCGTCTTCAACGTGACCGCGCTCCAAATCAAGTTTGGGAACGAGTATTTTCTTCCTGTCGATGGCCCGGGCAATAGCTACCGCGATCCCCGGTGCTGCAGCAATCCCTTCCAGACGAAGACTTCTTTTCATTTGTCCTCCCCAAACTTGTTTTTAACAAGCTCTTCAATTGCGGCAATCAGCTGGTTGCAGTCCGGACCAATTGCCTCCATCTCCAACTCGGTCCCCTTGCCGGCGGTAAGAAGCAGAACTCCCATAATACTTTTTCCGTTTATTTGCCTGCCGTCCTTGCTGATGTACAAATCCGACTCAAACCGGGAAGCGGTCTGGACAAGCAGCGTCGCCGCTCGTGCATGTAGGCCCAAATCGTTGATTATCGTAAGCCTGGTTGTTGCAATTTCGTCCATCAGATCAATACCTCCGAAATGAGTACCAGCAATAAAAACGAGGGCAACACATATGCCCACAAAGATCGTTTCAGATTCAACACGAACGCCACCAGGACCAATCCTGTTGCGATTGGAACGATCCAGAACAGGGAAAGAATATCCTGTGCCATTTTTGTAAAAATCATTGAAATGACAAAACCACCGGCAATTCCGGTGAGGGTCCGCAATAATTTTGTTTTCCCGCTGTCAATCCATTTTCCCAACGCGGATATGGTGGCATCTCCTTTTCGAAATCCAATGAAAATGCCTGCAAAACGGATTAAAAAATGAACGGCGTTGTACATAACCAATAGAGTGACCAGTCCCGCCACCGCTCCAAAAATCAGGGTTGCCAGAACAGCTACCATGGATGAAAACGCAAGTACGGCATGGAAATAGGAATCCCCAAGCGCCGCCAGAGCAGTCATCGCTGTGCGCAAATACGAAATAATCAACCGCTGAGACTGGCCCTCAGACTCCATTTTCAAAATAGACCCGGCAAGGATGCTAACCAGGAATGGATGCGTATTAATGGGTAGATGAAAATGATTAATGACCCGACGCAACTTTGAATTGTCGGGAAACAACTTTCTCAGCACCGGCATCAGACAGAACACAAACCCTTCGGACTGCATCGACTGCATTGTCCACGCGCTTTGAATGAGCATGAGACGGGCGCTTACTTTCAACAAATCGGTTTTGGTAATTTTTGCTGTCACAGTATTCCTCCAACACCTGCGGAAACCGCAACACCAATAAACGCATAAAACGGAAAAACCCGCCCCGACAACGACCCCAGAGTGACTGACACGCCAAAGAGGGGAACCAGCAACGCCACTATTTGCTGAACAAACAGATGGGGTTGCACCGAGGTCAGTACCGTCATTGCGTATCCCAGCGCCGACGCAAGTCCAACACCCAGCATGCTTTGCATACCACCAAAGAGAAAGCCACGAAAAACCATCCGATAAATGAGACGACTGAATTCCTCTCCGCTCTCGCTCTTCCAGATATCCGCCCCGGCAATCACCGAGTTGCCACGACTGAAGCTCAGCTTCCGGTCGATAAAATCAAAAACAATTCCCACCAATATGCTGACGAGCAAAAGAGCAACGGCCGCGGGCGCTCCAGGGACGAGAAGAATATCGTACGCTCCCAGTATCGCTACAGAGCCCCCGGCTGTAATCGCTGCCAGCACCCAGTTGCAGTAATGACTTTGTCCCATACTGAGCAGTTGCAGAGAAATTCCCAGCCACAATCCGGTGGTGGACTCCCCTTGCAGCAGCCCCGCTATGAGACACAGCACCAGAGGCTGAACCACGGCAGGTTTGCCCAGACAACGCCGTTCAAGCAATAACATTGCGCCCACCACAAAGACGGCGGCAAAAATACTCAGGGCCTGAACCATGTTGCCCCTTTTTCATCTGAAAAATTCAATTGCAAAGTATCTCCCGGAAACGTCTGTATTTCCACCACCCGACCATTGTTTTTGAATTGCACCAACGCATTTTCTTCTTCTTTAGACAGAAAAACGGCATCCGTCACTCTTTTGCGACCCGCAGCTGAATGCACATTGCCCAGAGTGATACAGGGACAGTCGAATCGACTCATCATCGCCCTGGCCAAATCAAAAACATCGCTCACTACAATCAGCGTTTTCTCGCGCGTGGTCTGCTGTTCCAGCAAATCCTGCAAAGCGGTAATTTGCACCACTGAAAGCTTTATCCGCTTGGGCACCGCCATTCGATACACCGACGTCATCGCCGGCGTCGAAGCGGCCACATCGTCCGCAATAATGAGATGTTCCACTTTCAAATATGGAATCCAGAACTGAACCACCTGACCATGAAGCAACCTGTTGTCAATGCGGACAAATAGATTCTGACAATCCATTCGCGGCTACTCCTTCACCTGTGCCAAAACGTCTGATGCGTTCACGATGTGCTGACACGCATGCTCTGTCGCCCCCTGTGTCAGCTTGTCGAGATCGTGCTCCATCAGCCGTCCCATCAACAATTGCAACAGCATGGGCAAATTGAATCCAGCCAACATCCGAACATTGTCTCCCAGCAGCGGCGCCGATACATTAAATGGCGTTCCCCCCTGCAAGTCCGTTAAAATAACCACTCCGTCCCGACCGATTTTGCGAATGGCCTTTTTCAAGGCACTCCTCAATACATCCTGACCTTCGCCCGGCTTGATTCCCAGCGCCTCAAACTGCTCCTGAGGTCCCACAATCAACTCCGCAGCGGAACGCATTCCAGAGGCCATCTCACCATGACAACACAAAATAATCCCAATCATAGTATTTGATTCCTCACTAATACCGCTTTCGAATATCTGCTTCCAACTTTTTTCATATCAGTGCAATGCGTTTGAATGAAATAATCAGCGTTGTCATCTCCGCCAAAACCTTACTCCGCATCATCATCAATTATTCCCGCTGGAAGTGAATGGGGCAGTTCACTGATTCCTCGAACCACCTGCACCGAATGCTCCACACTGGCATCGATTTTATGCTGAAATTCCAGTGCGGAATGATGCCCCATCACTTTGAGAATCTGGTTTCTGGCCGCGACCTCTATAATCGAAGTCAATGAACGACCCGGGCGGACCGGAATATCAATCCGTGGAATGGAAACCCCCAAAATGCTGTGGGTTTGTGTTACAATCCCCAATCTATCGTACACCTTGGAATTATCCCAATCCTCAACATTGATAACCAACTGTATCTTTTTGGATTCCCGGATTGCAGCGACCCCGAAAAGATCCTTGATATTAATAATGCCCAAGCCACGAATCTCCATATTATGTCGAATGAGCTCGTTCCCGGCGCCAATAATCGACGACGGTGGCACAAAATTCACATCCACCACATCATCCGCCACCAGCCGATGTCCTCGCATCACCAGCTCCAGTGCACACTCGCTTTTTCCAATTCCGCTTTTCCCAATCAGTAAAATCCCAACGCCGAAGACATCCACCAGAACGCCGTGAATGGAACGTACCTGCGCCATGCGATTGGCCAGAAATTTGTGAAGAGATTCAATCAGCAGCGCGGAACGCAATCCCGTGCTCATCAATGGCACACGGGAATCTGTCGCGCTACGAATCAGTTGTTCCGGAATATCCAGACTGCGCGTGACAATGATTCCCGGCGGACTGCACGAAATCAAATGATTCGACGCCTCATATCTGTTTTTGGGTTCCAGGCTCCACAGATAGTCAATCTCGGTTTTTCCCAGGACCTGGATAAGTCCCGGTTTCACCATATGGTTAAACCCCGTTAGCGCGAGACCGGACTTCTGAATACCCGGACCTGTTATTCGCCTGTCCAGGCCACTTTTTCCTGCAATAAGTTCCAGTCCCAGTTCAACGCGCAACGCTCTGAGTAGAGTTGAAACCTCCATAATAAATCACTTTCCGTCTTCCTCGACAATCGCCTGATACAATTCCCGAGCACTCTGTGTCGTCATCAGTCGATTTCGAAAATCGGGCTCTCTTACCAGCCTCGAGATTCGAGCCAGCGCCTTCAGATGCTCACTGGCTACCCCCTGTGGCGCCAGCAATGCCACGAAAATATGAACCGGCTTGCCATCCACGGCATCAAAGGGAATTCCCGTGCGGGAAATGCCCAATGCGCCACGGATTTCTGTCAATTTGTCGCTCTTGGCGTGAGGAATAGCCACCCCGTCGCCAATTCCGGTAGTCGCCAGACGCTCCCGCTCCACCAGAGCAGCAACTATATCTGCCTCACTGGCCCCTTTGCACACACCGGAGAGTAATTTGCCCAATTCCGATAATACATCCAGTTTTCCTGAAGATTCCAAATCCGACGTAACTGCCTCTGGTAGTAGAAATTCTTTGATCTGCATTATAATATATATAAATCCCGGTTAATTATGCAATTTCATTGCAAAGTAAATCACCGCGCGGTTTATAACATGAACAATCATGCAGTAAAACAAATATATAGGACGTATACAACTAATAAAGAGATCGTCTACAAAAACGAACATATGGGCCTTTTTAAGGGTCAAACGAGACCCATTCCGCAAAGCAGCAGTCAACAATTATTCGTGGGTACAAAGTAGAGAAGAGAACCTATTCGGCGGTTGCGCTTCGGTGGGCGCGCATCCGACCTTTATCTTTTTCCGCCTGGCGCTCAATTTTGTCCATTACCTTTCCGATGGCGGTGTACATATCCTCATGTTTCTCATGACCTTTGTAGGTCTGTCCCCAGGGGGTACTGATTGTCATATCACATTCATGTAGGTATTTTTCTGCTGACAGCACAACCTGGGCATCGAAATGCCCTTGAATATACGTTTTCAACTTGGATACCTTCTCCTGGACGAGATCTTTCATAACGTCGGATGACTCCATGTGTCGAAAAGTAGTCGTAATTTGCATTGTCAATCCTTCCTGGTTTGATACTCAAACCCTAGAAAAGTTTTTTGCGCTTGGTGGACGACAAAATACCAAGCATCTCCCGATATTTCGCCACTGTCCGCCTGGCGATTACAATACCGTTATCCTTCAGTATATCCACGATCTTCTGGTCACTGTAAGGTTTTCGGCTATTTTCCCCATCAACGATTTCCTTGATTTTGTTTTTGACACTCTCTGAGGCAATGTCGTCTTCATCGGTTCGTTTGATGGAAGAATTGAAAAAATACTTCAGTTCATACAACCCCTGAGGCGTTTGTATGTACTTGTTGGTTGTCACACGACTGATGGTGGATTCATGCATACCAACGGCCTCAGCCACATCCCGCAGAATCAGTGGTTTGAGATAGTTCACTCCCTTCTCAAAAAACTCCTGCTGCTTTTCCACGATGCATTCGGTCACTTTTGTGATCGTGCGTCGGCGCTGATCGATAGATCGAATCAACCATTGTGCGGACCGCATTTTATTTTGAACGTATTCCCTGGCATCATCACCGGCATCCATCGCATTTTTGAAAAAACCGGCAATTTTCAAACGGGGCAAGCCATCATCATTGGGGACCACAAAATACCGGTCGCCTATTTTATGCACATGCACATCGGGTGTAATATAACGAGGTTCCTCGGTGATGAAATTACGTGCCGGCTTGGGCTCCAGGTTGCTTATAATACGCGCCACATCGTACACATCTTCCAGATCAAGCCCCAAATCCCTGGCAATGGCCTTGTAGTTCCGCTTCTCCAGGTTCTCTAAATGATTTTCTACTACGGTACGAACGTCAATGTCCAGTTCCAGCGCATCCACCTGGGCCAGTAAACATTCCCTCAAATCACGTGCGCCAACCCCAACGGGGTCAAAGGACTGCAATATTTTCAAAACTTCCTCCGCATCCTCCGGATCCAGCCCCGCATCATCCGCCAATTCATCTATAGATGTCTCCTTCAGATACCCGTCCTTGTCCAAACTGCCTATAACCATCATGAGGAACCGCTCTTCCTCTTCGGTCACCAGCGTCATCTGCAACTGCCATATTAAATGATCTGTAAGGGTGGTTTTGGAGCCCAGAGTCGCTTCCAGCGAAGGCCCCTCCTCTGCAGCCAGGTTTCGAGACGCACTGGTGGGCGGCTGATTGGCATAATTTTCCAGGTATTTCTCCCAGTCAATCTCTTTGCTGCCCTCAACTGCCTCTTCGCCGGTGGGTTCAGAATTGACCTGAACATTCGGTTCGGGCGCCTCATTCTCCGAGTAACGGTCAACATCTCGCGATGGGGATTCCAGATTCTCCTCGAGGACGGGGTTTTCTTCCAGTTCCGTCCGCACCATATCCACAAGCTCCACCCGTGAGAGCTGCAACAGCTTGATTGCCTGTTGCAACTGAGGGGTCATCACCAGTTGTTGCTGTAATTTCAGCTGCTGTTTTAACTCAATTCCCGCCATACACTTCGTTTCTGCCCAATTCCTGTAAGGGGCGATGGTTATGTCTTGAAAGTGCAAACATTTCGATTATCACCCGCTTTATACAATTATAATTGCAAAAAACGTACATACAATACCCAAAAGAGTTAAAAAAACTGGTGTGGATAGTTAAATCAGGGGCTTGCACTCTTGTCCAGGTTGTGCGATGGTGCCCTGCTTAGTTTAGGAAGGATATTTGACAAGGTTGAAATATCCTTTTTAGCGTTCACAGGAGATAAAAATGGGTTCAATGAGCAAAGAACTGAGAGAAAAACAACTTGAGAAAGCCGTTGCCAGCTTTAAAGCTGTCGAAGCATCTTTAAAGGAAAAAGGATTAAGCGATAAAGAAGCTGCCAAAGATTCGGTTTATCGAAAACTGAGAGCTGCTGTGCTCCAGGGCAAAAGACGCATTGCTGCCATCGATTCGAGAGAAGCGCACGTGTCTGCCATGAAAGAAAAAATTACCAAGGCGGAAAAAGTCGCCAAAGAGAAAAAAGTGGCAGCTGTGGCACAAACGGCAGGTAAAGCGAAAACGAAAACCCCGAAAAAGAAAAAGAAATAACCTGGTGTTGAGGGATGAGGCGTTTTATGGATCACAGAAGTTGATGCATAAACGCAATGGCGCCTGGACTGGCGTAAATAGGCTGACATATGATGTTTGACGGTTTTTGCGGCGAAGACTTTGATGCGTATGTTCCATCCAAGTGGAGCAGTAACATGTTCACGTTGCAGCGCAGGAAAGTAAAAGACAAACTCGACCACCTTGGAAAACAGCTCACAGACGAATTTAAATCGGCCGGTCTGGAACTGACAATGCACCATTCGGATGATCATCCATCCCTGTGGAACAATAAAAAGGTGGATACCCAATGGCTGTTTTTTTCCAGAGATGTACAGGCGCAGCGAGAGCTCTCGGAAATCATCGACACGGAAAAAACCCTCGCCGCAACGCTGGTGGATCCAACGCCCCTTTACAGACACATCTTTTTAGGTGTTTCTGTTAATGAGTCCGCATTGGAAGTAGGTATTCGCCTTCATCACGACGCATGGGTGGACAGAAAAAATCTGCTTGCGATTTTAGCAGACAGCGACAAGCGCGGCGGTTTTATTTCACTGTGTCAGACGTTGCCGCCTCATATTGGCTTTGGTCTGCATCATCAGGACGAATTGACGGCCGCCACCGAGATGGGCGATGAAAATCTCACGACATTCCGCAGCGAATTTGATACCAGCAGCAAAGGCTGGATATTTTTCGGTGCGCGCTTTGTCAAAGATGAGGCCATCGCAAAGGGGGCGGATATCGAAGCGGTGGTACTTGATACCATGAAACAGCTGTTGCCGGTTTACAGTTATATTGCCTGGTCGCCGCAAAACGACGTCCTTTCCTTCGAGCGCATTGTGGCGCAAAAGAAGCAGGAACGACAGGCCACCCACGAGGAATTGCTGCAGGAACAAAAAGAGCGCGAGGTACGCCAGCGTCAACTGGTGGAGCAGCAACAACAGGAGCAGGAAGCCAAAAAGCAGGAGCTTCTCGACGAGCAGGCATGGCGGGAGCAGGAAAGAGCAAAACGCCGTGCTGCCGCTATCGCACGACGCGAACGGGAAGCGCAAATGCAGTCTGAAGCCGGCAATGCCAACACCTCCAGCGCCAGCGCGCCACCTGCTAAAGATGCGACCGAGTCCTCTGCCCGCGACAGGGCCGATGCCGCGTTTGCATCTCTCAAAGGCAAAGGGGAAAAACAGCGCGATTCCAGGGACGCACACCGCGACAACGACGATTCGAAACGCCGCGAACGCGCCACTGTCCAACGAAACAAAGGTGAAGAGCGTTCGAAAGACAGAGACAGGGACAGAGACAGGGACAGGGACAGAGACAGGGACAGGGACAGGGACAGGGACAGGGACAAAGCGAAGCGTTCAAAAAACCGGGGTCATCGCAGCCAGAAACCATCTGCGCCGCCAGCCCCCGTCATTAATGTGTCTGAAGGGCGAAAAGCGGACATTCAGGTGGGCGACCGTATCGTTGTCGTCAGTGGATTCCTTAAAGATCGGAACGGTATCGTACAAAGCGTGGACGAAAAAGGCGATTTGAAAGTTTCGTTCGGCATGCTGTCATCCCGTGTTGCCCGTCAGGATGTAAAAGGTCTCGGGCCAGTCGTCTAGCCCTCCCTGGCCCATATGATCTCCACTGGAAAATCCGATTGCAGTTTTCCCTGGTTTACTTCATTATTTTCTCATCAGTTGAAAGGACAATCAAAGAGGCACCTGATGAAAAAAACCATTTTTCTGCTTACCCTGTTACTACTCGTTTCCTGCGCCGGACACAATAAAAATGCCGCGTCGGGCGATGACGCCAGAGCCAGAAGAGGTCCATTGCGATCCATTGCAGAAAGCGCACGCTGCGTTGCCGATGACGCCATCGAAGTAAAAGAAGACCTCAACCAGGACGACGCCATTGATGTGAGAAAACTCTACAAACAAAACGGCGATGAAAAGGTCCTTGTTTGCCGGGAGTCCGACTTAAACTACGATGGCGTTCTGGATTTGTACCAGTTTCTCGACGACGATGGACAGATGAAACGGGATGAAGTGGACCTGGATTTCGATGGCGGCATTGATGTGGTGTCCCACTGGTCCAAAGGAAAAGTGTTCAAGCAGGAACTGGACCAGAATTCCGATGGTTATGTGGACACCATTCGGCACCTCAAAGATGGCGAAGTGTACAAAGTGGAAGGGGACATGGACCAGAACGGACATATCGATTACTGGGAATACTACGTCAATGGACAGCTTCAGCGCATCGGATACGATGTCAACGGCGACGGGAAAGCCGACAGATGGGATCGGGACAAAATCGCTTCAGCCGAGCGAAAAGCCGAAGAGGCAGCGCAGGAAGCCGCTGAATCCAGCGACAGCGAACAAACCGATGAAGACGCGCAGACGCCCCACGACGCCGCTGACAGCGCACCCGATTCAGGCGACACCTCCCCAAAAAAATCCAACAGAAAAAAAGGCGTGAAAAAAAGTCAGGAATAATCCAATCGCACATCGCGCAAAATTTGGATACGGCCTATAATCGACAGAAGAATTGCAACAGCCAGGCATTCATTTGACCTGAACATAAGATTGCCTGACGCAACATTTATTGGCCCACATGGCGCATCCACAGAGAGTTCCATCCAAAGAACAAATCAGGAAAACCAAATGACAGAAGAACGATTACAGAAAATAATGGCACAGGCGGGCATCGCATCCCGCCGAAAGTGCGAAGAACTCATTCAGTCGGGCAAAGTGACCGTTGACGGCCAGACAGTTACTGAACTGGGCACCAAGGTTGACCCCACCACTCAGACCATCACCGTTTTTGGTCAAAAGCTCACCAAAGAGCGTCCAGTGGTCATTGTGATGAACAAACCCCGCGGCGTCATCTGCTCCGTCAACGACCCCGAAGGACGCGAGACAGTCCTCGACATCGTAAAAGAGGAAGGCCTGCGTCTCTTTCCGGTGGGGCGACTCGACTACAACACATCCGGCGCCCTGCTGCTCACCAACGACGGCGAGTTGGCCCATGCCCTTACCCACCCCCGGTTCGGTGCCCCCAAAAAGTATATGGTTAAATTTCGCGGCGCAGTCTCCGACAATCATCTCCAGCAGTGGAAACAGGGAGTAGTACTGGACGACGGCACTCGGACCCGACCAGTCATCGATATTGCCCGAATCGAAGAGAGTGACGGTGGCACATGGGTAGTTGTTATCATTAAAGAAGGCAAAAACCGCCAGATTCGCCGCATGGCCGACGCCACGGGAATGCAAATCAGCAAACTCAAACGAGTGGCATTCGCTGGAATCGACATCGAAGGTCTCCCGGTGGGCAAGTACCGACGACTCACCCCCAAAGAGCTCGATCGCCTCATAACCGAATACGCCGTCACCCCTAAAGACTTCGCCAATATGGACAAACCCAAAAAAACAAACATGCCAAGGCGCGGTCAAAGTGCATCAGTCCCCAAACAAAGAACCCGCAAGAACAACAGTGGCGCACACGCTGACAAGCGTCCGCAATCAGACCGAAATTCCAGAAAAAGACCCCAAAAAAAATAACATAAACGTCACAAAAAAAGATTGACGCCAAAGTACGAAACGCCTATAAGTGCCAACACTTGCTGCGGGGTGGAGCAGCCTGGTAGCTCGTCGGGCTCATAACCCGAAGGTCATCGGTTCAAATCCGGTCCCCGCTAAATGCAAAAACTTAAGCCTCTCAGGTACTTAGCCTGAGGGGCTTTCGTCTTTGTAGACCCCTAAATAACACGCAGTGTCCAAAAGGCGTCTACAAAAACACGAGGAACAGAAAACCTTAGGCCTCGGCTACCTTGCTTTCTTCTGTTGAGATTTCTTTTTGGCGACTTTGCTCGATAAGCTGAACCGCCTGTTTTAGGTCATCATCAGAAACGATGTTGTATCTATCAAAGACTTTCCGGCTCTTGTGACCGGACATCCGCATGACCACACTTTCCTGCACACCGACCCGTCTTGAATTGGAAACAAAGCTTCGGCGCATATCGTGAAACCACATGCCGTCCAGTCCTGCCCGCTTCAAAGCGCTTTTCCATGACTTCTTTATACAGCTCCAGCGAGTTCCAGTTTCGGGATTGATGAACACATATCCGCTCAATGCTCTCGGCAACGCCTCCAAAGTGTCCAAAACGCGTCCAGTCATCAGAATTAACCGAGCCTGTTGGGCCTTTGTGTCTTCCTCGTAGAGAAAAATCCGACCATCAGCCAAATCAACCTGTTCCCAGCGCAACCCAAGAATTTCCTCTTTCCGCATACCGGTATCAAAGGCAACGATGAGAATCGGCTTGATATGGTCATCAGCGACTTCCAGAAGCTTCTCAAAGCCATCCTCATCCAATGTACGCTTTCGTGTATTCGGTTTGTTGAGCAGCGGTACATGAGCAATGGGATTCGTTTGAAGTAATTTCGTGCGAACGCTGTAGTTCAAAATCCGCTTGAGTAACTCCACCTCACGGTCAATAGTTCCCGATTTCGGTGCGCCACCTCGGCATGTCGTTTCACTGAATCGCGCTTTGCGATAATCCTCAACATGCTTCTCTGTAAGGGCATTTGCAGTTATCTTGCCTAAATGCTCCAACAGATGTGCCGCGCGACCTTTGTCTGTCGCCCACGCCCGATTATCCCGCTCGGCTTTGTCAGCGTAGTTCTTCCACACCTTTTCGACTGACACCGTCTTAACCTTATCGAAGAATTTGCCCTCGAAGGCTTCAGCTTTCAGCTTCGCTTCCAAGGTAAGCGCCATTTCCTTAGTCGGTATCTTGCTTTGTCGTACACGCTTCAGGCGTCCATCCGGCAAAGTCAACCACGTATCTAATTTCCAAAGAGCTTTTCCTGTATTGGATTTATATTTCGTAACACCCATAAAATGTCCTTCCAACCAGCAGATGGGCGTTACCGGGGCCTAAGATATCACAGAAGCGAAATCAAAGGAATGCGGTTCATACAATCTGTGGTTTTTCAGGAATTCATCCAATTCCAAGCGATGAAATCGCAACCGGCGGCCAATACGATACGCTGGTATATCTCCTCGCCTGACCGCCTCATACAACGCTTTACGCGACGGCATTGCCAAGTATTCGAACGCTTGGTCAGCATTTAACCAAGGACTATCGATATTGTCGCCGCATTTACGCATTTTTTCCTCGCACTAAAATTGAATTATCAGATTCTCACTATCCCTAATAAATAAAGAATAAAGCGTTGGAACAGGGAGAAAGTATCTCCCTGTTCCGGCAAGACTTAGAAATAAGTCCGCACCTGAGCTGAAGCAGCTCTGCATTCTGGTATTACCGAGACCAAGGTCAGCTGCGCCCAAAGGACTTAAGTCTCTCTCAGTTGTGGTCACTATGTGCTCAACATTGCGCAAATAATGGTCTGGCCAAATCACCATCAAGAACTTGCGAACGTCAGCAATACGACATCCAACATGAAAGAAGCGTGCAACGCTTAACTCGGCTTTTTCCAAAATGTAATCTATGGACACCAAAGACCATGCATTGTCTTTGATTCGGCTAAACCGTACAACACAGACGAGTGGTAGAGAGGATAAAAACAACGTCTTCATTCCCCTCATACCTTTTAGGCAGAAATCTCCCAGAACCGTGATTTTTGAGGTGTAACGCGTGGTACCGTCATTTTCTTCTGCTTCCTTCGCTGAGGTGCGCGAGGAGGCTTGGAAATACGTAGACCAAGGACAGCAGTCGCCATCCAGAAAGCGCCGCCAATAAACAGCGCCATTGAAATGGAGCAATGCATAATAATTCCGGTTAGAAAAATAAAATACCTTATCTGCGCCTGTGTGGCACGGGTAAGAAACAAAAAGAAGCGGAGCAGTGAATACCCAAAAAGTATCCACTGCTCCAACCAACTTGCGCTGTGATTTAAGCCTCAACATTTTGCTTCTGTCTGCGAATGGTAATAACGCCATTCGCTGGTATTGCAGAAAGCAGGCCTTCGATGGAACCATGCTCGTGGATAGCATACGCTTTCCCGACATGATGCCAATAATTATGGCCTTTGCTTTCTACAACGGTGAAAGCATTCAAGCGTTCTTCATTGGAAAAATCGTTCTCGATGTTGTGAATCGAAAATCGACCATCAACGGGAAATCCGAAGAAATCCACGTTAATACTTCCATCCTTATTGACGAAAGCTCTTCCAATTTGGAAGCCTGAGTCTGCTGTTAAGACTCGGTATGGTTTTGTACTCATAGGAATTAGAGTTAATAATAAAACTCCGACCATATGGTCAGAAACGTACCTTCTGAAACAAAAGGCACGTTCCTGACAACAAAACCAAACACAAACGCAAGCAGTACCTGCAAGCAAACAAGTGCTCGCCAAACATTCCTTGAAATCTGCAATAGAATCGTAAAGCATCTTGCGATGTACAATTGACAATTCAGACCATTGAGGAACGCTAGAAATCACCGGAAAAAAGAGTAAGGCCGTATCAGACTCCATAGGGAGTGACGCTTCCAAACGAATCTGCTTGGAAATCGGCTCATGCCAAAAGAACCTGCCATAGCGGCTGGTAAGCCCTACTCTTCTCTCCAATGATAAAAATTCCGTGTTTCCTAACATTTAATCACTCCACGAAGCCACAATTCATCGAACACCGCAGTATCACGGTACGCGATGTCGTAGCTTCCACAGCGCATACAACGAGCATACTCGTCGACACCATGTATTTCGGAATCAAAGATTTGGGAGATACAATCCGTGGAATGACATTCCAAGCAGACCATATCAATTGGGGATGCTGCAATTTTCATAATATTATAAATTACAAAAATAAAACCCCAGCCAAACAGGTTGTGAAGACAATGAGCCAATCTTCCTAAACAAGAATCCGTTTTTCGAAGCATGTTAAAAAAACACAGAACCGTAGATATATTGAAATTCCTACGCACTTTTACTCTCCGTTTTACGTTGCGATGGTTTGTAAATAGCGATGGGAACATTACGCCAATCACGCCAGATTGGATTATCGATGACAGTTTCCGTACTCAGCTCACTGGCACAACAAAACCGAAAGCACTTCAAGAACTCTTCCTGCTGAGATTTATCGGGAAGGATGTCAGCCCCGAACTTCTTCACGGTGAAAAGTAATTCTTCCTGCATTCTATGAATGCGTCGCTCAGGGTTTCCTCGGGCAATAACGAACAGCACTCGCATGATTTGTGATTTCCATGTCGTCGTAAAGCGCCGTTCTGAGAAATAAATCATATACGAGAAATACTTTTCCCGAATCCGATAATAAGGCTGAGATGACCTATCCGCCTCTACAAAATAGGCTGCGCGATAATCCAACCCTTGAGTTTTGGCATACAGCACCTGCAAACAATCCGGTCGAAATCGAACTGTTCGTTTTTTATCACCCAACTTGGATTTGAAATCCTCGGCCAATACATACTTCTGAGCCGGTTTCCTTGCCTTACTCTCTGCAATGCGCCACTCTGGGATACTTTCAAACATCCCCACATTAGGATGACTCGTCAAAGCGTGTGCAAAGGCGATACGGATGTCATTACAAAGCAACGTATGCTGCAAGTACATGGTTTCAGCAGATTTGGATGTAGAAGACGAGAACGCAAGACTGCCTTCAAGTTCCAGAAACTCTCCAACACAGTCATATCCCTTCACCGTAAGCGCATAAACTACTTCGTGCATCGGCTCTCTCTCAAGCGCTATCACCAACTTCAAACGAATCAGTTCATTCATGCGTCTTCTCACGACAGGGCCGCTCCTACCGCTATACAGTGCAAGCTGGCCACTACGTAAATAACGATGCTCGAACAGACCAACCAAAAGAATATTGTCGCCCTGAACGCGTGCCATCACTGAAATCCTTTCGGTTTTTCCAGTTTTTGAAACTGGCGATGTTTTTCATCTTCGATACGCTCAAATAAATTCTTTTCAGGAACAACAACTGGCTCAGGCCGAATGGCTTCTTCAAATTGACGTTCCAGTTTCTCACTTTTAAACGGAAGCTCCCACGACGTCGGCAAATCCAAAGTCTTAATCTTCCTCACTTGATTGTCATGTTTCGTTAATACGTATGCATGTCTGGCAGGTAACGATGACAGTTTATACCCACGAACAACCGCTTCTTCAGAAAGATTCATATAGGGTGTGCTGGTAGCCACACTGACGCTATCGCTATGACCACGGGTGGTAGACGTACCGAATGACTTGGTATTGGTTTCAGAATGCGTCTCCGTATCACTCTGACTTCGAGCTTCTGATACCGAGACAGAATGACTGATTGACCGCATCAAGCTTTCAATGATTGAAAAGGCATCGGCAAGAGATTTGCCGGTCGTTTTCGACCATGCCTTTCCTTTTGCAGTCGTTTTCGACGTCCCCTTATTTACTCCTACCGCTTCTCCACGGGAGGACATCCTACTTTTAGTCGCGGACAGCACATCCGAAGCAGCCTTCTGAAAACTGGTCGCCGTGCTGTGCATTGTTGAATCGCTTGTACCTGAATTTTTAGCGGAAGATTCCCCATTGCCAGTACTCATTTGTACCCCTCCCATACCGGCATCAATCATTCCGGTCTTCACGCTTCTTCCGTCATTGAAGCTATAAAAAAGATTCTGAGAAGAGGCTTCACCAAAATTTGTTGAATTCCCTTGCCCCGACGATTCCATCGTCCCGTTGGAAACAGCTGTTCCATGGGCATCTGCAGTACCTGAGCTTTCTCCTTTGGTTTTTGTTTGAACCAAAGTCGTGCCCAACGTCTCTGATTTTGCAAAGACTTCGGAGTCCGTTTCTCCCACTGAGATGGCATGCCCCTCGGAATGCACATAGCCATGACCATTATTAACGGCAACGGCATATACCTGTCCCTCACCAAAAGAAATGGTCGTTCCATCAGAATGGGCATTCGCTTCTCCTATAGCCCGACTGACTGATTCCGTGATACTTTGCGCATAACTCTCTTGATGAGAATTCGTGATGGTATTCTGGGGAGCTTTTTCCATCTCTCCACGAGGCTGAAAAATTTCCTTGGCCAACTTCTCACCATCATATGAACCGAGCGTGAAGTATATTTTCGTCCATGTATTTTGGGTGAGATTTTGGAGCAACATATCGTTACCAGATTCATCCAGAAATTGAGCCGTACTTTGCCCCATATATGTCATGGACAAATTGTAGTTTCTGACCGTGGCGGAATCTATACCCATCTCAACGTCCATGATCAAATGCGCCTCATCCACAATCAAATACACCACAGGATTTTCTTGAGGGTTTTTACGGCTCATACAGACCTGCTTCACCCACTCAAGCACCAATGCTCCGGCAACGCGTTGTTCCTGCAAGCCGAGATTCCTAGGAATTTCACAAAAAAAGCAAACACCGCGTACATCGCACACACGCTCAAAATGAAGATTCCCAATGGGTGAATTCAACCAGTTGAAAAGCTTACTCTTTCCGAGAAGGGGCCCAAACGCCGTATAGGTAGACGCAACAAGGTCATTTCGCTGTCTGTCCTGCAAGGCCACAAAATACTCGTTCATGTACATGCGTACATATTCAAGATTTAAGGGTCGCCCTGCTCGCTTCGCATTAATCACAAGACCGTCGATAAATTTGACTATTTCTTCGCCGGACTTCATGAGTAGTAACGGCGCATCTGTTAGAGCGCCCCCAGCAAACGCCGTTAATGATAAGGCAGCACGCATTACTTGCACCCGACGGAGTTGTTCAGCAAGATTACCGTCTGTCGCGCGAGCGAACGCTTTTATAACTATATCGGTCACTGCTTCAGCGTCGAATCTTGCACTCGTAGCCAATGCCCCAAGTTTAAAACCACAGAGGTCGTTATTTACAAAACTCTGGAAGAGCATACGACCGACCAAATAGTCACGTTCAGCAAGAATTTGCTGGTTGTACTTGGGATACCGCGTCCGCGTCATCACTGTAAGCTGCGAGTACAAATATCGAACAAAGGATTTTGCTTGCCTGAAAAGTGTTCCCAGAGGGTCTATAACGACCAAATTCTTACCGAGCAAAATCCCTTGATAAATCATCGCCAACGCCAAGAAAGTCTTCCCGCAGCCAGTAATGCCAAGCATTTGAAAGTGCCGCCGAATCATTTCCCACGTGATGTAAAACATTTGCTTATCCTCAGTCTCTCCCAAATAAATCCGGTCGCTCTCAGGCGGCTTTTCCTTTCTTATTGCCTTTTGACTTTCGTTCGACTTGCTCAGCAATTCTTTTCTCAAGCCACTCTGGGATTTGATTAGAGTCTTTATCTGAAGCGGCACGTTGCCCATATGAATCCTCATTTTCGTTAATTGAAGAACTGTTACTTGAACTCTCTTTGAAGCGCGCATGCAGGAAAACGAGCCCGGCCAATGAAGCTAAATTAGCCAAAACGTCTGTAGACAAAATTCCAATTATTTCGGCAAACGAAAGATGTGCATACCTGATAAGCAATTGAAGGCTGTCAAGGGTAACAAACCTTTGTAAAACCACCTCATCAACTTTCGGCATGCTTTGGATTTGATCCAACAGGCTGCCTTTTACTTTCCGCAATGGCGTGGATAAGCTCTTTGAAAGGACTTCTGTTTTCTCTGAATCTATCAAAAAAATGCTGTCAATGTTCTGTATCCAATTATCGATTGCTGGGCTCTTTTGCATTGATGTAAATGTCGCGTTTATGCGATTAAACAAAACTTGCGCCTGTTGGCTCTTTTCTAGAATCGACAATTCTCCTTCGATTACACTCGCTAGCTGTCTACTTAGTGCTTGGGATTTTTGCTCAAGTAGATCAGTTTCTGCGGTATAATCCTCAATGGATTCGATAATAGTATCAAATCCCTTCACAAGACCTCTTAAACTCTTAACAGCCCTCGCTTTGCCACGCCTTCCAGTGATCAGTCCATTCTTTTCCTGCTCAGAAAAGGTAACGAATGCTTGTTTTCCATTTTCTAAAGTACTTTTAATTTCTTCAATTCCACGTCGCCTTTTAATAAGTTCGTCCCGAATTTCCTCGATGGCTTTTAAATTCTCTTGCAAATGAATTTTTGTCAGGCGCTCCGCGCTTAAGCCAACCGCGCCGTAAACTGACGATAAGCTGATCATCAAAACAGAAACTCCGACTATACCGACAGACATAACTCCACGTTGTTTAGAAGTCGCGCTAGGAAAATATTTGAAGTACCACCACCATGAAACGATGGAGATCAATGCGGCACCGGCAACACGAAGAAATGCCTGAAAATTGGATGCCGCCCCACAATATGAAAGTCCTTCCCACGTAAAAATGGAGCTTAATAGTGTTAATATCGCATTGGTGACGATAGCCACCTTCTCAAAAAAAGCGAGTTCAGAATGCATGATTCACCTCCTCAAGAAAATACAGATTCGAATTCCGGCGGCTCACTCACGGAGTGAACAGTGGATTCAGTTTTCTGTTTCGTATTGGTTTTGATGGTTTCAACCTCATCATCGCGGTCTAAAGTTGGCTTGACGCTTTCAACCTTCCAGAGAGGGGATTCACAGGTCAGAAAATGTCGCGCGGCATTTCGCTTCAAAACGGAAATGCCAGCCGCGATATTGCCATCGAGGTCACTGATCGCCGCATTCATCCAAGGCGCAGAGAAAACTTCTGAGGAATCGCCCTCCAACTGCATCACTCCTGCAAAAGCAGATTCAAATTCGGGAAAACGCTCCCACATCATCCGAAAGTGCGCGATAGCCTCAAATAACTCATCTTTGTTTGGATAAAAATGCATACCGGACGACGTTAAAACCGTCAGTGATTCGGTGAGCATCTTGGGAATGTCATTCCACTCCGGGCCATCTCCATCACAAATACTCGTCGCTGCATCAAAAAGCTCAATCGCGACTGCTTCTTTTTGTTTCCGCTCCTGTTCTTCATCAGTAACTATCAACGCATGTCCAGAAATAAAAGAATCACTCCTCTCCGACTCGTCATCCTCGCAAACGTCTTCGTTTGCTTCTTCAGCTTTAACGGCGGGCGGAAGTAACCGTGTTGTCTGCACGTCACTGACTCTATTGTGCTGACACACTGCTTCGTTCCTACAAGATGCCTTCTCCGCCTCAATTTCCACGTCCATTGGTACATAGGACTCAAGCTGGCCGATAACGGAAAACGCATTCTGCCACAGAAGCCGCATCACCCGGACACGATTTTGCTTCACGGATTCTAAGTCCTGCTTAATCAAACAGGATTGCTCGTTGTAGCCAAACTTCCCAAACGAAAGAAAATGAATGGCCATCCCGGTACAAGCCATGCGCTTATATCGTTTTTCCCCGGTAATCCATCCGTCAACTATTGCTGTCAGCCAGTCGAGAGTCCCAGCGAGATAGATCCCATGAACCTTGGAAAAATAGCTTTCAATGAATGGTCTTCCAACGCCCATACAAAAATGTCGCAACGTCGTGCCTCTATATGAGAGATAATCAACTTCACAATTCCGAAAGGTATCAACGCAAGGCAAACGCCCCGTCTGTGTATAGAACACCTCCCGCAAATGTTTTGCAGTCAATGCAGAAAAACCTGTGACGCCAGACAAATCCCGAAATGCCCCCAAAGAGGGGAGTGAGCATGTTTGTATGGCACGACGTGTTTTCAGTTGCGCGTTTACCACACTCCAAACCGGGCGAAACAGCAAATCGATCACGACCGCAACGATAAAAAGACCAACAAGCACGAAGCCACCCCAAACAAACAAATTAACAATCCAAGAAACGACGGTATCAACCTTATCAAATACAAAGACGCCCGTTCTCCTCACTGCTTGCCCGCCAAGAATCAAAACGTAAACGATGAATAATAATCCGGCGATAACGCCGATGGCACCAGTCTTAGTCATCACTATCTCCTTCGGAAGTACGCACGACACTCGGAGTGAAACGTTTTTCTTGTATATAAATCGAGGACGTCACTTCCAACGCCATCCGCAACCATTTCTGAAGCTGTATAGATAACAACTCCTCTTCGCTGCCGATATCCGACAGTTCCCTGAACATCGATAATGCAGACCATTTACAATTCTCTATGTCGCTCATCCGCCGCAGCACCTCGAAATCACGGAATTCAACAGATTGCATCAACATGACAAGCTCAGACAACAAACTCTCATAGCTACGAGTTAATCTCTGGAAGAACATGAATTGCAGAGACTGAAGCAAGCAATACGCGCGAAATGAATCATCGCTGTTAAATCGCATCAGTGGAGCCGTCTTCGCACTTTCCAACATCGTCAAAGGAGTGCTTTTCCCGCTTCTTTTCCCACCATCCACAAGTGTAAGTACGCGAGACTTCTTCGACCTATTCCTTCTTCGCCACCGTGATGGCCACCAACCACTGCTAACTCTTTTTTGGCAGCTCTTTTTAAAACGCACCATCACGAGCCTCCTTCATTTCCGGGTCACAACTAACCGGTAGTTCATTCGTCATGGCTTCGGAAATAAACTGTTCAAGAAACAGAACAGAGGAATTGTCGCAGATGAATAAGTCCTGATCCCACCCGTTGATGAGAAACTTCGATGCAATCAAATTCGGTGTCAGTACAATGCTTCCCGTTGATTCATCGCCACCTAGATACTCAAAGAAAGTTGTTAAAATGGCGGTATTTAACTCAATGGTACCTTCGCTCAAACTACCGGCATTCGCTATCAAGGATGTCAGAAGCAAGCGAAGAGCAGCTTCAAAACGCGATATACGGTTCTCCCGAATATCTTCCAATGTTTGCTCAACCATATGTCGAACAAAGAAAACGATAGGCTCTTTAAATTTTTTCATGGTTTGACCTCTGCTGTTTTAGGGCGCACCTCACCTGTGTGGAGCAAAGCGCTCCACCACCAGAGGGTACGACATCAAAAAAAATGTTGGTTGACTGCTGGCTAAATTAGCTCCGGAAATTAAGTCCCAACTGCAACACCGCAAACAAGAATACTACAGAAAAAAAACAACCACATTCGTCTGAGCGGCTAATTTTACAGTCTGAGAAAAAATATTGGCGGTCCCTAGCATTCATTCACCATGTAAATAAATTCGCTCTATATAAGCACTGGGATTTTTTAATTCTATCGAAACGTCTTTCGGTGAGATATAACCGTCAACATCGCTAAATCGGATTTCATATATCCCGAGGGGGCTGCCGGCTACTTTGCAGAGATACGTGTTCCCATTGTACGAACATCTCGCGTCATTATCTGGATACAACTCATATTTGGTAGAAAAATACTTTGCAGGCGCGTTGTACACAGTTTCGACATCTTCGAATACACTAAAATCGAACATAAGAGATACTGAGACAGTAATTTCTCCTAAATTGGTTTCAATATAAATATCTGCTGTGTCTGATTTTTCATTCTCTTCAGGCGAACCGATTGCCATCTCCTCTTGAACAGTATCTAATTCCATCACCTCCAATCGCTCCACTTTCTTGTCCTCCAAATCGGCAATAACTACAGCATCAACTTGTTCATCGAATATCGTGCCTTTCTCATCGACATGTATTGGCTGAGTTCCCGCCACATTGCGAGGATGTGTCAAAATTTCATCCCTTACAATAGCTGAACCGTTCGATCTCTCTATCACCTGAATCCCGCCATGCTTATTTGTCGCTACAATAAAAGTATCTGAAGGTATTATTAATCCCAACAGCAAAATAATCCGCGCCAATACAATTATCCTGTCATTCCATTTTCGAATGAGCCAATAAGCTACAGGCCCTAACATGCTATGCTGATTTGCAATCGTTTCTCGAAAATCGCGAAGAAACATTTTCATTATTTCCCGCAGAGATTTCCTCGCTCCAGAACTTTTATATTTTTCAAATAGACTTCGTGCCTCAGGCTCAAATGCAATACGTTGCGGATAAAGATTCCAAAGTTCATCCATATACTTCTTGGACTTTTCCAAATTTGCAGTCGAAACACGTCCCGTTTTCACCGCTTTCGCAAAATCTGATGGTTTATAATCTGCTTTAAATACTCTGTTGAACTCGCAGACTAATCGGTACAGCGACCACCCATTGCAGCGCTTTTTCCCCGCAACGACCTTTTTCATATTTGCTGAAGCACCACCAGAATTCACCCCGCGTTCAAACACCATAATCTCGATAGCGAAATAAACCTCTGTGTATTCTTTTCTTTTGTTTTTTCTTTCGTTCTGCCAGCGAGGAAACAGCTCCTGAAAAAGCGCTATCCCTTTTTTGGTAAATTCCCAACAAGCGGTTTTCTTAAGATGATCGATCAATTCTGTATCGATTAGAAGCAGTTCATCTTCGCTTCCCTGTTCAATACGATTCTCGTCTTTTTTTGATTTCTTCTTCGAAGGCACTTTTCAAATCCTTTGTGACAACCCTTCGTATTATCTGAAGACGAAAATATTGAGTTTTTGCTGACATGCCTTTTTCATTCCACATAGATTCAAGATCAGCACGACAACTCTGAACAATTTCCTCAACATTTCTTTCAGCTTCCTGTTCCACTGGTAAACCGCTATCTGAAAGCAGTTTGAGTCCTTTTTTCATAAACATAAAATTATCCAGTATAATTATAACATGGTTACAGAATTAAATCAAGACACGATACCAATCACAACGCTCATAATGCACTTTACCGTCGTCTCGCAAAATACGGCTGCCCAATATTTTGTATTTGCAGTCCTGTGGATTCACCATATCCGCCCCCAAATCCCATGGGGTGCTTTGACATCTGGGCTTTCAGCTTGTTGGTGGTCGCAGATAAATAGATCGAGGTCGTCTGAATATCGCTATGCCCCATCATTTCCTTCAAACTAAACAAGTCGCATTCGCCTTCCAACATGAGCGTGGCAAACGTGTGTCGCAGTCGGTGAGCAGAAAAAGCGATGCCAGTACCGTCTCTGACCTGCCGTACAAGACGACGAATAGCAAAATAAGTAAGTTGGCGGTCCTCTTGGGCACTGGCGAAGAAGTACTCACAGGTTCGTCTTCGTCTTTTCCGTGCGTCAACATATTCTTTGAGTATGGACGCCAAACTGTAATGAATCGGTACAAGACGGTCCTTTCCTCCTTTGCCGTTTCGGACTGCAATCACACCATTGACTAAATCAACATGGTCCATTTTTAAATTCAGCGTTTCCGCACAGCGGAGTCCGGCAAAAATCATCACTGCCAGCAGGGCTCTGTTGCGATAGCGCTGAAATTCATAGTGAACACGGGCATTGAAGGCATACTCCAATATCCTTTGGGCATCGACCATGGAGACCGCCTTGGGAAGTTTCTTTTCCAATCTTTGGCGCGGAATCTGGTCAAGGGGATTTTCCGGCAATAGGCCACGGAAAACACACCATTTTAGAAAGGCGTTTAAAGACCGCCGCTGACTATTGAATGAATCCGATGTCCACCCCCTGTTCATACCGTCGAACAGGTATCGTCTCAACCGGTCGAGGGTGATGTGCTGAACACTGTGAATTCCTTCATTACCGTAGAACCGGATGAAAGCGCGAATGGATTCCTTCCACCACCTGATGGTGGTCTTCCGATAATTCTGATTGATGGCTTCTTGACAGAACACATCATGGATTTGTAATAGCTCATTTTTCATAGTGAATAGGTTACATAGCTTGGAGCTATGTAGCGTACTTGACAAAGTAATCAGCCATTTTTCGCCACAATCGAAAACAAACGAACGGGGACATTCCGCTTATACATCAGCCATTTCTTTGAGTGGTGCTCAGGAGAGGACTTGAACCTCCACGGCCGATAAAGTGGCCACCAGCCCCTCAAGCTCTAACGCAGTTTTTGCCCGGGTAATTTTGCGATGATTTTGGCTTGTATTAGCGATTTCCGACTGCAGCGTTTGAATTTTTGATTAATTCTTCAAGGCTACATAGCTACTACAAGATACAGGTCGCCCTAAAACAGGTCAAGACGATTTAAACTGGTCTTCAGACCGGCCGGGGACATCTTCAAATAAATCATGGTCGAACTGATATTACTGTGTCCCATAATTTCCTTCAGCTGTACCAATCCCATGTCCTGTTCAATGGCGACGCTGCCGAAAGTATGCCTTAAGCAATGTGGCGTAAACTTGACGCCAGTGGCTCCCGATATACGCCGACAAATTTTTCCCAGCGCCTGATAGCAAAGCGGTTCGTCGCGCAGAGCACTCGTAAAAAAATATGGTGACATCTTGCCTGTCGCCATGCGCTCAATGAGATATTGTTTCAGGATATAGCTCAATTTGGAATGAACCGGCACATACCGGTCTTTGTTTCCCTTCCCGGAACGAACCAGAATGACGTCCGCGCCAAGGTTCACATCCACCATCTGTAAATTGATAAGCTCCCGTGCCCGAAGCCCGGTGTAAAGGAGGGTCGCGATGATAGCATGGTTTCTTGGGCGTTCGAATTTGTACCGCCATCGATAATTAAACGACGTGTACAAAATGCTCTGGGCTTGTTGGTGGGTCAACCGACGCGGCAAACTCTGTGGCTTCTTCGGTTTCCTGATCTTGTCCATTGGATTCACCTTTGAGTATCCATTCTCCACGCACCAGCCCAGAAATTTCTTTAGATACTTGTAGTGATTACAGTAATGCCAATAGGACCAATGGAACCGCTCCTTCCCTTCATAGAAAAAATCTCTAAGCAACTCCACACCAATGTCATCAAGCATTCTTGCCTTACTTCTGCCGACAAAGGTGCTTATGCAGCTCTGCATGGCAGAAACCGTTCTGGGGCTTAATCCTTCTTCAATGGTGCAATATCTGCGGAATCTGCGATGAAGTTCAAGTAAATCCAATTCGGAATGGGGATAGCAAATAAAATTACAAAACGAAGCCTTCGTATGCAAGACGAGACAGATATGCCTTCGCCATGCCGTATCGTAGTGGGTCGACACGAATCTCCCGATTATTAAAACTCTCTACGATCTCTTCTGCGACGTCGTCTTGGGAAAAATAAAAATAGATACGCTTGGGGTCACTTCTATCAAAACCGACTAGTTGGGCAGGCGTGGTTGAAAGAATTGTCGCAGCGAGGCGGATGTCATGGGTAGAGAAGTTCATAGGATTGGGGTTAAAAATAGAATCCTATTTTCCATGAAAGCTAAAAATCCCGCGTGGGTTTCACGGTCGATTCCACCATCTTCGAGCATTTCCTGTCATTTCCCCACAAATTTCACGCAACCGACATAAGATTTCTCCGCGTAAGGGATTGCAGTGTTGCATGCAGTAACGAAAAGCCCGACCTGAAAGGATACGCCCAGAATCAAAAACAACACTTTTCTATTCAATTCTCGCTAAATCCCATTTCAGCTATCGGATAATACGAATTTCCCCGCATCCCGAACGCTGAAAGTCATCGATTGAAATGGTACGCACAAATTTTACAGCGGTCTTGGAGATGTCCGGGAAAAACATTCTCATACTATGTCTGAATCCAAGGTCACGAACTATATCTCCCAGCTTTTTCTTCAGCGGTCGCTTAAGCTCCCGCTCGATTTCATCAAGGCTTATTTTGCGTCCAGGATTTTTGTAGATGTAGTCAAACACCAGATCATTTTCACTATCGAAATGAGGCTTGGAAAGAAGGATGCCGTTGATACGTATCGCGCGTTGCTCATACGACACTTCGTACATCACGCTGCTTGCGGTGGCATTTCCGCCACAATTCTCCTTGTGGTCCAATGGCAATTCACAAGCATCATGCGATAATCGCCCTCCGCCTTCCAGACGCTTGTTGACGCTCAATATCGGCTTAATGTCCTCCTCGCCTTTGAAAGGCGACACACGTGGAGATACCGTTATCTCAACTGTATTATGCTCGCCAAACTGATATTTAATTTCTGGTATCCACCCTGCGTCAAAAAGTTCCTGTCGTTCAGGCAAAGAAAGACCGAAGTGCGGTCCCTTCTTTTTTTTGACAATTGCTATCACCTGAAGCCGTGACTTTGTAGCCCCCTGCAATGGCTTTACAAAAATCCTAAGTGCTGCCCCATTCGGCGGAATTTTAATATCCGTTTCCATCTCGTTAGATTCAATTCTGGTTAGTAATCATTGAATTGGTATGGAGCAGTAGGAAAGGAGAACAGATTCGTCCAGTCGACCCGCACATTATATCCGTATCCGTCCTGTGAACACGCGCGCGAGAAAATTTTTTTGATGGTGTAGATTCATGCCCGAAATGGAGGTGTGACAATGAAAAAAT
>JAFGQN010000119.1 GCA_016935665.1 Deltaproteobacteria bacterium | reverse complement strand
TTTCAGATTAAGTTGCAAAAAAAATGAATTTTCTGCCAAAAAAAAGAGATTTATTTCACTCTGAGCGCGTGTGGTGGGGGACTATTCATCAGGGACGCACATATCGCCGCATCTCACTCTTTTTAATGTCCGTCCCTGAACGCCGTTAGTCCGCACGCCGAAAAAAGGAGACGATGTGCTCTATATCTCTTCTCGCACACAGCGAACATAACTTCCATTTCTTTTTTCGTTACTGCGTATGTTGGCTTTAGCGAAATTCACCTGCCATGCGCTGTTTTTTTGTCTATAATACGCAGTAGACGACGTCCAGTATGCGCTGCTCCTCGTTTCAGGAAATAATTCTTCGTCTATCATTAAATCATGTTTTCTCGTATCTACTATGCTTTGCAATTCAAAACTGTTCGGTAATCGCCAGTCATTGTGGTCCGCCCAGGTGAGCTTTTCACAATAGTCCAAAGCTTCCTGCCATGTCATGGTTGTCTCACTGAACTCGTCACACTCATTCCCACTTTGCCCGGCGCTACAGCCCTGCCATTGAAGCTCAGTAACGCTATCGCTCACCACTGGTTCATTGGGCTGCAAAGTATCCCTGGTGAACCGAATTGGCTGACTCTTCAAAGTTCCTCCCCGCACACAGCGAACATAGAGTATCTGGTCTTTGTAACTAAAGTAGTCCGTGGAACCACTACCAACTATCACAGTCCAGGCAAGACGATCATCATCATGATAAGTCGATGACGACCAATATTGATTCGCCATAGTTACAGGGAAAGTATCTGCATCTACGGATGGATAATAGCTGCCAAGGTCAAGAATAGACACAAGAGCGAAATCATCTGGCAGGCGCCAGTCACTATATCCCCCCCATGTAAGACTGTCGCAATATCTAAGTGCGTAAGACCACTTTAAAGCGCTGGCTGCGCCTGAAGTACAATTATCGCCACTTTGCCCGGCAGTGCACCCCTGCCACATTAACCCGGTAACGTTATCTGCGACAATGGGTTCCTGTTCATCATTAAAAATACGCGAATAACGCTCATCCGCTGTATGACTTGCATCCCAGCCATATTGACCATCCTGGCCAAAGAAGGCATCATTCTCAGAAATTGGACACTCCTCCATTATGCTTCCAGTATCAAAGCATTGGCGTTGCCCGGTATCTGCCAGCGGAAAGTAAGGTCCTGGCACATTGCAAGCCGACGTGCCACACCCAGGGGATTTGCATACACCGTCAATGCAGACATCATAATCTCGGTCAAATGGATAGGTGAACACAGAACACGGGGTCATGTCAGCCAAACCTGTGCAATCGGTTGGAAGATTGCTACTTAAATACAAGCTTTTTGTTTGATATTGCTTGAAATCTGCTTCTGCGTCCTGGCCCGTATTGTTGTACGTTTCGGCTTCAAGAGACGCTTCGAAGTCTTGATCCAATATAGGTTGACATGCACTTAACCACGGAATGACACACAAAACGACACTTAGACGATTAAATAATTGTTTCATTACATTTTCATCCTTAGAGACATTACCGCCAGTCCTTTGCCAACGGCAGAGTTAAAACAGCGTTTCTCATCTGCTTAATTCTTTAATGTTTTCGTTGGTACCTTAGATGCTGGTTCTTTATATTTGACCTCCTGCTTTTACGTTGATACTCCCACTACTGCGCGCATGAATGGTTCGTTTCGACAACAATCGTGGTAGTTTGAAAATATTGAAGCCAGGAATTCCGATTTATGGAAACGCATTCCTGTTACCTCACATCATCTCGCTGCCCTTTGTTGCGACAACCAGTAAATGCACCCCGACAGGAACCGGTTGCATCTATTTTTAATGGTAAATTTTTTTTTGGGTGGACAAAGGGACAAAGGGGACGTAGTCAGGACCGTAAAGTTACAATGCGTGATTGTCATGCGTTGGTCCCATCATTTTTTGTCCGTGGCAGATTCACCGTTGTGTATTTCATGTAAACCGCCACCACCGCAAACGGCCACGACCGCAATCCGCCGCAGCGCTTGCCACTGCCGCACTGATACACCGTTCTCTTGCGAATGCAGGGGCGCGCTCCGCTGTCTTGCGATTTTTTGGGAAGCCCAAAAGATATTTGAAAGAAAAAGATTTAGGAGAAAGTGCGTTGGTTGGTTGGGGCGTTGTCGCTGCGCGGCGGGGGGTGGACGCTGCGCGCCCACCGGGGGTGAAATCGTTGGGGCTACCCCCTGCATCGCTGCAACCTTTGCGAACGCGGCGTGGGGTTTTGGTGGTTTGGGGCGTGGGGGAGTGTTGGACTTAACAGAAACTGTGCGGATCTTGACGCGCGGGAGGGTTGGCTGACGGATAGAATCAGCCCTAAATCTGTAGATAGTTATACTGTGGTTATTTTTACGACAAACGGAACAATTCAATCAGTGGCTTATTTGTCTGACAAAGCGGATCCAAACCGGGATTTGATATTTATCATGAGTGAATATTCAGAGGGATTTGGAAGACAATACTGCATCCGAAAATGGGAATACGCTCACATGCGAAATGACCCGAGGTCTGTGGAACCTAAATTTTCTTTATTTTCAGCTGTTCCAGAAACAGTGCGGGACACGGCACCTTTGGAAATTCATATACAAGTTGTTCATCCCTCTTTAGCTGCAGACACAGGGCGTACTTCTCGCGTAAAAAATTCCTTCGACATCAAGTCCAGTAACGCCTCATAATCCGGCCACCGATCATATTCGCTGCTGTCTTCTCGCACACAGCTAAACTGTCCTGGAAATATAACGTTGTCATACGAAATCATTGTCATCGTTTTTTCTCCTTTGAATTGGCAAGTTGACTTGACTGTACTCTTGTGGATAAATTATGTCTATAATAAATCTGTTTTGCCAACATATTAAGTCCTTCCTGTCCCCCGGCAAATTTGTTCTAGTTCTACTTATTCATGGAGGATTTAAATGCCTGCAAAGCTGGAACAGAATATTGGCGGCAGAGTTGCCCAATTCAGGGAAACCGCTGGCTTGACTCAAGACAATCTTGCCGAAAAAGTCGGTGTAACGATTGAAACCATATCGCGACTGGAACGGGGCGTATCCATCCCTTCCATCGCAAGACTTGATACCATCGCCAACGCTTTGGGGGTGGAACTGACTGACCTGCTATCGACCACCGAAGGCAAATCAAAAAAAGCTCAGGCACTGGACGCCCTCAAAAGAGAACTCACACGCAGAACCACCAGCGACATAGAATTTATCCATAAACTCGCAAGGCAGGTGTTTGCGCATATGGATAGTAAATAGCATGCTGAGGGGACAAAGAGTAGTGAAAGGGGTCAGTTCATGACAATTGACGCTCCCGCACAGCTCAAAATCCCAACCCCCTTTGAAAAGGGGATTTTGAGCTGTCGGCAATAGTGAGTCAGTTGTCTGGAAATTCCGGACGACTGCTCGTTACGTCAAGGAGCACTGCTGAGTCTTTGGAGAAAATTCGGGAATTCCGAATTTTTATTTAAAATGGGTGTACTGGATCCCCGCGGAGATGACAATGGTTGGGCTGGACGTCCAGACGATGGAATTGAATCAATGACTGAGAAAAAGCTGACGATACATGATGAGATGACAGAGTTCCTTTTGTATACGGCGCCTGGTGGCGGAGGGGTGAAGGTGGAGGTGTTCTTGCGGGATGAGAGTATTTGGCTTAGGCAGGAGCGAATGGCGGAGTTGTTTGGGGTTCAGCGTCCTGCAATTACAAAGCATTTGAAAAATATATTTGATTCCGGAGAATTGCAGGAAGAAGTGGTTAGTTCCATTTTGGAACATACCACTGCCCATGGCGCATTGGAGGGGAAAACGCAGAGGATAAAGGGGCCGTACTCAGAACGGTAAAGTCACTATGCGTGATTGTCATGCGTTGGCCCATCTTTTTCTTCCGTGGCAGATTCACCGTCGCGTATTTCATGTAAACCGCCACCACCGCAAACCGCGGCAGCGCTTGCCACTGCCGCACTGATACATCGTTCTCTTGCGAGTGCAGGGGTGAGCTCCGCAGTCTTGCGATTTTGGGGGACGCCCAAAAAGTCATTGAAAAATTTCAAACGTAAAAATGAAAGCGATGACGCACACCGTTTTTCTGAGCGGTTACCGTCCTGGATGATTGGGGCATTATGGACACTGACTAAAACATAACTCCACAGTTGTATTCAAAAATAGGCTCCATCCGATGCAGGGGGGTCGCAAGATTATAAACCACGAGCCCTGCATTTTTAGGACAATTTAATCGGTTCCTGCGATTGCCCTGCCATTCGATGCTCAACGAAATCGCAGGGCGCCGTCGTTTTAACGGGCTGGATAATCTTAATAAATCCCCCCATTTTGAGAAAATGATAAATGCAACAATGGCGGTTTCTGCTTTACATTTATATATTACGAAATGGACAAGAATCCGTGTGCCGATTACAAACACAAAATGAGCTATAAAAATGTGACCGTTTATTACGCCTCGGGCACGGGCAATTCCTATCGGGCCGCCTCATGGCTCACCGACGTGTTTGATGCCGAAAATACCCGAACGCACCTGGTCCCCGTCGACAAAGCTGTGCCCGCCCAACAGCAGCAGCAGACGGGGTCGCAGCAACTGGTTGGACTCTACCATCCAGCCCACGGACTGATGCCGCCGTGGTCGATGATCCACTTTCTACTTTTTCGCCTGCAAAGAGGCAAAGGCGCGCACGGGGCTGTTGTTGCCACTCGCGGTGGCATTCCTCTTGGCAATATCATCATTCCAGGTGGCGGTGGGTTGGCGTTGTACTTCCCTCTGCTGATACTGCTGATCAAAGGATATCGCATCCGTGGCGCCATGGGGCTGGATATGCCGTGCAATCTCCTCAATGTTCACTGGGGAATTACGCCAGAAAATACCGAGCGTATGTTTGAGCGCGCCAAACGCCACCATGACCGGTTCAGCGCTGCCTTATTGGCCAATGGCCCCGCATTCCGCACGGCAAACCTGTTGTGGGAGTTGCTGTGGTGTGTTCCATTTGCGTTTTATCCCCTTTTGCCATTCATTTATCTGACAATCAGTCGCGTCTTCATGGCCAAGCTGATGTTTGCCGACGCCACCTGCACACACTGTGGCGCATGCGCGAGGCATTGCCCAAGGGACGCCATTAAAATGGTTGGCTCTCCAAAAACGCAAACCCCTTTTTGGACGTGGCGCTGCGAAGCCTGCATGCGCTGCATGGGATACTGCCGACATAAATCCATTCAGGCGGCGCAACTGTGGGGCGTTGCGGTATGGTGGGGATTGTCATTTCTGTCAGCGGTCATTCTTCAGCATTTGTACGTCAATAGCGGGGTCGCGTCCTCCCAATGGGTTGCCCCGCATACGACGTATCTGTCGTGGGCACTGGCATTTTTCGGTTTACTGCCGGCGTATTATCTGTTCTATGGTTTGCAAAAAATCCCACCGCTGCGTTGGCTGTTTACGTACACCACCCTCACCCGACTGTATCGCCGCCGATATCACGCCCCGGATACGCGGGTTAAGGATGTGGCAAACGGTCAAATGTGAACATGAAAACGGCTCACCCATAGTTGCCGCCAATGCGGGCAAAAATGCCGCCTGCCTTCCATGGAACCGATTCCCCAAGTGACATTCGCTTAAATACTTTGTCCTGCTGCTCAAATCCGTTGTGCGCCAGAAACTGAACGGCGGCATGATTTTCAGAAGGGAGTACCACATAGTTGGAGGCGCTCAATTTCAGCTTCAACAGTTCCATTCCCGCCTCTGCGGTGGACGCGCCAATAAATCCCTGCCCCAATGACGGCAAAAACACTCCGGTCACTTTTTTGTTATCAAGATACAGATAACTGTCCGCCAGGTAGTGTGTAATCAGCGGCGCCCGGTTTTCCCCGGAGATGTGACGATCCAGGTCGAGCACCTGCGACCGAAATGCATCTGTGAAAGAACAAATGTTTGGCGAGTGGCCACACTCAGAATTCAACGTCGACTCCCCGGTCCAAAGGGTATAGTTTGTTATCTCCAAAAACCCGTTGCGCGCATACACCGGCGCTCCCATGCTGGTGGCCACAAGCGACACCCGCCCGATTCCCCGGACGCGAATCATGTCAAGCAGATGCGACACCATCTTATGCCCATATCCCTTTTTTCGAAACGCCTCGCTCACAATAATATGCGCCAGCCATGCCGAATCTTCGAAAACAATGGCACACCCCACAGCGATGGTCCGGTCCCCCAGCAACAGTTTTTGAGGATAACAGAATTCGAAGTGGATGTACTTTTCAAAATCAACAACAATATCTGGCCATCCCTCGGGCTGCAACGCCCGAATCGCATTCAAATCATCTAAGGCAACAGGTGAAAATTTCATGGGAAACAGAGTAACCATAGACTGTTTTTTTTCATCGTTAAATTGTGTTGCACTATAAAACTCAATGCAACCGAGAAATGTTCTGACGCCATACCTTCGAACAGTCGTTTCAACATTTTGGCCCGTTTTCTCCTGGTCATGCACCAATATTGACAAATCCTCATCCCAGTATGAGTCTGTTCAACAACGAAAAAACTGGTTTCATAATTTTCCATTTGATTCTATGGAAAGCGATATTGTATATCACAGCTGTTCTCACATGCGACCGGATACTCGAACGAGCTAATTGCGCTGCAAGCATTTTAGTAAAGCCCCATTTTGAGCCCGTGGTGGTGAGGAGGCAACGTCCAAACCAGCCGTCTCGAACCGCAAGGGCAGTTGAGCTCACTTGAACCGGCCGTTCGAGACGCCACGAATGGTCGTCTGGCTCCTCACGAACACGGTTCCTGGGGTATCTTTTGTCTTGTGCAATCTCAAACCCTGCTACAATGCAGGTTTCCGACATCGCAATTACCTCGAAAGTAGCCGTTTATCAAAAGTAACTCGAAAATATGTTTTGACAAAGCGTGGCAAAAGCAATCTATGAAGTCGATGCTCACGGTTCAAACATAATTTGGTCAATATAAACAGATCCCCGTCGTTCGAAACCGGAATCATTTTCCACAAAATCTTTACTGGAAAAACAAAACACAATGCTCGCTAACGCCGAGGCATCGATGTCATCATCTTTGTATTCGACGACTAATTCTGTATCGATATAACCAGAGCCATAACCAGTAGATACAGATTCCGACTTAACTTCTTCTACTCTGAGTGTAGGTCTCTGTACAAGAGCAGTAACTGGAATCGATACTTTTCGCCATTCGTTTGCAGGCAATGAATTTACATACGACGACAACATGACTTTTGGCAAAGTTTCACGTTTAGCACTGTCAATAAGTGATATTTCAAAATCCGTATTGTCCTGAGTGGCCATTACCCAAAATGTTAAACGATATACACCAAAGGCAAAAAGATTAAGTGGCAAGCCACGAGATTTTGGCTGCACCGGTTCCACAAAACATACAAAAGTATCATTCAAAGTGTCACCAATAAGAGGAAAATAAAAATTAATCCTGAGAATGGCATCCGGGCCGCCAGCGGATGCACTTTCATAGGCAGTACATATTCTGCCCCAAGATTCACCGTTTTTTTCATCTGAAAAAATGCGGGGACAACCGCCGTAACTATTGGGTCTGGATTCAACGCTGCATTCATTCCCACTATCCGATGAAGTATCGCCGGAATCATTATCCGGCCAATATTGGGTGTCAAAATTACATTTCAGTTTAACATCAGGCTTTTTGCCAAAATCGTCTACAAGCAAATACGGAAATGAAATGGCGTCTCTCTCCCCTAAATCGCAGCCTGTAAAAAAAAACGTGAATACAGCAATGCCCCAAAGAATGTTTAAGTGGCCTGTTATCGCATGCACAACAGGTTGTTTTCTGAATTCACGGCACATAACAGGGCGCACATGTTCAAACAACATTCGTCTGACTCCTTTCTAAAAGGTGGTATCAATTTCTATTCCGGACACACCGAGCTGCAAAACAGGAAGCAATTTTATTTTTGATTGAACATTGATTTGCCTGCGATCCCTGCTGTGGGCAACCCCCGCGAAGATTATGCCAATAAGGGCCATCCCTGAGCCGAGCCCCAATATTCCCCATCCAGTTTTTTGGTAAATTTTTGCCTCAGTATGCCAACGAATCCCATTCGAGGTACATACGCCATTCGGCAGGCTGGCTTCTTTGCCGCATTCTTCATCTGATTTCGCAGCTAAATCACTCGAATTGGTCAAAAAAACAACTCCGGCAATTTGAGTAACCAGCGCCATGAAGGCCATTGTTTGCGCCACTCGACGCGGTACTAAAGAACTGCTAATATCACATACTTGGCCACTTTCACGTATTGAAGGACACGGATACCTTACTCGCGCATAACCTTCGGTCCATTCACACTCGTTCACATCACAGTTATCTTTGGAACATATGGGCTCATCCACTTTTGGACAATCGAGAGTAACCGTCAGTGGTTGTTTATTCCAATCAAATTTAACATCAATTTTCTGGCTACAAGTTTGCCCATTTTCCACCCATTTGACCAGATGTCCGCCAATATGAAGAGGGATTTCTGCTTCAGAAATCTTTTCAGAGAGCTCAACGCCATCAACGATAATTGCTGTTCCGTTCAGCCTGTTCCCGTTGTGCGACTGAAATGCAACTGGCTGGGCCTGGGCAATCAGGTATTCTTCTTGAAAAGCCACAATTTCGTCTTTTAGTTGTTCTGGTTCCGGCTGACAGGTTTTCAACAGCTCAAGTGCTTTCTGACATAGGCTCCACGACTGTAAAAATGACTTGATTGCCCACTGAGCTCTTGCATAAGAATAGAGATAATACGGATTCTTCTGATGTTTGCTTTTCAATGAATTGGCAAGTTCCTGATATTTGAGTGCTAGAGCGGCGTATTTTTTCGGATTTATGCCGTTGGATTGTTGAGATGATTTTTCGAATACTTTGCTATCCATATCCTTCAACTGCAAAAAATCATCGTATTTATCACACTCTGCAATTTCACTCGCACACGTCGGTCGTTGTTCCAATAGAATTGCAAAGATTACGAGGGACATGATACCGCTCCTGAAAGTGCTGCAATTTGTCATTATTGTTGTCTCCTATAACTCAGTCGGATTAGGGATTGGAGATAAAGGAATGTCTGGAAACTCTTTGTTTGGTACAGAACGACGTTTCTCATTTGGTACAGGTAAAGGGTTTGAATTTTTTGGTTTTGGTTTTGGTTTTGGTTTAGGTGCACTGTCTTTGCCTTCTTCCGAAAAAATCAATGGGGCAGAGTGCAATGCATCGACTGGCTTCTCCTCTGGATCATCTGTCGCTTTACCAGGGTTCGTCTTCGACGACGCTGGATTCCACGACACCTTGTCCTCGTGAACAGTCTTCAAAGCATCGGTTGCATGCCCAATACCGCTCAGATGAATACGAATTGCCTTCCATTTAGCTCTACCTTCAGTTTTTGCATCAATAAGAGAAAGAGAAAACAGAAATAACAACACAACCCCTATCGTTAATATTATGAGAATTGTGCGCTTGATGTACGGACGCAATACTCTGAAAAAAATCCGAAATTGAAATACCTGCCAACGCAAATCCGCAATGTTTCTATTTTGAGATATCTCTGAAACAACTGAGCGATTGGTTGTGTCCGTAGCATCCGTCATCTCATCAACATTTATTTCACTAACCGCCGACGCAGGTAATGACAAAACTTTTAGTATTGGCGGTTTTCGTTGGGCATTCTTCTGTTTTTGTTTCTCAATGGCCCGACACAATTGTTCGAAGTTGTAATTAAAATCCTCGCTGAATATAAAAGAAATTTTTTGTTTTTTTAAAATCGGCTTAATCGATGAAGGTAATTTCCATCTGACAGGCAAATCTCGTGTTCCAAATAAAACGGGTATAATCGCTATGTTATTCTCGATTGCCGATTCCAATTCCTTTCTTAAGACATCTGACCGGAACCATAATCGCCAACACATCCACTTCCTTCCAATTAAAGCAACAACAACAGCGGAATTTTTAACTTTATCTTTCAGAACGCGTTCAAAATCATCACCACCGTTTAAATTGTGTGTATCCAGAAAAACCTCGCAATTCTTAAAATACCTAGCCAATTGTTCTCGAATAAGTCCACTTATGTAACCGGCATCATTTCGTCTATAACAGATAAAAATCGAATCAGGCACTGTTTCATTCTCCATAATATTTGAAGCAAGAATAGCGAATATTCCAATTTTTTCAAGATTTTTAGATGACACAGAATATTCAGACTTACTGGTTGCGAATTCCGCCCCAACATCAAATATAAGCCAGGATGTGCCAACGAGAGGGAATCCCATTTTTTGTTCGCAGGCTATCCGCACACACTCGTGCATCAATCCGTGGAGACTTCGAACCCCAGATATTCATCACATCTTTTTTCACCGCTGGCATACTGTCCGCAAGCGATGTCGCATTTGTCACAAAAAATGCATTGGATGTAATCCCAATAAAGTTTTTGCACGTCGGCAGAGACCTCTGCTGCGCAAAATTCAAAAACCTCATACAGGCCATGGTCTTCGAAGTCTTCATTGATACAGTCTTCGAGTGCCACACATTCGGGATTGTTCTTGCAGTCGAATGTTGTCGCGGTGCACTGCCTCCCCATCCTGCCCAGGAAAAGCACCCCACCTGTATGGGTTCCTGCTGGTCTTCAGTGAAGCATGTGCTGTCAGTGGAATTGGCGATTTCACCCGCCGTGCAGATTGGAAAGTACAGTTGTCGATGGCCAGGGTACACTCACGGCACATTTCCAGCAGTCTTCAAAACAGTCAACATCCGCGCCGTCGCACTCATGTTTATCCACATCACTGTCACTGTCGCCATCACCATCGCCATCACTGTCCCCATCGCTGTCAGAATCACTGTTCGCAGCCCCTTTTTCGCCCGTATCGTTAACGGCTACATGAGTGCACGAAAAACACACACAAAGCCGAAACAATAGATCCAATACGCGTTCAAGAGTATTTGCATACTATCTTCTGCTCTCAGAGGAAAAGGCCAAGTCTCCAGCCATCCAATTTCGCATCCCGTTTACCAGGCAAAATTGCGGCATTTGTATCGATTAGCTCGATTGGAACTGTTCTTCGAAAATCATGATGTTCGTCGTAATGGTCGTCCATAAAAAGAGCCAGTCATTGGAGTCTCCTGCAACGGAGTGGCTGTGATACGGCGCCTTACCAAAGGCCAACGTTACACAGCGGTGAGAATGAACCCGTAAGTTTCATCACCTTTTTTAAGAGAAAACGGCCAGGGTAAATACCGGCGGACAGGAAAATCGTTCTTGCGTGTGTATTCCGGCACGAGAATTGTGACAAGCCGCACGACCTTCAAAAAAAACATAGTATCGCTGATGCTAAACGCCATTGTTATTATGAAAAAAATCTGCCTTCCCGGCGGATAAGGGTTGTAAGCCACTGACATAAGCGCCAGAATGCGTCACTGTGAAGAAGGCAAAGCGACAAACAAAGGGCCGTCGCATTCTACCAATCCGGGCGGGTGCCCGGAGCTGGAGTTCCGCGTTACCCAAAAAAAACAGAACTCGAAAACAGGACGCCATTTCATGGAAGAAAGATACCAGGCGTGCTATGACTATTTCGACCTCGAACCGAATCCGCTGCTGCGAATACAACTGTTAAGGAAAGCGAATTATGAGCAAAGCCGGACGAAAACTGGCACGAAAAAAATCAAAACGGATGTTATCAGCTACGGGCCAAAAGGATGTGGTGAAGCTGCCCTTTGGTCCCTGTTTTATGAATGTGGAATGGCGCGATGGCGGCGAATCCCGTTCGCTTGTTTCCGCAGTGGTGACACGTGCTCAGCTGGATGAACGGGTGGGACGCGACTATTGTGATTACTTTCCTGAAGTGGGAGGCTAACGGTCGCAGCCATGGATGAAGCTGAACGGATTGAAAAGCTTCGCTTGGTTGAAGCGCTGTTTGGTGGCGCAGGTTCCGAGGGAAAAAGAGTTGCGGCCGAGCGTGCCAGGGAACGGATACTCGAACGTCTGGGTGCGATGGAAAAGGAAGACCCGCCCGCTAAATACGGGTTTGCGATGAGCGATATGTGGACGTTGATATTCTACTTCATTCATACGCCCTGCCAGGTGAGAACTTCTTCGATGGTGACGCCGTGGTCCAAATCGAATATGGCCATGTCGTCGAGATAGTAGGTGATGTCCTTTGCACCCGTTGACCACCAGTTGCTATACACGCCCATGGCCCATTTCATGTCGCAGGCGCCCGGCTCAAAGTTGTCGAGCAACGTCTTGATGCCAACTTTTTCAAATAGCAGTACCCCATCCTGGTATAGACGATAGTACCCGGCGGTCGTGTTGGTCCAGTACACCTCCAGCGCATACGAGGTCCAAACATCCTTTGCGAAAGCGTGGGTCGGTTCATAGCAGTCAGGCTCTGCCCGAAACCGAAGTCGTATCTGGTCGGGGTCGGGGTCAAGTTGCAGGTCGCGATCATTAAAAATACCGCCGCCGCCGCAAATGCTGTCTCCCCATCCTCCGTACTCGCCGCAGGGGTAGGTCTTCCATTGCCCAAGTGACAACCAGTAGAAATCGACACCATCGAAAGTGGTACTGGGGAGGTACTCCTTCCAGGCGTAGATGTGCGTCTTTCCCTCAGTGGCCACATGGGTCGCCTCATATTCCGCGCGGATATATCCCTGCTGGGGAACATGGGATTTAAATACCTTTGCCGAAGGATTGCGTTCGGAAGGCGCCGGGTTGTCGACGATGGTGGTATACTCAAGGTGGTACTGACTGATATCGTTTTCTTCGTCAAACACGTGCTGGCCCAGTACCAGCCTGCTGCCAATGTCGGGACTGAAGCTGCCGCTCTCGAATGTGGCTAAGAAGCGCGCAGGCACGTTGCCAGGGGGTAGCACCGAAGCGGTCAGGTAATCGAGGTGGACGACACGTTCGGTGAGCGGTTTATTGGCGTTTGAGACGAACATATGTATATCGGTGATCGCGCCCCATCCTTCCGTGTTTTCTGCCCCGCCGAACAACCCTTTCTCCATGGAGAACTGCCGCCATCCCTCGAAATCCAAAAGCACGAGGGCATCGTAGCTTCCTCCTTCATAGATGAGGTTTAAGTAAATCCAGTCAAGCACCACTTCTTCGTAGGTCTCGTGATAGGTCTCGTTGTATGCAGAACGCGTATCATTATGAATCCACATGCTGATAAACTCTTCATCCGATAAATCGATAGGTGTCTTTGGTTCGAGGCGCAGGTAGCAAAAGGTGTTCCCACCGTACTCGAAACAACCATCGGCATCAAGGGTGTGCTCCCAGCGCAGTGATCCGGTGCCTTCCACATGAAGCGTTTGGTCAATCGTGCCCGCGCCCCACTCGGGCGTATCGAAGGTGGAAATAACGGTTGGGGTTGCAAGCGTGCGAAATCCGGCGTTCGCTGTGTCAATTCCTTCCATTGTACTCTCTCCGCTTCCCGTATAACCGCTCCCTGTGTTGTTGTTATTGGCGTTGTTTTTTGACTTGCAGGCCGGTCCAGCCAGTCCAACCAACGCCACAAACATCAGAACACGCATTCTCAATTTTGTTTTCGGCTCACCTGACAGTGGGGTATTCATATGTAACTGCATAGCTGTTACTTTATCACGTGATGGGAACTGCGCATCAGAACAAGCACTGTTTGTTGTTCTTTTATGCCCTTAACTGCATGGGAAAGACTACCGAAATAGGGGACCTATCAAAACGCAGGAACAAACCGCACAGGGCTCAAATGTTTGCTACGTTTGGGTTCAAAATTCAGCTGTGCTGGCTGGTTTCCTGCAACCCTTTGGCGGCGTCGTTTCTCTTTTGCTGTTGCTTCATGGCATACTTGAGGAAAATATTGCTCCTTGTAAGCCAGGTTTGCAGCAGGATGAACAGGAAAAGCAGCAGGCCAATGAAGATGCGGAACCACCAGGAGCTGAGCTGTCCGTAAAAGTTTAAAATGGTGTCAATCAGGCCGAGGATGAGTACACCCACCAAAGTACCTTCGATGAACCCGGCGCCACCGGTGAGCAAAGTGCCGCCAATCACCACCGCGGCGATGACATTGAGTTCCATGCCCACCCCCGCAAGCGCATAACCGGATTGCAGATAGAAAGTGTAAACGATACCGCCCAGTGCACTGCAGAACCCGCTGAAGGCATACACCATGATTTTGGTTCGCCCCACCGGCAATCCCATAAGAACTGCGGATGGCTCGCTACCACCAATGGCGTAGATATTGCGGCCAAATTTGCGAAAATGAGACATATACACGCCCAGCATCACCATAAAGATGAAGATGAGAGACGCCATGGGAAACAGGGTTCGACCGTTGTACTCGAACAGGCCCACCTGGCTCATTTCGAGAAACAGTTCGTTGCGAATGGGAATGGATTCCAGAGACACCTGGTACGCCAGTCCTCGAAACAGAAACATGCCCACCAGCGTGACCAGAAACGCCGGAAGCTTGAAATTATGAATGAGAAAACCCATAAGGGTTCCAGCCGTCGTGCCAATCACCAGGGAAAGGAACATGGCCAGCACCGGATTCATTTGTTTGACTTCCACCAGATAGGCAATGAACGTGCAGGTGAAACCAATGACCGAACCCACCGACAAATCGATGCCGCCGGAGATAATCACCAGCGTCATTCCCACCGCGAGCACTCCCAGAAAGGCGTTGTCGTAAAACAGATTGCTGAACACGCCGATGGAGAAAAAGCCGTTGAAAAACAACCCACCAACAACATACAGTAAAAGAAAAATACCAATGGAAGACAGAATAGGGATATTCTTTTTAGTCAGATTCAGATTCAGATTCAGTTTCATGCCTGCGCCCTTTTTGTTTTCCATGTGTTGATAGCATCCTGGATGCCTTCAGACTGAATGAGCGACACGATGATAATAACCAGCGCCTTAAAAACGAGGGTCACTTCCGGCGGAATTCCAAACGCCAAAATGGTGGTTGTGATGCTTTGAATAATCAGCGCGCCAATCACCGACCCTGCCAGCGTAAAGCGACCGCCCCACATGGTGCCGCCAATGATCACCGCGGCGATGGCGTCCAACTCCAGAAACAGCCCGGCATTATTGGCGTCGGCGGCCTTGATGTCCGAACAGATAATGAGGCCGGCCAATCCGGCGCACAGTGCGCAAAAGACGTACGTGGAAAGAACAATCAGTCTGGATTTAATCCCCATGTACCTTGAGGCAATCGGGTTACCGCCCGAACTTTCAATAAACAGTCCCAGCGATGTGCGTCGTGTCAAAAAATAGACGGCGGCTATAAGAAGTATGGACACAATTACCGGAAACGGAACCCCCATAAGAAAGCCACCGCCCAAAAACTGGAACGGCTCGTGGATAAACACCGGAATTTGTCCCTCGGTCACCAGCTGGGCGATACCGCGGCCTGCCACCATAAGGATGAGCGTGGCAATAATGGGCTGAATGCCCACAAAGGCCACCAGAACTCCGTTCCACGCGCCGGCTATCGCGCATATCAGCAGTGGCACGCCAATGACCACAAACAGGGATGTGGGCGGATCGGGATATTCGAGAATGCCGTGAATATATCCCGGACGTATCAACTGCGCGGCCACAGCGCCGGAAATGGCGATGACAGAGCCCACAGATAAATCAATGCCGCCAGTGGCATACACAAGCGTCATACCGATGGAGATAATGAGCACGGGGGCGCCGCGATTTAAAATATCAATCAAACTGCCAAACAGATGGCCGTCCTTAACTTCGATGTTGAGAAAATTTTCGGTGAAAAACACGTTGAACAGCAAAATGACCAGCAGCGCCACCGCCGGCCACAGGAGCTTGCGCACGTTTTCGTTTTTAAACATCGGTACTTCCCTCCGCAATGGTGTGCATGACCTTTGCGCCGTTTATATCTTCGCCGGTCAACTCATCTACAATATTCCTGTCTCGAAGCACCAGCACCCGCTCGCTGCTGCGCAGGACCTCTTCCAACTCTGAAGAAATAAACAGAACCGCCATCCCCTCCTCCGAAAGCGCACCCACCAAATCCTGAATATCCAGTTTTACCCCCACATCGATGCCTCGGGTGGGTTCATCCAGAATAAGGAATTTGGGGTTGGAGGCCAGCCATCTGGCCAGAATCACCTTTTGCTGATTGCCGCCACTGAGAAACTGAACCTTTTGCTCCGCATCGGGGGTGGCAATTTTCAGCTCTTCGATATATTTGTCGACAATCCGCTGCTGCTCCTTGCGACTCATTGTCCGAAAGATGCCACGCCGGGCCTGAATGGCGAGAATGATGTTTTCCCGCACACTCAAGTCGGCAATGATCCCTTCGCGGCGCCTGTCTTCGGGACAGAACGCGATGCCATGGGAAATGGCGTTCCGCGGATTTTTGAGGTTCGTCTTTTTACCATTAAGAAGAAGCTCCCCGGAAAGGGGCTTTCGAATACCAAAAAGGATTTCGGCCACTTCGGTCCGCCCTGAACCGAGTAACCCGGCAAAGCCAAGGACTTCGCCTTTTCGAACCTTCAAATTCATTTGGCCAAGCCCTGATGCAACGACATCTTTTAGTTCCATAAAAACGTCACCAGCGCTCTGACCGTCTTTTTTGTGCGATTTTCTGGACTCTTCGTCCAGCTCCTTACCCAGCATGTGGGTGACCAAATCCACCTTCGATAATTCGTTGACGTTGAACACGCCCACCAGTTTACTGTTTCGAAGGACTGTAATCCGGTCGCAAATTTCGTACACCTGATCCAGAAAATGGGTGATGAAAACGATGGCAATCCCCTGGGATCGCAAATTTCGCATCACTTCAAACAGACTGGCCACCTCCCCTTCATCGAGTGAAGACGTAGGCTCGTCCAGAATCAGCACCTTTGCCGAAACATCCAGCGCTCTGGCAATGGACACCATCTGTTGAATAGCGATGGAGCAGGAGGACAACTCCTGGTTCACATCAAGCTTGATGCGCAGTTTTGCAAGGGCTTTTTGTGCCCCGGCTCTCATCTGTTTCCAATCAATGTTGCCGTACTTCATGGGTTCACGGCCGAGATAAATATTTTCGGCCACCGACAACCCGGGAATCAGATTCACTTCCTGATAAACGGTACTAATGCCATTTTGTCCGGCGTGGGCCGGAGAATGGGCTTCAAATTCTTTTCCGTCGAAAAACACCTTACCAGCGTCTTTTTTATAAACGCCGGTAAGGGTTTTTATCAACGTGGATTTACCGGCTCCGTTTTCGCCGAGGAGTGCATGAATTTCACCGCTTTTTAATGAAAAATCAACATCCGTCAGCGCCCGGACACCTGGAAAACTTTTAGATAGACCTCGAATTTCAAGTAACTCGGATTGAACCATGGAACCGGTACTCCCATCAAATTAAATCAGTATTGTCGTGAAGGCAGCGTTTTGGCAGCCACTTCCTGTGGGAAAACGCCTTCCTGGGTCCAGATAACTTTTGGCAGTTTTTCACCTTTCATCAGTTTCTCAACCGCGTCGTAGAGTTGCGGTCCAAGCAACGGGCTGCACTCAACTGTGCAATTGAGTTTGCCTTCCACCATGGCTTCGAAAGCGCCGCGCACAGCGTCAACTGACAAAATGATAATATCTTTGCCAGGTTTCAGGCCCGCTTCCTCGATAGCCTGAATCGCACCCAGCGCCATGTCGTCGTTGTGAGCGTACAGAACATCGATGTTTTTGTCGGCTTTCAGGAAGGCTTCCATAACTTCTTTGCCCTTGGCGCGAGTGAAATCACCGGTCTGAGTTTTGGTGATTTTGAACTGAGGCGCATCTTTGATACCATCGCGGAATCCTTTGAAGCGGTCATTGGCCGGTGCGGAACCCACGGTTCCCTGCAGCTCAACCACATTTACAGTGTCAGAGCTTTTTTCAGGCAGCTTCAGACGGTCGTAATTGTCTTTGAGCCATTTGCCCGCTTTAACGCCTTCTTCGTAAAAGTTGGAACCCATGAACGTTTCCCATAACGAATCATCGGAAAGGTCAACGTTGCGGTCGGTCAGAATCACTGGAATACCGGCAGCTTTGGCTTCTTTAAGCACCGGACCATAACCACTTTCAACAATAGGAGAGAAAGCAATTACATCAACTTTCTGGTCAATAAAGGAACGCAGGGCCTTGATTTGATTTTCCTGCTTCTGCTGGGCATCGGCAAAAATCAATTTGATGTTGGGACGTTTTTCCGCCTCACTTTTAATGGAGGTGGTGTTGGCCATTCGCCAGGCGCTCTCTGCACCAATCTGGGAAAATCCCACGACGATTTCCTTTTTGTCCTTCGCCACACCAATCTCAGTGTTTTCGGTGCTTTCTTCGGCCTTTTTACCGCCACACGCCGTAAAAGCCACCAGGATAGCCAGGGTTATAATCCCTCTTGCCATGAGACCTTTTGCCAAAAGTTTCATTTTTCTTCTCCTTGCAAATTGTTTACGTACACGAAAATTGCTCGCTGACTCGGCATTGTAGTTTTGGGCTTTTGACCTTGTCAAGTAAAATTATTCCGGTTTGCAAGACTTTGCACGTTTTCCAATAACGTTTTAAATACATATAAACATTACTCTTTTTGGATGTATGCAATTGTAGTTCCCTTGCATTTCGGTGCATGAAAATTCTTGACAGATCATTTGCGTGTCCATAATCTCGTGTTGCGTGTACGTTCACGCTACAGGAGTTTCCGTCGGTGATTACAATAAAAGAGATTGCGAAAAGAGCGAGTGTCTCAATCGGTACAGTGGACCGCATCATCCACAATAGAGGTGGATGTTCTGAAAAAACCCGACAAAAAGTAACAAAAATAATCGAGGAAACCGGATTCAAACCCAATGTGATGGCGAGTCATCTGGTGAAATCCCGCTCGTACGCCATTGGAATTGTAATGCCGTTTCCGTACCAGAACGACAATTTCTGGGAATTGTCCAGGACGGGCATTGAACGCGGCAGAAGCAGCTTTCCGCATTTCGACATAAAGATAAAATACTATTTTTACAACAGATACGCTGATTTAACCTTTTTTACAGTATTTGAACAGGCCATGGGTGACGGCAATGACGGTCTGCTCATCGCCCCGGTCTTGTCACTTCCGGCACAGGAGATGCTGCAAAAACACAAAACAGACATTCCCATGGTCTTTTTTAACGCCAGTCTACCCGATTCCAGTATTGCATCGTTTGTGGGACAGGATTGTTTTATGGCGGGCATGACCGTGGGCAGGCTGATGTCGATACTCACAGGAAACGAGGGGAACATCGCTCTTATCGATATATCTCCCGAGGATTATCATATTAATATTCGCGCCCAGGGATTCGAACAATTCTTTGCCGGCAACGCCAGGATACAGATTCACCGTTTTTCCATGCCCAACAGCGAGGATTTCAGTGATTTCGAAAGTCTGTGCACCACAATTCACGACCAGCTGCCTGATCTGAAAGGCATGTTCATTCCCAATGCGTCCACGTATCGATTCGCACAAGCCATCGACCGTATTCCGTTTAAAAACAAAGTGTTTATTATTGGCTACGACCTTATAAAAGAAAATATAGAGTGCCTGAAACAGGGAAAAATCGAGTTCATCATCAACCAGCAGCCTATTCGACAAGGGATAGAGGCGCTCACCATCCTTATGAACCACATCATTCACCGGGAGGTTGACAGAAAGGAGCTACTGCTTCCCATCGAGATCGTCGCCAGGGAGAATCTGGATTCGTTCACTAATATTATTCGCCCCTGAGGGTTCAAAAACAGGAGTTGATATGAAAGAAAAACAACTGGTCATCGGACTTGACTTTGGCACTGATTCTGTTCGCGCACTGGTCGTGGACACTCAAAATGGAAAAGAAATTGCGGAATCCTCATTTTTATATCCCCGATGGAAAGAGGGGTTGTACTGCAATCCCGGGGAAAACCGCTTTCGCCAACATCCATTGGATTATATTGAAGGCATCACCTTTACCATACAGGAAGCGCTCAAAGGACTTTCCTCTGATGACAAAAAATCCGTTCGCGGCATCAGTGTGGACACAACGGGTTCCACCATTGCAGCGGTCAATCAAAACTGCCGGCCGCTGGCGCTTGAAGACGGGTACAGTGAAGATCCCGACGCCATGTTCATTTTGTGGAAAGATCACACTGCGGTGGCGGAAGCCGATGAAATCAATCATATTTCCCGCACATGGGGCGGCGAAGACTATACCAAATACTGTGGCGGCATTTACTCGTCGGAGTGGTTCTGGTCAAAAATTATTCATACCCTTAGAGGCAACGAAAAAATCCGCGACGCCGCATATTCCTGGGTAGAGCATTGCGATTGGATTCCGGCCCTGCTCTGTGGCAGCACCGATCCTGTCACCATTAAACGCAGCCGTTGCGCCGCCGGACATAAAGCCCTGTGGCATCCCTCCTGGAACGGACTGCCGCCCGAAGAATTTCTGGTCAAACTGGATCCGCTGCTTGCGGGGCTTCGGGACAGATTGTTTGTGGAAACATACACAAGTGATGTGCCGTTTGGAACGCTCTGCAGCGAGTGGGCAATGAAGCTCGGTTTGTCTGAGGATGTGGTGGTGGGCGTTGGCGCCTTTGATGCGCACATGGGGGCCGTTGGTGGCGCCATTGGACCGTACGCACTGAGCAAAGTCATGGGGACGTCGACCTGCGATATGATGATTGCGTCTCACGATGACATTGGCGACAACCTGGTGGCCGGTATATGCGGTCAGGTGGATGGGTCTGTGGCGCCGGGCATGATTGGACTGGAAGCGGGCCAAAGTGCATTTGGAGATATTTACGCATGGTTTCGCTCTGTTTTGGCCTGGCCGTTGAAGCTGGCGCCCGAGTCCATGAAATCCGAAGTGGACCGCATCATCGATGGTATTATTCCCGCGCTGTCCGAGGCCATCGCGCCCATGACGCCGGGGGAATCGTCCATTCTGGCACTGGACTGGATGAACGGACGGCGTACGCCGGATGCCAACCAGAATCTCAAAGGCGCCATTATGGGACTCACCCTTGGCAGTGACGCACCGAAAATTTTCAGAGCGCTGGTGGAAGCCAGCGCATTTGGCGCATTGGCCATAGTGGAACGCTTTCGCAGCGAAGGGGTCCGCATCGACGAGGTAATTGCCCTTGGCGGCGTGGCCAAAAAATCCCCCGTCATCATGCAAATCATGGCAGATGTGCTGGGCATGAAAATAAAGGTTCACAGTTCCAATCAGACCTGCGCGCTGGGCGCGGCCATGTTCGCGGCAGTGGCGTCCGGATTGTACGCGGACATCCCCAGTGCACAAAACGCAATGGACATGGGCTTTGAGCGGGAATACCAACCAGACATGGCGGCAAACGCAGTTTACAAAAAACTGTTCCGTCAGTACTGCGAGGTCGGGGCGTATGTAGAAGAGCGCGAAAAAGGCGGTGTTCCGAAATGACCGCTTTCGAAGAGCTTAAAAATCAGTGTTACCAGTGGAACCTGGAACTGCCCAAACGGGGACTTGTATTGTACACCTTTGGCAATTTGAGTGTTTGCGACAGAGACGCCGGTGTCATGGCCATCAAGCCCAGCGGCGTTCCGTATGAATACCTGAAGCCGTCGGATATTGTGGTCCTCGATTTCGATGGAAACGTCGTAGGCGGCGATTACCGACCGTCGTCGGACACCAACACACATCTGGTATTGTACAAACAGTTTCCATCCATTGGCAGCATTGTGCACACCCATTCCACCTATGCCGTGTCGTGGGCTCAGGCGCTGCGTGCCATTCCCATCTATGGCACCACTCATGCGGATCATTGCCCTGGGGACATCCCCTGCACCTTGCCCATGAGTGATGAAGCCATTGCCAGGGACTACGAAACGGAGACGGGCAACCAGATAGTAAACACGCTGGCGGGAAAATCGCCGGAAGAGTACGAGATGATTATTGTGGGCTCCCATGGCCCATTCAGTTGGGGAAAAACGCCGCAAAAAGCGGTCTACAACTCTGTGGTTCTCGAAGAGTTGGCCAAAATGGCGTATTTGACGCATAGCATTAACCCCGACGTGCCACGGCTCAAAAACAGCATTTTGAACAAACATTATGAGCGAAAGCACGGCACCAACGCCTACTACGGACAAAAGTAACCTGAATCCGGCAGGAACCGGAGACACACACATACCCGCGTGTCCGAAAAAGATGATCGGAGCGCAACAAACATAAGGAGCATCGAAATGGAAAACATTTCTTCGGTAAAACTGGGCATCATTGCGGTGAGCCGCGATTGCTTTCCCATCGAACTCTCAAAGACGCGCCGCGAGAATCTGGTGGCCGCCTGCAGAGAAAAATCCATCGACGTTACCGAAATCGAAAAAATCGTCGAGAACGAAAACGATATTGAAGCGGCACTCAACGAAATCACCGGCAAAGATGTCAACGCGCTGGTGGTCTTTTTGGGCAATTTCGGCCCCGAAGCGCCGGAAACGATTCTGATTCAGAAGTTCGGCAAACCAGCCATGCTCATCGCGGCGGCCGAAGAAACCGGCAACAATCTGGTGAATGGCCGCGGGGATGCGTATTGTGGCATGCTCAATGCGTCGTACAACTGCGGGTTGCGCCATCTTAGACCGTATATCCCCGAGTATCCGGTGGGAACTGCCGATGAACTGACCCTGCTCATTGACGAATTCATTCCCGTGGCCAGAACCCTGCTCAGCCTGGCGTCATTGAAAGTGTTTGCCTTTGGTCCCAGACCTCAGGATTTCTTTGCCTGCAACGCCCCCATCAAACCGCTGTATGATTTGGGCATCGAAGTGATGGAAAACTCGGAACTGGACCTGCTGGAGCTGTTCAACTCCATGGAAGGCAGTCCGGATGTGGAAAAAATCGCCAGGGAGATGGTGGGCGAACTGGGCAAAGGCAATCAGTATCCCGATATGGTGATGCGCCTCGCGCAGTACGAAGCCACCCTGCTCAAATTCATGGCCGACAACCTGGGCACCCGCAAGTACGGCGTCTTTGCGAACAAATGCTGGCCCGCCTTCGAAAAAGCGTTCCGTTTCGTTCCCTGCTACATCAATTCCAGACTGGCAGCCAGAGGCATTCCCGTGGCCTGCGAAGTGGATATTTACGGCGCCGTGAGTGAATACATCGCCACCTGCGTCAGCATGCAACCGGCCACCATTCTGGACATCAACAATACCGTTCCCTACGACCTGATGGCAGAACACCCCGAAATCGGATACAAAAACTCCGATCTGTTTATGGGCTTCCACTGTGGCAACACATCGGCCTGTCACCTTGTGAATCCCAAAATGAATTACCAGCTCATCATGCACCGATTGATGGAGCCCGACAAAGCGCCGGACATCACCCGTGGCACCCTGGAGGGGCAGATTCGCCCCGGCGAAATCACTCTGTTCAGATTGCAAAGCACCGCCGGATGCGACCTGAAAAGTTATATCGCCCAGGGAGAAGTGTTGCCCGTACCGCCGAAATCATTTGGCGGCATTGGCGTCTTTGGCATCCACGAAATGGGACGTTTCTATCGCCACGTGCTGATTCAAAAACGGTTCCCGCACCATGCGGCAGTGGCATTCAATCACGCCGGCAAAAGCCTGTTTGCGATTATGCGACAGCTGGGAATTCCAGACATTTCCTACAATCTGCCTAAAGAAACCAAATATCCCACCGAAAATCCATTCTGATTCCGCCAGGTGCGCTGTCTCTCATTAATTCTTTCACCAGATTTCCGTTGTAAACCTGCGGCAAATGTTGTTCAGATACCGCGGCGTTTGAGATTGCCCGTGTAATCAAAAGGAGCACCTGCGACATATGAAACGATTCGAAAAAAAAACCGTATTGATAACCGGCGCCGGTCAGGGGATCGGATTTGAAATAGCCAAACAATTCCACCTCGAAGGGGCCACAGTGCTCTTGAATGATATTGACGAAGCGCTTTGCCAAAAAGCGGCAGCACGCATCGACAACACACTGACCACCTGCATACCATTTGCGGGAGACAGCGGGGACATTGGGTTTCTCAAAGACATGTTTGCAAAGATTGATGCCCGCTTCCCCTCCCCGGACGTGGTCATCGCCAACACCGGATACTCCCTGTTTCGCACCTTTTTGGACATGACCCCCGAATCACTCCGAGACGTCATGCGCATCAATATCGAAGGCACTTTCTTTTTGCTGCAGTTCGCCGCAAAGCGAATGATTCAGGCAAAAACCAAAGGTCGACTCATTGTGATGTCTTCGGTTACCGGACAGCGGGCACATCGGGAGCTCACAGTGTACGGCATGACCAAAGGAGCGTTGGAAACCCTTGTTCGAAATCTGGTGGTGGAATTGTCACAGCACGGCCTCACCGTCAACGCCATCGCACCAGGCGCAACGCTAACGGAGCGCACGCTGTCCGACGACTCATACCAGGCGACCTGGGCACGTCTCACGCCGCTGGGCAAAGCAGCCTCCACGGCAGACATCGCGCAAACCGCCCTTTTTCTCGCCTCGCAAGCCGCCGGTCACATCACCGGTCAAACCATTGTTGTGGACGGTGGCTGGACCGCCATAAGCCCCGGCCCGGAAATGGTGAGCGAAAGTTGACAATCCGCCAGAGAGACATGACAGACACACACGAAACGGATTCCAAAGCAAAAGCAGACACCACTTCCGACCCGTCCCCCGATGGCCCGGTCACGCCGAGGTATTCCCAAAGGTGGAAACAATATCGCAATGCGTCGCTGCAGAAGTACGCATTCCCTTTTAAACCGTATCGCAAAGGCCAGCGCGACATGATGGCCTGCGTGTATACTGCCATTCGCGATAGACGGCATGGCTTGATACAGGCGCCAACGGGAATCGGTAAAACGCTGGGCACACTGTACCCAGCGCTCAAAGCCATGGGTAAGGGGCATTGCGACAAAATCTTTTACCTGGCCGCGCGCACCACCGGAAAAATGGTCGCCCGGCAGGCCTGTGACAGCATGCGGGCAACCGGCGCCGCGCTGTCATATGTGGAGATTGTTTCAAAGGAAAAGGTCTGCTTCAATACACTGAACCCCAAACAATGTGATGAGTGTGCATACGGCCTGGGGTACGAGAATCGCATTGACGACGCATTGGAAACGGGATGCGCCAGAGAAGCCCTCCATCGCGCCGATGTTGAAGAAGTAGCCAGAGCGCATCGGGTGTGCCCATTTGAGTTGTCGCTGGATTTGTCTCTCAAGATGGACGTTATCATATGCGACTACAACTATGCGTTCGATCCCCGGGTGTATCTCAAGCGGTACTTCGACAAAGAGGATACCGGGCGTTTTGTCTTTCTGGTGGACGAAGGACACAATCTGGTGGACCGGGGGCGCTCCATGTTTTCTGCGCAAATCGCATCTGGCCATCTGAAAAGCACGCGCCTGATGTTTGCAGACAAACATCCCAAAGAGGCGGGGGCGATTGCACGCGTGGAGAAACAGCTAAGCACACTGGCAGCAAAATCCAGCACTCTGGCTGAGGCGAAAAAACCGGCGCATCTCATTTACAACGACACACGACGCGCATTGGGCAATCGCAACGAAGCGGACACTGCAGTGTTATACGCAGTGCCCGAATCATTGACCAAATCCATTAAGAGCTGTCTTACCACCCTTGGTAAATGGCTGGAGAACACCGACAATGTGAAATTCCGAACCGAAATCAGCGACGTGTATTATCAGCTCACCATCTTTTTTGAAACCGCCGATACGTTTGATGCCCACTACCGGTTATTTGTCGAGTCCAGAGATGACGATATCCGGCTGAACATCTATTGCATCGATCCCTCCACCCATCTGGCCGACAGGTTCAAAAAATGCGTCTGTGCCGTGGTGTTTTCGGCCACACTGTTTCCCATGGACTACTACCGTCAGGTGCTGGGGCTCAACGACAATTGCCTTCAGCTCCAGTTGCCATCCCCCTTTCCTCCCGAAAATCTGCGGGTCATGCATCACCCGGTGAACACCACATACCGACATCGCGAGGCAAACATAAAGGTGGTGGTGGAGAAAATCCACCAGATGCTCCAACATCAGCCGGGGAATTATCTGGTGTTTTTTCCCGCCTACACATACATGGAACAGGTCTTTGAACAATTTATCCGGAAATACAGTCACCATCGGGCATTCAAACAGGAGTCGTCCATGAGCGAATCGGAACGGCTGCATTTCATTGACAAGTTCCAGACGCCGCAAGCCCCGGGGGCTCAAGGGTCCGGTGATGAACAATTCCAGACATCGCCGCACACTTATTTTCAGTCGTCGCGCCAGACCTCTCTGTTTCAGTCCGCAACTGAAACACCCCGGGAGAACCCAACGCTGAACGCATCAAACGACGCCCTCCGGGACACGAAAAACAACGCATCCACCGTGGGATTCGCCGTGCTCGGCGGTGTTTTTGGAGAAGGTATTGACCTGGTGGGTGACCGGCTGGTGGGCGTGGCGATTGTTGGCGTGGGCATGCCGGGGCTGTGTGTCGAACGCGACGAAATAAAAGACTACTTTGGTGGCGGGACGCGCGGCTTTCACTTTGCATACACGTATCCAGGGATGACCAGGGTGCTGCAGGCCGCCGGGAGAGTCATTCGAACATCCGACGATAAAGGCATCGTACTGCTAATCGATCATCGCTTTGCACGAAACGATTACCGCTGCCTGCTTCCATCCTCCTGGCATGTGGTGCCCGACATATGAACCAACGGCCTCACTCAAAGTAAATGGTGTCGATATGCACAGTGATGCGTTCCGTTTGCTCAATCATATTTCCAGAATTATCGGAGTGAGGAAACAGCTGCACGACAATGCCCGTGAATTTTTTCAGGATATGTTCCAGCACTTTCGCATCCAGTATATCGTCGCCCCAACCATCACCGGCCTCCCAGGCATCTTTCGCCCATTCGGGGTAACCGAGTTTGGCGATGTCCAGTCGATACATGGCGGGGACGCCGGTGAGGGCAAATTCTTTTGAGAACACAGGCCAGGCATCGCCGTATTCCTGATAATTATCGCTCTGAAAATCAATACGAATCCGAGTATCTGTATTGGCGGAAGCACTGAACCACATATAGGTGTACGGGTTCAAATCAATCTCTGTTTCGGTGGGATAACCAAACGCCCCATATTCGGACCAGTCACCACTTTTGGGAACGAAGTTCGCATTCAACTGCAAATCACCATCGCCCATGATTGGCGTATCGCCGTTCCACATCCAGGTCAACTCGGTGCCGTCTGAACCATAGGTATACAAATAGTCGTCCAATATGTCATCCGAGGCGCCGACGAATTCGAAGTTGTTAACAACATTCACGCGCAATCCACCAATATCAATGGGATCATTGAGCAAACGTTCATCGGGCAAAGATATTGTGTTCTCCTCAATCAACCCTTCTTTCATATGCGCCCGAAAGTCATAAACGGCATCCCGCAGAATATCGCGAAGTTGCTCGACATCCGCATCCCATTCGTCCACGTTCAGCAATGGATCCTCATCCACGGCTGCACGAATCTGCGCGGCCCATGTGGTGATTTTGTCGTCCATGGCCAAAACGGTAAACACATCGCCCAACAGGTCATTGCCAATACGCACAAACGCATCCCACTGCGTCCTGGCCAACATGTCGATAAAGTGATCACATCTGGGCGGCGTCATTCTCGCCTCTTCGCTGATGCATGTGAACCGTGCATCGCAGTTGAGCGGCGTTTCGTTCCAGTCGGGCACCGGCTCCGCGTCGCACCACCCCTGCGGATCCATATACAAATCAAACTCCTGCATGGTGTTGTCGAGATCCCAGGGAATCAAATGAAACAGATTTTCGGGGCCATCGTCGTGATACCAGTAAAAATTATGGGAAGTCTCCGAGGAATAAAATCCCATAATCCCATCCCAGTTGCGAATGGCTCTGTCCATCGCGATGTAACGCAAAATCTCTTCCATATTGATTTGACTGGCCATCTCATCTTCAAAGGTTTCCACCGTGCTATGCGCAATGGCGTCCTTAAACGCCAGAAAATCCGACACATTGGGGTCGTCTTCCGGTTTTTCGTTGGTTTTCAGCTGCGCCAGCGCCCAGTCCTCGTCCACGTTTTTGCTGGGCCAGATTTCCTTGTACAGATTTCCGTCGCCTCCCTGTGGAAACCGAAAGTGGGTGAAGCGACCGTCAATGGGTTCCACCGCAATCACCAACCCTGAATACACATTGTTTATGTACAGTTTTGCGTGAGCCGTACGGGAGGTGGTCACGCCAAAATCGTTGAACAGACTGTACGCCAGTCTATCTCTCAGTTTGGAGCCATCTCCCATCATGGCGTGCAGATTCAGTCGCTTGAGGCCCAAAAACCGTGCATCTTTATCATATTTATCAAACTTTATTTTAGTGGATATGCGGGCGCACTCCCGATTATAACTGCGAACACCACCAAAGTCATCCCAGCAATGATGGAGCGACCATGCGCCTTTGTATCGAAATCCCACCTTGTCGAACATCTCGTCAACGCCTTCGCCCACCACATGAAGCGATGCTTCACGATACGCCTCGTCGTTACCATTTTCTTCCATATCCGCCAGGTCATCCGCTGCAATAGTGACGTGATACGCCAACATCTGATCCTGTGAAAAGACGGTCTGGTTCTGCTTGTCCATGGTCACCTTATCGGTGGTATCAACAGATTCGGTGGCCGTTGCCGAATCTGAATCCGTCGGAGAATTCAATGAAGTATCACTGTCGCCTCCCGAAGCACTGTCCGCTATGTTTTTACCTGGGCTGCTTTTTTTGCTGCACCCCAAAAGGAAAATCAGCGTGAGCACCAATGAGAGAATAAAAAATGTCCGATACGTTAATCCACAGAATGCCATGAATAACCCTTTCACAAGTATGCAGCAAAGGCCGCCCCCCTATAATACACGTGGTTACCCATTCATGTAAGCGCCCAATTTTATGAACCCGCCAACAACTCATAAGAGACACGTTTAAAAAAAAAGACAATGAATTTAATATAATCCGGGATATCGCGAAACTGCTGGCGACGTAAAAAAGTAATCCGGGTCTCAACAGGCCGTCTCGCCACTCGTCCCGATGTGCCATAATTCCTTTACCATGGAAATCAACAGTTGAAGCAGCGCGTCCTGTTTGCGTCTTTTGAGAAATGCCAGAGACAAAATCGCCTGCAATCGGTCATCCGGACGCCAGATAGTCGCTCTGCCCGCCTGTTCAAGGGCCATTGCCTCAAATTTTTCCAGCGCAGTTACTGCAATCCCCTGATCAATGAGCGTCATTTTACTGATATCGTCATTGGCAAAGACAGTATTCGACAGCACCAGTTCTTCACGTTTAAGCACGCGTTCCACTTCCTGTATAAACGGACAGGGCGTGAGCGGCACAATCCAGGGCAGTTGGGCAATGTCGGACCAGGTGGCGCCATCGCATTTTTTTGCCCACCGGGCAGGAACAACCACGCATATTTCAGTGACCGATAATGGAAGGGTTTCCACGACGGAGTGGTGGTGCTCGCCAAAGATATACCCACAATCCAGTTGTTCGCCTTCGATGGCATTCAATATGTCAGCGCTGTTGGAGGGCACCAGTTCCACCTGCAGTTCAGGGTGACGATCATAAAGCGTGGCAACAAGGCCGGGAACTTTCAGATATTCCGGATTGGCGTTGATACCCAGCTTTAAATACCCCTGCAATCTGTTTTGGAGAGTGCCCGCCAGATTGAATAAATCCGCCACATGGTCCAATACCTCCTGTGCTTTTTCGAGCAGCAGCTCACCAGATGGCGTGATTTCCATCCCCTTTGCGGTGCGCAAAAAGAGCGTTATGCCCAGCTCGCTTTCAAGGGTCCTGATATGAGTGGATACAGATGGGGGGGTGGTATGCAGGATGTGCGCGGCCCGCGTGACGTTTCCACATCCTGCGACAGTAACAAACGTTTTGAGTTGATAAATCTCCATTTAAAAATTCTTAACACAGTGTTTTGGATTCACAAATGGATGTTTCAACGGATGCGCCGTACATTCCGGATTGCATTTATCCCCCATTCCAACAAAGAGGTGAACCATGCAAGTGAATGTCATTAATCTGCAACAAAAAGCGGCACTTATCAACGAACTGCATGCATATAAACAGATTGCCCAAATGAACGACTACGAATTTAAAATGGTCAAGGCCAAACGAGAGTTCATCTGGCACCGACACCCGGAAACCGACGAGGTTTTCTTTGCGGTGGAAGGCCGGTTCGAAATCCATTTGCGCCACCAGATACTGCACCTCACCGAAGGATGCATGGCAGTGATTCCCAAAGGATTGGAACACAAACCCGTATGCCGGGAACAGTGCACAATATTAATGATCGAACCGCGCGGCACCATTAATACCGGCGACGCCGGCGGCCCTATGACAGATACAACAGTTGAGCGAATCTGAATGCGGCAGAGGCGCGGTGCGTGGAACACTTATTCAATCTTACAGGATGACAGAACGTCCTCAATGGCATCATTGAATGAGCGATTGCCCTTCAGGAACGCTGCTTCGGCGTCATGCAGACGTTGCTGTACATTGGCGTTGGCAAAAAATCGGGTCTCCAGCAATCCCGCAATGCGTAAACGCAGCCATTGTCGACGCTGTGCGTCGCGGCGTTGAAAGAAAATTTGACTCTGCTTCGTTTTCACTGCGAACCGTTCCACAATCTGCCATACATCTGCTATCCCCTCTTCTTCCAGCGCCGAGCCTGTAGACACCGATGGTTTCCATCCCAATGTCGCCGCACGCATAAATTCCATGGCCTGCACATACTCGTTTTGAGCCAGCTGCGCAGCGTGGATGTTGTCTCCGTCGGCTTTGTTGATGAGAATATGATCGGCCAGTTCCATAATGCCCCGTTTGATGCCCTGCAGATTATCACCGGCATTGGGAAGCATCAGCAACAGGAAAAAATCCACGAGCTCCCGCACGGTGGCTTCGTTTTGCCCCACGCCCACGGTTTCCACCAGAATCACATCAAACCCTGCTGCCTCACACAGCAGCATGGCTTCCATGGTATTTTGCGCCACCCCGCCAAGAGTCCCTTTTGAGGGCACAGGGCGAATGAAACAGTTTTCCTGCTGCACCAGACGCTCCATCCGCGTTTTGTCACCCAGGATTGAACCGCCCGAAATGGTGCTGCTGGGATCCACCGCAATCACGGCCACCCGTTTGCCCAGCGCCAGCAAATACAGTCCCAGGGTTTCAATAAATGTGCTTTTTCCAACCCCGGGAACACCCGTGATACCAATTCGCAACGAATCACCGGAAGGCTTTGAAAAATGTCCCAGTAATTGTGACGCCATTTGCATGTGAGATGGCGCAGTGCTTTCCACCAGGGTAATCGCGCGCCCCAAAACAGTGCGGTCGAAGCGACGCACACCGTCAATCAATTCATCCAGCGATAGCGACGCACGCTTTTTTACAACAGTTGACATGGCAGAATCAGTGGGGCTCATTCAAGATTCAACACTTCTTTAAGAAGTTGCATTATTTTCAACGCCGCTTCCGGAATCACGGTCCCCGGACCAAACACGGCGGCCGCGCCATTTTCCAGCAGGAAGGGAATATCCGCCGGCGGAATGACTCCCCCTGCAATGACCAGAATATCTTCGCGATTGAATTTCTTCAGTTCAGTCATCAGGTGGGTCAGCAACGTTTTATGACCGCCCGCCAGAGAACTCATACCAATAATGTGCACATCATTTTCCACGGCCTGCCTGGCCGTTTCTTCAGGGGTTTGAAACAACGTGCCCACATCCACATCAAAACCGAAATCCGCAAACGCAGTGGCAATCACCCTGGCGCCGCGATCGTGACCATCCTGCCCCATTTTGGCCACCAGCAACCTTGGACGACGTCCCTCCTGCGCCTCAAAGTCGCGAACCTTCTCTCCTATTTTGTCGATTACCTCATTATCCATAAACTCTCCGCGATACACCCCTTTCACCGCTTCCGCCCGCGCCTGATGTCGGCCAAATACTTTCTCCATGGCCATGGTGATTTCACCAAGAGACGCCCTGGCCGTTGCCGCATCCACACTCAATTCCAGCAGATTGCCTTCGCCGGTCTTTGCACATTGGGTCAATGCATCCAGTGCCGTTTGCACGGCGTCATTGTCGCGTTCCCGCCGCAGTGTTTCCAGACGCGCCACCTGTGCACGCCGCACTTCCGTGTTATCCACTTCCAGGCTCTCCAGCTCGTCTTCCTCCGCCAGTGGATATAAATTCACGCCAACAATAGGCTCCCGGCCGCTATCGATGCGCGCCTGTCGCCTGGCGGCGGCCTCTTCGATACGCATTTTGGGCACACCCGTTTCAATGGCCCGGGCCATTCCACCCAGTTTTTCAATTTCCAAAATATGTTGCCAGGCCTGCTGCATTATTTCTGCGGTCAGTTTTTCAACATGGTAGCTGCCACCAAAGGGATCGACCGCGCTGCAAATGCCGGTTTCCTCCTGCAAAAACAGCTGAGTGTTTCGCGCGATGCGCGCAGAACGCTCCGTTGGCAAAGACAACGCTTCATCGAGGGAATTGGTGTGCAGCGATTGAGTACCGCCAAACGCTGCCGCCATGGCCTCCACACAGGTTCGGGTAATATTGTTGTACGGATCCTGCGCCGTCAGACTCCACCCCGACGTTTGCGTATGAGTGCGCAGCGCCATGGATTTGGGATGTTTTGCCCCCAGTGATTTAACCAGTTTGGCCCAAATCACCCGTGCCGCCCGCATCTTGGCAATCTCTAAAAAGAAATTCTTGCCCGTCGCCCAGAAAAAGGAAATGCGCGGCGCAAAGGCATCGATATCCACGCCGGCAGCCATGCCGGTTCGCAGATACTCCAAACCATCGGCCAGGGTGTACGCCATCTCCAAATCGGGAGTGGCCCCCGCTTCCTGCATGTGATACCCCGAAACGGAGATATTGTTAAATTTGGGCATATGGGTCGAGGTGTACTTAAAAATATCGGCAATGATGCGCATGGACGGCAGCGGCGGATAAATGTATGTGTTGCGCACCATGTATTCTTTTAAAATGTCGTTTTGAATGGTGCCGGTGAGCTGTTCTGTGGAGACGCCCTGCTCCCTGGCGGCAACAATGTAAAACGCCATTACCGGCAATACCGCTCCGTTCATGGTCATGGATACACTCATGCGATCCAATGGAATCTGATCGAACAGAATGTTCATATCGAGTATGGAATCCACCGCCACACCCGCTTTGCCCACATCGCTGACCACCCGTGGATGGTCCGAGTCGTAACCGCGGTGGGTGGCGAGATCAAAGGCAATCGACAGCCCCATCTGTCCGGCGGCGAGATTCTTTTTATAAAACGCATTGCTTTTCTCAGCGGTGGAAAAGCCCGCATACTGCCGCACCGTCCAGGGACGCGTCACATACATTGATGCATATGGCCCGCGCAGGTAGGGAGCAATCCCGGCGGTAAAACCCAAATGGGGCAGTCCCGCAATATCGGAGGCATCGACCCTTTTTCCATCTGGAGACGCCATAGTGGGCGCTGGAGTCCCCTGAGCTGCAATTTTTTTTAGCTGGTCGAAAGAGATACTGTTTAAATCGGGAAAATCAGCCATGGTTCTCTCCGTATGATGCAACAAATGAGCTCAGTAAGGCGAAGTGATCCGCCCCTAAGTAAATAAATTCCGAAATGCCGCTCGCGCGATAGGCATCTTCCATATTTCCAGGGCGTCCTGCCAAAACAATCGAAGCGCTGACATCCGTTGAGATGTGACTGGCCAATTCAGTCGCAATCTCTGCATATTTCTCGTCAGTGGAACAAAAAACCACAATATCCGCATCGGCCTTCTTTACCGCTTTTCGCGCGGCCTCAACATCGGCGCATACTGGCGACTCGGATACCACAAATCCGGCAGGGTTGAAAAAGCTCCGTGAAAAATCCGTGCGCGCCTTTGATTCACGTATCGTGCCAAGACGCAGTAAAAGTACAGAACAAGGCTTCTCGCGCATCGCGTTAAGTGCCGCTACCGCCGCACGCAGTTTTTCATAGCCTTTTGCCAGCCGGTGTTGTGCAATGGGGACCACCGTCCAGGCGCCTTCCCCCTTTACTTCTGCGTCCAGCTGGGAAAGGGTGGCCCCATCCTGTATGGCCTGTACCGCATCCGCCACGGCATTGCCCATGGCATCCACCTTCAATGTCGGACCTGTGGTTGTATGGGTTTCAAAAACCGCTGCCGTCCTGACTCTGGCGTCTCCGCCTCGCTTGAACGCATTGTCCGCGTCATCAAACGCCACAAAGTCATTCACTCCCACCATTTTATATTTTCGCTTATTGAGCAACTGAAGGCGTTTTTGAAAATCGTCATCGATTTGAGATGCCAGCGTCCCGTGCTGCAGTGCGCCAACGAATCCCCCAGGATGCGCCTCCAGTTGCTGCAACCGCTGCCACGCCTTCTTTGCCAGTTCGTGGGTCAAATGTTCCACGTAATACGCCCCCCCGCACGGATCGGTCACATCCCCTATTCCGCATTCCTTTTGCAATATCACCTGCGCGTTACGTGAGATTCGCGCGGCAAATTCATCCCATGGGGCAAAACATTCATTAAACGGCGCCGCGTGAATGCTTGCGGCCCCAGCCAACGCGCCGCTGACGGTGGCGGAAATTGTTCTCAAAACGTTGGTTAATGGCTCATCTCTGGTGGCAAATAATTGAGACGTTCGTGCCATCAGGCGAATATCAAGGGGTTCAACAGCCCCCATCGCCTTTGCCAGCCCTCGCAGCAAAAGGCGCATCGCCCTCAGTTTGGCAATATCCTCAAAAAAATCATCTCCCACTGCCAATTGAACACTGACACTGTTCGCCACGTCCGTTGCATCACAGCCACGCCCCACCATTTCACGCAGATACACAGCCGCTTCTCCCAGGCAGCATGCCAATTCCATTGCCGGGCTGGCGCCGCCGTTATGGTAAACAGTCCCATCGACAAGCAACGCACGCGCCTTTGGCGAATAAAGACGCATCCATTCCACAACAGCATGCACTTCATCGAATACGCGCCCGGAATCACCGGCCAACGTTCCCATGAACGCCAAATGTGAAATCGGAGAAAATCCAAGGCCACCGCGCCACAATCCAATATCCCATTGGCGTTCTGTATGCAGTGCAACCCAGAATGCAAGGAGCGCCACGCCCAACCCATCGCCGTGAAACTGCACTCTCTCATCTTTGACACCGTCAGGGAGCGCCACACGAAATGACGATAAATCATCAATGGCGAGTTCGCCATCCAACAAGGAAAAAGTGTCGGTCGCAGCGGCGTGAATCGCCCCTCCATGTGCATATGCCTGCCGGATACCCACCCGGATTTCTGTCTGCCCTTTTCGCAACGCATCTATTACAATGGATGCAAATTCATCGGGGGCGTTCATCCGGCATACCTGCGCAATCTGCCAGGGTTCCTTCGAAACATCACCACGCACCAGTTCGCTCGTGTGGACCAATGCGGATTGGCCATGAGTGTCCCTGCAGAAAATGGCATCCAACAGCATATCATCCAGATTGCGCCGCTGCAGGACCTTTTCAAAAGGCGCCCCCTTGAGCGCCTGTATCGCAGCGGCTTTCCAGGCTGCAAAATCCGCGGATGAAAACTCAGATAAATCGATTTCTTGACTAATATATGTATTTGTATTGATATCAGTATTCTTCATTGCATCATTCTTCTACCGGAAAAACAGAAAAAGTGAACCTTCTTCAGCATTCAGACAACTGCATAAACAGTACAAAAATGTAAAATGTGTTCAAAAACATTTTTACAAGAATATTTTAATTTGACTGCACACTAAAAAAAAATTACCTTTGGTGAAACAACGGCTGGGAGTTAAAACTTGAGTTTCCATCACATCATACGTAACGGTGCCTGAAAAATGTCTTCAAATGCGAACAAGTCCAGGGTGGTTCGCACTGCCAGAGATCACCATCAGGGACAAATTTTGAACGGCAGATACAGACTGAACTCCCTGTTGTCCCAGGGAGGCTCGGGCGCTGTCTATATGGCGAGGTGTGTGGAATCCGGTGATCTGTTTGCCATAAAGATTCTTCGTTCGGAATTGAACCTGGAACCCAGAATTCGACAACGCTTTTTAATGGAGTCCAGAGCCGCTTCACGCATTCGTCATCCCGCGGTGATACACGCCAAAGAACTGGGGGAAACATCAGAAGGCGACTTGTTTTTTGTAATGGAATACGTCCCGGGACCGCCGCTTCGCAAACTGATGGGGATGCGCAAACTGGATATCCCCCAATCCATAATGATTGCTGCCGCCACCGCTGAGGGATTAAAGGCAGCGCACGAATTGGATGTCATACATCGTGATTTAAAGCCGGAAAACATTCTTATTCCGCGCAACAGCAACGCTGGCAGTGTGGTAAAAATCGCTGATTTTGGCATTGCGCGACTGCTCAATACCCCTCGCATTACCACAACGAATCATGTGCTGGGAACACCAAGTTATCTTTCTCCAGAGCAAATATCCGGATTGGCGGTGGACCGGCGCACCGATATTTACTCGCTTGGTATCATTATGTACGAAATGATTAGTGGCCAGTTGCCCTTTTATGGCGAAACCACCGAGGAACTGCTGGATTCACATGTGAAGCGCATTCCGGTGCCATTGCACAAAAAAGTGTCAATACCGTTGAGTCCCGCACTGGAGTGGCTGGTCATGGCGTGTCTCGAAAAATCACCGGATAATCGGCCATCAAGCATGGACGAAGTGCTGAGAGTTCTCGCCACACTTTAGTAGTATCATTGACTATTGCGCAGGCAGCATCGTCTTACAGCGGCGCAAGAATCTGTTCAATTTTGTCCACGTAGGTCTGTAGTTCAAACACGGGCTTTTTTAAAACATTTTCATTGGTCAATCCCAGATGCTGCAACGCTGGATTCACATGATAATCGAGCGTCCCGGTTTGAATCATAAACTTTAAATCCTTCAGGATTCGAGTTGCCTCCACGATAAAATCCTCGCCGTTCATTTCGGGCATCCGAATGTCCACAACAGCAATATCGAATGTTTTACCGTCTCGAAGCATCTGCAGCGCTGTCATCGCGTTGTCCGCAGTAACCACTTCGTAATCACAGTCTTCCAAAAACTGTTCCAGACTTTCGCGAACCACCGCTTCGTCGTCAACTACCAATACTCGTTTCATTTCAGTCATACATACCCCCCCAGGAAGGTGAACGCAACATAACATCACTAACAACACTTTAAAATGGCATATCGGTTATTTTTTTTGAAAACGAATATCTGCGATTGCTTTTTTTACCGTTGCGCGTTCTTCAGAAGTTGCCGCAGTAATCAACGCATGCTCCAGAACGGGCAAAGAGGCCGTTGAAGACCGCAAAACGAGACCACTAATAGCCAAAAATCGAACGTGAATGTTTCTGTCATTGAGCACGCGATTCTCCAACGCCAGGCGTGACTGCTCATTGAGAATGGGAATGAGCTCTTTAACCGCTCTATAACGCACAGTGGCGCTTTTGGAGTTCGCATAAAACAAAAGATCTTCAAACGACGTCTCTTCAGGCGCACCAGATATCGTTGCCGGAGGTGTTTTCAACCGTCCCAACTTCGAATCAGCCGATTCTTTTCCATCATCAGGATGCTGCCCGCTTTCATTGACCATCGCTTCTTTTTCAAGGGCCTTCTCGTGTTCAGCGTCCGCGCGCGCCTCACGAGCCTCATCGGCCTCCTGTGCTTTCAATGTTGCCTCCAGCTCACGTTCCTGCTTTGCCAGTTTTTCTTCCGCCTTCTTTCGCTCCGCCTCTGCCCGTTTTTCTTCCTGCGCCGCCTGTTTTGCCTCCGCGGCCAGTCGCTTCTCTTCCGCACGCTCCAGTTTGAGCTGTTCCTCTGCCGCTTTGCGCTCTTCGGTGGCCCGCTTTCGCTCCAAATCTTTTAATCTGATTTCTTCTTCTTTTCTAAGCCGTTCTTCCTCCAGGCGCGTTTTCTCAGCTTCCTTTTGGGCCAACATGGCCAAACGTCTTTCCTCTTTCAATTGCGCCCGCTCTAAAGCCGCTTTTTTTCGCGCCTCCTTTGCCTCCTCCTTTGCCGCTTTCGCTTTTTCGCGCTCTTCTTCGGCGGCAAGTCTTTTTTCCTCTTCCAGCTTTTTCTGCTCAGCCTTTTTTTGCGCCTGCTCCTCCTGCCGCTGCGCCTCTGCTTCCTGCCGTGCCGCTTCCGCTTCCTGTCTGGCTATCTCCCGATCACGCGCCTGCGCCTCTTTGGCCAATTGTCGTTCTTCCGCCTGCCGTTTACGCTCTTCTTCCCGACGTGCTTTCGCTTCAGCCAGACGTGCTTTTTTTGCTTCCTGCCGGGCTTTTAGGGCCGCCTTTTTTCCTTCTGCCTGCAACCGTCTGGCTTCTTTTGCCGCCGTGCGTTTTTCCTCCTGCTCCCTCTTCAATGCCAGCCGGCGCTCTTTTGCTTCCTTCACTTTCGCTGCCGCCGCTTCCCGCTCCAGTCGTCTTTGCTCTACCGATGCTGCCCGTGCCGCAGCGGCTTCTTCCCGCTTTCTCTCTCGCGCGGCTTTCTTCTCTGCCAGCTCAGCGCGATGGGCCTCCGCTCGGGCCAGACGTTCTGCCTCTTTGGCGACTTTCTGGGCCTCTTTTTCCCGCTTCTGTCTTTCTGCCCTGGAAAGCGTTGAATCATCTGTATCTTTACCCAGAGCCCCACCCTGGCCGGACGCATCCGCTCCCGTTTCGGACACCTGATTTTGCGAATCGTCCGGTTTTGACGACGCCGTCTCCCCTTCTGCGGATTCCGTGCCGGCGCTGTCTGCGAGTTCTGCCACTTCGGCCAGCATGGAAGGCGGCAATCCATCCGCTTCTTCCTGCCCGCTGCGTTCTGCAAAAATTTCATCGGCGAGACTTTTATCCGTAACTACTTTTTCACCTTTTAGCAGCGCCACGATACGATCCTTCTCTGCTACAACGCGATACTGCATATCCCTTGGCACCTCGTCACCGCCCACCGCCAGATATTCGCTATACTTCTTTTGCGCAAAATCCCACTGTTCTGCTCTGGATGCCGCCAGCGCCGATTCAAACAACAACGTGAAATCCTGATTATACTGATACGCCTTATCGTAATTTTTGTACGCGGTGGTGTAATCGCCCTTTGCAATCGCATCTTCCGCCTCTGCCACGGCCACGGTCGAACGAAGCCATTGACCCGCCACGCTTCGGCCGGTTACATCTCCATCCGCGGCCTCAATACGACCTATTTCGTCCTGAAGTTTTTGTTTCTGTTGCTTGTCGAGCCTGCCCGAAGCAATGAGCTGACCATAGCGATTTACTGCCTCATCGTAACGCTTGCTGAGAAAGCATAAATGTGCAATGGCAATCTCATTTCGCAAAACAGGTTCTTTTTCGTTTGCCAAACGAATATCTGCCAGCGCCTCTTCGTAACTGCGCGCTTCGGCCTTGCGCAATCCCTGTCGCCACAAATCCGTCGCGGACAATGTGGAATCTGCACTCTGAATCGGTACATTCTGTTTGCCACACCCCTGGAAAACCGCTAAAGCCAAAGACAATACAAGCAAACGGGCTAAAATCTGAACAAGATATACCATTCCTTCCACTCCTTATTAAGAACTGTCGATGCAACAAAAACTATACCATGAGAAGGTGGACTTCCCCAGCAGGGACCCCGCTTTTTGACACAGACACCATTACCCAAATGAATTTTGATGAAAAAATAAAAGAATCCCCAAAGTTGCTAACGAAGGGGGTTCAAACAGTGACGTGTCGCAGTCTCAGCGGGACAGGTACTCCTGCAATTCATGAAAATGTTCCTCAAGGGTTCCAAGCAGTTCAGACACCTTGCCTAAATCTCCGCTTTTGCCTGCCTCCTCAATCTCATACGCGGTCTGTTGCATCCGCATCGCGGAAATATTGCTGGAAGCGCCTTTAATGGTGTGTCCCTGCCTCACAATTCGATCCTGATCACCATTCTGATGTGCGTCCCTGAGAGATTCAATCTGATGAGGCGTATCTTCGAGGTAAACTTCAACAACCTCACTCACCAAATCCTCATCATCGCAAAGACGAGACATCAGTGCTTCTTTGTCAAAAATCTTGTCACTCCTGTTTTCCGGACCTGTCATCATTGTAATCCTCTTCTGCTTCTGGAACCATCGTGTTGCATAAAACAACAACAGACTAAAAATTAATGCCAGTTTTACACACTGCAACAGCGCGTAAGAATGATTTTACCTTTCTTTTACCCAAAGGTTGGGGCGCCATTTCATTTGGGGTGGACACCGGCATCATAGCACAATCCGATACTCAAACAGCATTGGTTTCTTTGGCATCAATTGGCGCATCACGGAGACCAACTCGGGCAAATGCTCTGTTTCACCCATGCGGGAATCGCCGTTGCCTCTATCCCAGAGACGCAACCGCTCAAGCGCCGCTGTGTCCGAGCTCACCAGCGCCCGATTGATTTCCTCGAAACGATTTCGTCCAACGGCAAGAACAGACTGAGGATTGAACCGGACAGGTCGAGCACCATCGACTACAGAAATTGCTCCCTCCGCCAGCAACTGTGCCATCATCCAGCGCGAACCATCCGGAGTCGCCACTTTGTCCCCATCTGTGCTATCAATACTCAACAGCATATCTGCCAACACCACCGCCACGGCATTTGTTAACGCATCGGACGAATAAGGCAGTCTGCCATGCTGCCAGTTAAGCAGCCAAAGCAAGCCGGAGACTCGAAGCGCACTTTTCAGATTGGCTTCCCGTTCACCGATACGCGCGTCAGTGGCAATTGTCCCCGAATTCCCGCTCAAACGGATGGAATCCACCACCGTCTCGAAATCGGCCGCCGTTTTTTTCAACCCCCAGATTTCAGCAAAAACGTCCATCGCCACCGCATTGTTGGAAGACATGCCGTACAGCAACGCCAGGTATCTCTCCCGCAATACCATATGAGGCTGAAGTATCAATTCGGATTGGGACGGTTCAAAGGCATGTATTTTATCAATGCTCATTGCTGCGTCGGCCCACTCGCCGGCAGCAATCCATATATCAAGCGCAGTCAAGTCAGGCGTGGAGATTGTTTCAATGGACGCAGCGTGGTCCCCCAATGTTGCCGCAAACGACTGATGAATATCCGTAGCGAGGGTTTTCACCGCAGAAAGCTTTGCCGCCGCAGGTCCGTGGATTTTTCCCGCCATAAAACGAAACGCCTTTTTACGTCCGAATCTATCCAGCGCGGTGCTCCCCCCGCCAAAATATATCCGCCACTCCCCCTGCCCGCCCGCTTTCACAACATCATCCATGTCCAGATCGTGAATATTTCCGCCCTGGACGATTCGAGACAACTTTTCCAGTACGCCCTTTTCCCCATCTCTGGCCACCTTTGCCGCCAGTGAAAACGTATTGGACAAGTCTCGAAACAATGCTGAGAATCGCGAATCCTGGCTATATGGTATCGCAACGAGCCGTTTTGGACCGTCCCACGACACCAATCCATACGGGCTAAGCAATTCCTTTTCATTAATCATTCGGGATACGGCCCCAAATGCGTCTTCACTGAAATCCCTGGGCCAAAACACGTCCCCCGTCTGATTTGTCGGCAGTGATGCAATGGCGTTGCACAGGAGATGATTCTGCACGATACACCAGGGTCTGCGAAACCGATTGAAAAACTCCATCTCCAATTCCCCGCCCGACTGCACAATCTGCTCTCGCCAAATCAGATTGTGACCGTTCATTTGGAGTGCATAAATATCATCAATCAGCCGAGCGGCATCCATCAGCAACCTTACCATTTGACTTTCATTGGCGGATGCCGGTCGCTGGTGAGACACTGTTCTGATATTCCAGCCATCCAATTCATCTCGAAGCAACTGATGACGGCGCGCTTCATGACTTCCTGATTTTTCGGCAGTCTGATCTGCATCCGGTCTGCCTGAACGCACCCTCTTTAGTGTGCCAATAGGCGAGGGTTTGGGCGCATACAACTCGTCTTTTCCCTTTTGTTCACCTTTTCCCTTTAGCTCATCTTTTCTTTTTGATGACTGGATGCGTGTTGCGGCACTGTTTTCGTACGTAATATAGTCCGCTTCTTTGGACTGCACGAATTCGCACGCCCCGACAATCATCACCACTAATGAAAGTAAACAGCATAAAAATAAATTCGTCTTCATACTCAACTATCCGCACGATCTGGTTGTACCTCTGAAACAGAAGGGAACACGTACACAGACAGCTTACAAAAAACGGAGGGAAAGACAAAAAAAGGGAGTGCATGTCGTTGCCCGGGCAGGCCACGACCGCACTCCCAAATTGGGCACTTCGCGCAGAATAAGGAGGAGACCACGCGATAAAAAACTATAGCACTCGCGCGGATTCAGGCCAACGTCCGTCACCGTTTTTCCCATGGAGTACCCGGTTCTGAAAAGACATCCATCCGGTATGTCATCAGAATTCCAAAGCTAATTAACGGGCTTTCCACAAACAATTGATTTTATAAAATAAATGGAATAATCGCTTTCCTTTTTTGCGGATATTCTCGAAATGTCTGCAAATACCATTTATGGGAGGAGATTGCCCTGGGAACCAGATTTGCAGCGGTAAAACAGGCAAAGAGCACCGCAGCCGAACTACAGGTGAGCAAAGCGAAACCGGTCCACTCAATTATCTCTCCAAGATATGCCGGCATGGACACCCATCGATACAATCCCCCTTCCGGAATACGATATCCGCTTTGCCCGTCCTTCCGCAGACGACGTAGAATATTGTCACTTTGATGGTTGATGGCCATTCCGCAAAAGAAAAGCCCCGTTCCGGCCCAAAACATCCAGCTCTCAACAATTTCCCTGCCAGACTCCGGTCCCAGATGAAACAGCGCAGCACCATTGAGAAACCCGTTCCAAACGTTAAAAAAAAGGGCCATGCCCATTACCGATACGGGCATAGGTCTGGGATGCCCGGTTCGACGAAACGGAAATATAAAAGTTCGATACACGTAGTGAGATTCCCAAAGCAACAGAAAAGCAATGGAGACCGCATTGCCGGTTCGATCGCTGAGCAAAAACATTACTGGCATGGTGAAAACCGCGGCCGATTCCATTAAAACCCATGCCAATGTGCTATTCAACGCCGGCCCCCATCCCGTACGACCAAATTTGCCATAGGGCGCGGTAACAAAAAGCAGCGCGATGAAAACAATGACGGACACCGCCACCAGCGCCCAAAACAACCAGGCGTACACTATTTCAAACATACATAGTTTCCCCTCTCCGTCGATATTCATGATCTGAAATGATCAGTTTCATTTCCGGGATAACATGGCGGGACGCGTTTGGAGTTCGAAAAAAAACCCTCCAGGATGCCGTGGAGTAGCGGTGACTCGCTGACGCTGCAAGTGGGTTTCATATCGCTGCTTCAGGCTTCCAACTGAATGGCTTGCACACCACAACGAGAGCTGAATCCCTATTTTCTGGTACAGCTGAGTCACTTATCGCAGCGTAACTAACATCCCAGAGGATTCACTTAACTATTGTGTGTCTGCTTTTCTATGGATGCAAGACAAAAATAGCGCCATTTGTTTTTGCCCATCCAATTTTATTTACGAATGCTGTACATCTACAACGCTTTTGTTTAAAAGCTGTTTTCATGGACAAAATCACTCATTTAAAACTCGAACGGAATTATCTCATCGCCAGTGCTGTCGCTGTATTTGCCGCTTTTTTGTGTATCAATATTTACCCTGAGCATCATGGTGGCCCACAAATTGGACAGTCCGGATTACTGGCATTGTCCGCAGCTATGATTGCGATGATGGTTTACATTGTTCGAAAAGCGATCACTGACAAAAGCGAAAGCGCAAATGCGGATGGCACTGACGACAACAGCGAGCCGGTCAGTGACCCGCGCCGCTTGAAACGCATGTTTTTTTTATGGTCCGCATGTACCGTTGTGCTCAGTATATCTCTGGTGCGCTACCCGCTCTATCTTCAGTACCGGATGAACGAATCAATTGATGGCCGAGGCGTGTTCAGCCTCATTATGGGGGCGGCACTCATCATCGGAACACTCATTCACATCATAGCCAGACTTAAAGACTACAAAAAACTTTGACTTCACTGCAAAATCCCTGTCCCAACGGTATAGTTTGACACACTGACCAGAATCACTACCATGACGCTATGGCTGCTTCGTTACCACCATCCCCTGAGCAAACTATCCTTCCGGACCTCCGGTTGTCCATTTGCCACACAACATTGGCCGCCGGCTTCTTATTGCTGAACATTCAGAATCCTTACAAACTCGAAAATATAATGTATCTTATCATTATGTGCGCCATGCCTGTTGTCGCTGTCATCAGTTGGTATTTCTTTGTGAAGCGCGTCAAGCTCTGGAAACGAATCCCGCAGGACATTCGAAATCGCGTGACGCGTACACCGGCGGCTCTCAAGAATCGGGCGTTTTCTCACATGTTGATGTCGCTGCTGGCGGCCAGCCTCACCGCGCTTGGATACATCGGGCACCTGATAGCCCCGCTGGAAAAACAATATAACCGAATTATTGAAATCCTAATCCTGTCGCTGGACGCGCTGGTGGGCGTTATCGCCATTGCAATTCTGGCGCGGACCATTCGGGATCTGCTCACCTTTTTTTCCGCCCAGCGTTCATAAAGGCCACATCCGGTTTCCCGTGAACTCATTTTCCCTTCTGCCCGGCAGCGTTCGCCTCTTGACGAGAATGGCGCTTGTGATGATATTAGCCGCATTATTGAGACATCAAAAAATATAAATCGCATGAAGGAATGGAAATCTATGGGAAGTAAAGTGTTTAATAGTTCGTGGGCAGTGGGGATAATGATTCCCGCACTTCTTTTATCCGGATGCAAGGAATCCCCATCAACATCAAAAGTGGATGAGCTGGGACGGGCCAACGCTCCGGCATCGTCCCCTGCGCCTGAATCTGTCAGCGCCCCGGTTCGGGATCCGTCTGTATCGGTCAGTTCCGGAAAGGTCCACCGGGGAATCATCGTTGAAGCGAAAGATGTCGCCAATTACACGTACGTGAAATTCAAAGATAAAGAAGGCCTGGAGCACTGGGCAGCTGTTCTTAAAGGGCAATTCGAAATTGGCGCAGACGTTGCCATCGTCGAATCCATCGTGATGAAAAATTTTACCAGTCCCACTTTAAACAGAACATTTGACAGCATTATATTCGGCAATGTGGACGGCGCCCCGCCCGCAGAAGCGCCAGTTGATGGCGCCGCTGCCCTCCCCCCAGGGCATCCGCCAATTCAACTGGACACAGCCAGCCTTCCCGATAGTGACAAGTGACCAGGGCAATCGAATTCTCGAAATGTAGTGACCGGGCTTTGTGCCCGGCCGTTGCAAGGGCAAGGCGGCAGATAAACTACCTACGTTGTTTTCTTTTCTTTGGCAGAACTCGATACCCCTGGGCAAGTGACAGGTCCCGATTGACAGCAGAAACAATGGTAAGGCTTTAAATATCCGGCTGATAATTAATTACGACGGTTCCTGCGATATGATCGTGAATGCACCGAAAATCGTCTCTGAAAATCCAGATGCTGTCCATAATAACGAGTAAAGGTCCAAAAGCCGGAATCATTCCAGACAATTGCACCGGTAAATAACGCCGAAAAACAATTGGGCCCAATGTGAGTCGCGTGCCGTCGACGCGAACAATCTGAATTCCCATAATCAGTTTACCAATGGACTGTCCCCTGGTCTGCAACAGGTAGCCGTGAACAAGGACGATGGACAGAAACGAAAGCAAAAACGCCGTCACTTGCCCATTGATGGTCACACCATCCGCCAATACGCCAAGCTGTTGCATCACCGGAAGCAGCAGCATCACCGAAATGATGTTATCAATGACATATGCCAAAAGCCGTGAGCCGCGGCTGGCCAGCTGCAGCCGATGACCAACACCCTGCCCTTCATCGGAGGACAAAGACCGATGTTCGGGAGACGAATTTGAACGGTTATGATCTGTCATCAATCGATGTTGATTTTGAGTTCCACCGGCTTTCCGCGCCGAGTCACAGTGAACGTCAACTGGTTGTCACTTCGCAGCTTCTGATACGCGGAAAGGGCATCATCCACGCTTTTAAGTTCGATGCCATTTACAGAATGGAGCACATCGCCGCGTTTCGCACCCAATTGTTCAATGGCGCTTCCAGGTTGCACTCTGCGCAAGCGAAATCCAACCACCTCGCCATTCTTCTTATACGGTCGAACGCGAACATCCTTGGCAAATTTGGTAGGGTTGGCAAGGGCCTGGTCCACCACAGAACGATCGACCGTGCGCTCAAACTCGCTATTAACGGTAATCCCCTGATCAATTGGCGGTTCCATGGGAGCGGCAGGTCTGGCTGCCACCGGCGCCGGTCTGGGTGCCCGGTTCGGATCCTGGTCAAACATATCGATGTAGCATTCGTCGGTTGTGCCCTTTAATATCAGGTAACGCCAACTGATGCCCGATACGGTCCGACCACTGATTTCATCGCCTATTCTGTAAAGTTTCTTTTCGGCGTTCACCTGCACATTGGCAAACGACCATTCGGGGTCGCGATCTGAGGCCACATTGGCCAACAGTTGCACCCCAGGAATCGAGCATTGCACCAGACGCGTATCGCCTTCACCCACCGGGGGTTCCGGATCATCCAGATCATCCGGCTCCGGTTCCTCTGTCGCCGTGGAATCAAAAATGTTTCTCTCGAGAATGATGGCTCCCGACGGAACAAAGGTTCGGTTGTTCAAGGCAACCCGTGGTGGAGCTGCGGGCGCCGCACTACTTTTTGGCTGTGGCAATAGCTCGGAAATGGTTCCCGCAGCCAGTTCATTGGTGCCGGACGCCAGAAAAAAGGCCACAATCGCCAGCGTTAACAGAATAATAACCCAAAAATATTTCGTTAATTTCTTTTCCATAATTACATCCAATGCGGAAGTGTACCCAACGGTGGGGGCAAATACAAGAATTAGTTCACCGTTGCAGCGGTTCCCATCTCGACCGGTTCATTCACTACTGAATCCGGTAAAGCCTCTGTATCCTTGTCCGTTGTCTCCTTCATATCGGTTGCTGTATCTGCGATTTCCTCGGCCTGCTCCAGCATGAACGCATCCAGACTCACTACTTCTTCCGGAAGCGCTTCTTCAGTGGGCTCCGTTCCCTCGATAAATATTTCGCGAATCGTTTTTTCCATGCCCTCATATGCCAATAAACCCGTTTGCGGATCTATTTCCAACTCGATGATTCCTGGCGGCATTTCAAAATCCGCCGTTTGGCGATTCCTGTGGGCCTCGCGCATTACGTCAATCCAGACCGGAAGCGCGGCTTTGGACCCGTATTCCTTTTTACCAAGACTACACGGCTCGTCAAATCCAACCCATACTGAGGTGGCAATATCCGGAGAGAACCCAACAAACCACGCATCCTTCGCGTTGTCGGTTGTCCCGGTTTTCCCCGCCAGTGGCAGCTTCAGTTTTCGAGCCTGTGCACCAGTGCCCCGTTCAATGACAGATCGCATTAAGGACGTGATGGCATATGACTCCTCCGGCGCGAGAACCGGCACCCCGATTCGCCCCATCAGCGGCACTTCCCTGCCATCCGGTCCAACTATTTCACGAACAATCCATGGGCCTCGGCGCACTCCCTTTGCTGCAATAGTCCCGTATGCAACGGCCATTTCCAAAGGTGACACTTCCGATGTCCCCAGCGCCAAAGAAGGGGTGGGGGTCAGCTTTGAATTGATTCCCAGCTTCTGTCCCAGCGCCGCCACATTCTCTGGCCCCACATCCCGAATGAGTTTAATGGCGGGCAGATTCATGGATTCAGCCAGGGCATCCCGCATGGAAACCCGCCCCTTCAACTCGTCGCCATGGGAATTTTTGGGCTTCCACTCACCGTCCACTTCAGGTGAATCATCGAGTTGACTTGCCGGTGTGTATTTTCGCTGTCGCAACGCTTCCAGATAAACCAGCGGTTTGAACGCGGATCCCGGCTGGCGTTTGGCCAGCATCGCGCGATTAAAACCTCCGGGAACCGCCCGATCACTGCCCACCATGGCGAGAATGTAGCCACTCTCCGGCTCAAGGACCACCACCGCCCCCTGTGGTCCGGCAGCTAACTTCAATTCCAGCGATTTACCATTTTGAGGCGGTGACGCCAGCTCCACTTTCAGTTTTGCCCCCACCTCTGCCATGAGCGAAGGAGGCAACCCTTTGGGATTATATCGTTCTTCCCGATCTGCCCGGACAATGCCAGGAAGTCCACCAAGCACCACGTGGATAATCCCCTGTGCATCGTCCGCTCCTACAACTTCGGCCGCATACACTCTACCCGCCACCAACCTTCCTTTTCCGCGACTGACATCCGGCCATTTACGCGACTTAAAGGGCGCCACCCGACCGTGCCGGGCGTCTACCTCTGTCAACCCTTTTACCAGTGCCCCCCGTGCCTTTTCCTGCAGTTGCGGGTCAATGCTGGTGCGAATGGTGTATCGCCCCCTCTTCAATTCATCTGCACTGATGACCCCGTTCAACTCATCAAACAATGCGGACATGACTTCAGGCACCAATTGGCCCCGGTTTCGCTTTGTAATCTGAATCCCCAGAGGCGCGGCCAGCGCCAACACTTCTTCGGCCTTTGAAATGAACCCATTGACACGCATCTGTCCCAGTACGTATCGTCGTCGCGACTCGGCTTTTTCCGGGTGATTGATGGGCTCGTAAATCGATGGTCCCTTGGGAATCCCTGCCAGTAAAGCGGCCTCTGCCAGGGAAATCTCCCCTATCGCTTTGTCGAAATAATACCGAGCAGCCTCTCCAACCCCATATCTGGCATGACCAAAATTAATCTGATTAAGATATAAAAACAGGATTTCGTCCTTGGTCAACTCCTGCTCAATGCGACGCGTCAGCAGCATTTCCCGCAATTTACGCGTAATGCTTTTTTCCCTTGTTAAAAAAAACGTTCGCGCCACTTGCTGGGTAATGGTGGACGCGCCCTGCGAAAACTCGCCACTACTCACGTTTCGCCAGGTTGCCCGGGCGATACCCATGAAATCGATGCCCTCGTGATGACGAAAATCGGCGTCCTCGGCTGCGATAACCGCATTAAGCATCACCTCCGGAATCCGGTCCACTGAAACCACTTCCCGCCTTTCCAGAAACAGTTCGCCAATCAGCGTGCCATCATTGGCGAGAATGCGCGTTGTCTGAGGAGGATTATATCCGCGCAACAGCGGACCAATCGCAGGTAAGTCCAGTGAAAGGTAATAAAACACGCTTGCCAGCCCAGCAACCGCACCGAGACCCAGAAAAACAACAATAATAAGCAGTCGCAACGCAAGCGTTCTTATGGGGTGAGCGGATTTTCGATTCCCTGATGGTGAAGCCCCCCTGTTCCTGCTGTTCCTGCGTTTATTTTTTTCGAACAATGTGATTCTTTCCCCGAAAACAAATGCCAATATCAAATCAACCAGCCCGTCATTCCGCTTCACGCTGATGACACGTCTGATAGACCCAACGCACGCCGGTTGTCTATATATTTCATAACGATGGCTTATATTTATTCCGTATGGGGGAAGAACGCGCACTGCGCAATAAAAATATCAATTTTCCCATCTACCAGTTGCCATCCATTTTTCGATCATTAAAATGGTAAACAGATACTTGATTACACCAATATGCACCCGGGAGGGAGAAATGAACAAATCGGCTATCTTTGGAATACCAATACTGGTCGCGTCTGTTTTCGCCCTTACGCTGGTTGCCAAAGAGAATCAAAAGGTCATGGACAACAGTAAACTTACGGACAGGGAACGTTACGTTATCGTAAAAAGGGGAACCGAAGCGCCCTTTAGTGGAAAGTATGTAAATCACAAAGAGGAGGGTATTTACACGTGCAAACGATGTGGGGAGCCTTTATTCAAGTCCGATGCCAAGTTCGATTCACGCACCGGATGGCCCAGTTTTGACGATGCGATTCCCGACGCCGTAAAGCAGGTACCCGACCCGGATGGCATGCGCACAGAGATTGTTTGCGCCAATTGTGGCGCGCATCTCGGTCACGTGTTCTTTGGAGAGGGCTTTACTGACAAAAGTACGAGACATTGTGTAAATTCAATAAGTCTCAATTTTGAGCCAAAGGAGGTAAATGATACATCAAACCAGGAAACCGCCATTTTTGCAGGAGGATGTTTCTGGGGGGTGCAATACCACCTGGACCATGCCAAAGGCATAATTTCAACATCCGTTGGCTACATTGGCGGAAAAACGAAGGCGCCAACATATGAGGAGGTGTGTTCAAAAGGCACTGGTCATGTGGAGGCTGTGAAGGTCGTATTCGATACGTCACAGACGTCATTTGAGAACCTGGCGAAACTGTTTTTCGAAATACACGATCCCACCCAACTGAATCGTCAGGGACCGGATGTGGGAGAACAGTATAAAAGCGCCATTTTCTACGAAGATGACAAACAGAAGGAGGTGGCCATAAAGCTAATAAAACAATTGAAGAAAAAAGGCTTCAGTGTAGTAACCGAGCTGATTCCGGCATCCACATTCTGGGATGCGGAATCATACCATCAAAACTATTATGAGAAGAAAAAACAGGAACCTTACTGCCACACGAAGGTAGACAGGTTTCAATAACCAAAAAAAACAACCAAAAATCCAAAACGACAACCAAACCCCCGGAGTGTTAAATACACCTTCGGGGTTTTTTTTGTCTCGTAATTAATCATCTTATTTTGGAGCGTTCATCTGAATGTACAAAAAGCGAAGCGACCAACAACTTCGCACCAACGAAGATTGTCATATTGTATTCGATATCGAATTGTGATAGATTTTCGTACACTTATAAGAGGAGCAACATCTATGAAACCAAAACTGCACCTGGTTTTTTCAATCATCGTTCTTCTGCACTGTGGCGTGGGAACAGCAGATGATGGTGTCACGGAAGCCACTGCCTACTTTAAGGAAGGCGTTGAGTTATTCACAAATGGGGAATTCAACGATGCCGCTCACAAATTCAGACAGGCCAACCAAATCAAGTTCAATTGGCGTCTCCTTTACAATATTGCGCAATGTGAAGCGGCCGCAAAGCATCACGGACTGGCACTGGAGACATTTGAGGAGTATCTGGCGAGAGGGGGCGATGACGTCCTGATAGATCGTCGCGAGGAAGTGATGGAGGAAATCCGGCGCCTTCGAGATATGGTTGGATACCTGGCCATCGACGGGCCGGAAGGCGCAGCAGTATTTGTGGACAACACGGAACGAGACACCCTGCCCCTCTCCGGGCCGGTGACAGTTGCCGCAGGCGTATCGCTGACAGTAACGATTGTGGCAGATGGCCAGACCGTTATGGAGCGCGTGGTGCGTTTGCCGGGACAACAGACTGTCTCATTGCAGGTAAGCGGACAATCGGACGCAAACGAGGCCAGTAACCGCATCAACGAGCCGGCAGATGGTATGGCCAACCCGCACGCCAGTGCCACTGCGACGGAGCCTTCCCAAAGCGCCACGCCAAAGAAACCGGACTCGACGGAAAAGCAAAAGACCACTCCTCCGGCAACGGCTGCCAATCCCAATGCTCAGAAAATCAAAACGCTTCAAGTCGCCGGCTGGATTTCCCTTGGCGCTGGTGCACTTTCTCTGGCATCGGGTGGCGTTGTTGGCGCCCTTGCACTTTCGAAAGGTAAAAAGCTGGAGGATGATTTTGGCAGCAGTGTGCCCTATTCGGAAAAACGCGCCTTCGATGACATGAACCGACTGGCGACAACATCGACCGCACTGTTTATCGGTGGTGGGGTCCTGGCCGCGGCGGGAACCGTGCTGCTTCTTGTTTCGGTCCGTAAAAAAGAACAGATTGCCGCTGCCAGGCCAGTGGTGATGGTTGATCCGTTCGCAACCGGTATTATGATTGAGGGGAGCTTTTAACTATGGGCCGAGCATGTGTTTCTTCAACCGCATTAAGCGTCTTCTCCATTTCCATTTGGTTGCTTTCCTGCAATGCTGTCCTTCCTGACCTTGAACTGGAGCCCAGGAGTACAGAAGTAGACACCTCCATAGACAAAGTTGTGCCAACCGACAGCTTTGAAAACGCCACCGATTCAGCTTCCACGACGGAAACATCGACCGATTCAGATACTCTGCTGGATACATCGCCGGGATCGGATTCCAGCCTGGATACTGGCACAGTGTCTGCGAATAACGGGTATCAATGCAGCGAGGACAGCGACTGCCTCAGCGGTCACTGCAGCAACAATGTTTGCTGCGCCGCGGGGATGTGTTGCAACCCGTCTTTCCCCTGTGCAAAACACCTGCTTTGCAATTACACTTCATTTACCTGCGCGGAGTCCTGTGCGCTGTCCGCAGGTTCCGACATTGACGGCCTGTGCGTCGATGGATTTCATTGCGATGCGGGGGCGTGCATTGTTGATCTGCAAAGTGGTCAGTGTGATGAGAACTCCGATTGTATGTCTGGTGAATGCGTTTCAGAGGCATGCTGCGAACATGCCGGATTGTGCTGTGCCTCTAATGACGACTGCCCCGAGTTGTTTGCGGGATGCGCCACGGACAACAGCCGCACCTGCGTATACACATTGGTTCAATTGCCCGCCACGGGACAAAAAGAATGCTGGAACGTTGCCAATGAAGTTGTTGACTGCTCTGTCATTTCCAGCAATCAGGATTTATTTGGTCAAACAGGTCATTATGCGCAAGGCGATAAACAGTTTACTCTGTCAGGTAATGTTATCACCGACACAGTGACCGGCCTCGTTTGGATGTCCACTCCTTCTTTACCGATGGACTATGACGGTGCGCAGATGTGGTGTCAGCAGCAGCAGGTGGATGGGCGAGTCAACTGGCGTCTCCCAACGCGAACTGAGCTGCTGTCACTCCAAAACTACAGCCCGGCAGCAGCAGGGGGCGTGAGTGACATGTTTGCGATTCCCGACAACACAGAGGTTTTCTGGAGCAGTACGCCACTGGCAGGAGATTTTACTGCCACCGTCTGGGTAATTAATTTTTCAGACGGTACGGTTACGCGACTCAGCAGGGACGCCATGACACCGGCAGCACTGTGCGTGACGGAGGAATTAAAATGAAACAAAAACGTATTCAGTATCTGTTCCTGATAGCTGCGCTGGTATTTTTCTGTGAGCCACTCGCATTTGCCACAGCGCCGCGATTTACCGTGACAATTTCGGAAACCGATACCGTGGTCATTGACAACGCCACAGAATTGATGTGGCAGCAAAACAGTACTGGAGCGCCCCCCCTTACCTGGGCTGCCGCAATGAAGCATTGCGAAACCCTGACATACGCGGGACACTCGGATTGGCGCCTTCCGGCAATTAATGAACTTCTATCCATTGTGGATGAAAAAAAAGAAACGCCGCCAGCCATCAACACCGTCTATTTTGCCGCGTTTAAAGCGACACATGCATTCTGGAGTTCAACCACAAAACGAAAACAGTCTGCGGCAGCCTATGTGTTGTATTTTAACGAACAAAACACAACAGTGGGCAGGGGCGGTGTGTCTGGAAATGTCAAAACTCTCGCCAGCGGGCAGGCACTATGCGTGCGGAACGCTCAATAAGATTGTCCCCTCAGCGCACTTCCCCTTCCAGCCAAAGGGACTTTCCTATTAAACGCAAACCGATGAATGAGACATGGCAATAGAAACCGTCAAACCTCGCAAAGTAGTCGTATAGAACCAGAACTTTCTGCAAAAAAAAAGACGAGATACACACGACCCTTTTTAACTCAGGAGAGCAAAGTTATTGACAACACAAATCAACCGCTGCATGATTTTCGGGCGGCAATACAGAATAGGAATATTGAGGACACCAACGATGCCACCGTCTCCAGGGGGCAAAATTGATTTAAAGGAGCATTTATGGCCACGAAAAAGAAAGTCAGCAAAAAAACGATTGTGAAAAAAAAAATCGCTAAAACGAAAGTCGCCAAATCGAAAGTTGTAAAAAAGACGGTCCCTAAAAAGAAAGTGGCCAAAAAAACCCCTGCTAAAAAAGCCGCTCCAAAAAAGACAGTTGTAAAAAAGACGGTCCTGAAAAAAACAGTGGCCAGGAAAGCACCCGCTAAAAAAGCCGCTCCAAAAAAGACAGTGGCCAAAAAGACATTAGTGAAAAAACGTGTTATTCCCAAAGCAACACCAAAGGCAACAGCATCCATAAAGATTCCTGCCAAATTGAACACGTTGTTCAATAGTTGCCGGAAGGTAAAAGATGTTCTGGACCTGAAAGATACCAAAAAGTCAAAAGAAGAAATTCAGAAAGCCAGCGCCACGCTGCTTTCCGATATTCAAAACGCGTTAAATGGGCTACCCCAGGCTCATTTAAAAGAACTCTTTACAGCGCTCCCGTGGGATTCAAAGGAAGGCGAAAAAATTCTTCGTGATATAATCAAAAAATTCAAGCTGGCGCCTAAAGATCTGTGCCATGAGGATTCTCGCAGCGTTCTAGATGACAAGGCAGATGCACTGTCGTCCCGGCTTGACGTAAAAGCAGCCCTCGAATATGGGGTTACCAAATATACAGAAGAATTCGCATTGCTGGTCTCCAGATTCCGAAAAAGCCTACTCACTGCCGAGTCCCGCATTATACCTCAGGCAATCGAAAGTACCATATCCGCCCTGCGATGCACCACCACCTGCTGCATATCGGTTCAGGATGAAACCGCGCGGCCGTTTAACGTATCAAGACTGCAATTTACTGGTGACGGCGTTACCGCATCAAAAAGCCCCGATACCAGCGACATTGCAGTGATTAATGTGCCCGTTGGCGTGGACCATATTCACGATGATCGGTACTACACCAAAACTCAAGACGATGAGAAGCTGGATTTGCTTAAGACAGAAGTCGTTAATAGATCCGCATTGCATGCACAGACGTTTACGAACACATTTTCCCACGTTCCTCCGTTAGGCTCACCGTTCGAATGTGAACCAATCGGGTTCGGGAGTGGAGGAGGTGTAGTAATACCGATAGTCAGTGTTTCTCTGACCAATTTTCCAGGGCCGGCAACACCGGGGGAGCCCCGGCCACAGTTCTATTACAACTATGAGGTCGATGGCACGAAAGTCACAGTCCACGTATTTGAAAAAGATGGGTATGAAGTACTCGCAGAGGATGTGGGGATGTATGCGTGGAATGGCGTAAACATCCGTATAGATATCCTCTGGACAGAACTCTAACCTCCCCCCGGCAAGAATAATTTTTTAAAGCAGTTCAAGAAGGAAATTTCCCCGTTTCAGCGGAATGTCCCACCAAAAAAGCTCTCCCATGAAATCTGTGGGTAAAATATAAAAAGATGCAGGTGCTCAAGTTGTGGAAATACGTCTTAACGGTTTCAATGGCGTCGCATTTTCGGTGCAGTCCAATCAGTTTGGGCTGGTGGGTGCGAACGGGCGAAGTCTGGATGCACAGGGGGCAAGCGGTTATTGCCCGGCGTACGATATTTTTCTCAATCCGCCGGATTTGGCGTCGTACAGCGTGATTATTCCCCGGGCCTCCGATCCCTCTTTTAACGCGGGTTCAGGGGATGTGGAGTGCGCGCTGATTGAACCCGGACTCAATATTGGGTACTTTGAATTTGTCTCGAATGTAGATGGTGGCTATAAGCTCACCTGTGATCTCAACGGAGATGAACAATTTGTTGCCACTTCGGATAGGACACATCTCGCACGATAGTGCATATTTTGTCCACAAAACTGCCAGTTACGAATAAGATTTGCGCCAATCTGGCCAGACACCGGAACCAACGAACGGATACTCATATGGCAGAGTCACCAATGCGGAACGAACCAGTACGCCCACCTCCACGTTTGCCTTGTCTTTGGGACGACGGCCGCGAGCGGGAATGATAGTCGTATCGCAGTGTTCAGCCAGCTCGTCATACGTACGCTGCACACCAGGCGCATACCAGCAGGGCTTGCCTACGCCGCTTCGCAACTGGTCGGGGACAACCAATTCTGTTGCGCCGCTAAAAAAATTCGAATGCTCCTGGGTGGCTCCGAATCCAGTCCGCTGATTTTTGGGAGTAAATGGCTTCTGCATATGTGTGCCTGCCTGCGCCCAGCACGGCAACGAAAACTTTAGAGAGATTTATTTAATAACAGTTCCGTAAAAAAAATGCGAATTCTTTCGTATTTGTGTCTGTCGAAATGATCATGTTTTTGCGCCATGATGTCCTCTTCTATATAATCATCTATGGTTTGTTTAAAAACGGTGTGGCGAAGACTCGCCAATAGCTTAGAGGCGAATATCAGTCGCGCCTGTTCAGATTGCCGATTTTGGGCTCCCACTGAATACCGGCGGTGAGGCCCAGGGAGATGGCAACGCTGGTGTCCGAACTTTTGTCGGTGTGGGTGTAAAAGGTCGCGAATCCGGACTCATCACGAACCTCTGACACCAGCACATCCAGAGTGGGGCCGGCATACAGCGAAAAATCATCGGCAAAACGGAATCCGAGATTGAGCCGAGCCTGTTCGATGAAGTCCACATCGCACGATTCGAAATCAAACTTCCGGTCATGCAGTCGGTTATGCATCAGGTCGAATTCCAGCCACAGTCGCTTCGATACGTCTCCGTGTACACCAAAGCCAAAGGCCAATGATGTGCGCTTGTCATCGCCTACCGGATGCACTCCCGCGCCAAGCAAACTGTAAACATTTCTGGTGCCCATTTTCAGTCCCAGGTTCACCATGGATGCGGGCGAAACCCATATCGTTGGTGCAAATATGCCGTCTCCGGCGAAGTTAATCAAACCCAGAGCCGCACCTTTCATGCTTTTGGAAGCAATATTGATCAGACCCACCTGCGCGCCCGTGACATGGGTCCCAACGTTGACGAGGCTCAATTGAAGCCCTTTAAAGTCGCCGGTTGCAACGTTCGCAACGCCAGACGCCTGAACTCCTTTGCCCCCTTTTTTGCTCACATTCACCAGGCCGGTTGCCTGAAATCCGTTCATGGCGCCACTGGTCACATTGACCAGGCCTGACCCCTGAAACCCTGTCCCATCGCCAGTGACCACATTGGCCAATCCGGTAAGCTGCAGTCCCACAAACGGCCCGCCAGCGAAGTTCCCCAGTCCACTGGCCTGAATGCCCCGAAACGATTTGCCCGCGACGTTTACCAATCCCGTCGCCTGAAGTCCAACGGTATCGCCCGCTGCCACATTCACTATACCGGACCCTTGAAATCCACGCATATCGCCTGCCACCACATTAAACAGATGACTCCCCTGGAAACCGGTCACGCTTCCTTTGCGAATCGCCCCAAGAATGGAAAACTCCGCGCCCCGCAGATGATCCTGCCAGCCAATGAAATTGAGTGAAAAGTGATTGAGAACCTCCCCGGACGCGGCGCTGTCAGTAGACAATCCGGGAACAAATCCAATACTGAAAGGGCGCACGATGAGCTCCTCGGATGAGGATTCGTCAGACGCGGCCTCTGTTTCAGATGACGACGCCCTGGCAGGAGAGGGCTCGCTTTGGGTAGAATGGTTGACACAGATGGAGAATATACCACAATCCTGGTCTGCACAATCCACGTGTCCATCATTGTCATTGTCCTTTTTGTCGCCGCATTGCGCCACGGTATTTTCCTGAACAACCGGGGATGCGTTTGTTGCGGCCTCAGTGGGTTTCGATTCCTCGGTTGGCGTCTCTGACTGCGGTTTTCCTGCAGACGCCTCGTTCGTGGGTGCGATGGCCGGCATGTTCGCCGGCGGGGTAGCAGAAGACGGACCATCTTGCCCCAAAGCTGTCATTGGCAGGATAAAACCGAAATATAGAACAAGTAAAAAGGATATTTTTTTCACGGTATGCTCCTTGTTTGTGCAACGAATCTGTGTTGCACCTGGTTGAACACCGGCCCATGAAAAATGTGTTACCGCTTTTTATGGCAGGGTTATCGGGCGGGCAAAACGGTCGAACAAGCGGTTAAACGCGTCCCGATTGGGAATGGCGGTGAAAGGCGGGATGGTATTGCTTCGCTGAAGTGCGCCCGCTACCTGATCAACCTCGTACACCGCGGCGTCATCGTCGATACCCAGCTGAATAATTTCGATACCGGTGGCGTAAAAATCGTGGGTAAACACGGTTCCATCCGCCGAACGATAGGAGAGCGTCAATGTGTGTTCACCATCAGGCCCCACCGGTGCGGTGCCATAGTATTGGGCATAGGGTTCACCTGCCATTGGCGCGTCCACAGCCGCAGCATAGTCCGAGTAGATAAAAGCCAAAAAAGACCCCGGATTGTTATCATGCTCAGACCGACTGGACACTACCTGCGTTGCCAAATCGACGGCCAGAATGAGGCGGTCGCTTCCTGGATATTCCCAGATGGCGTCCCCAAAGCCCCCGCCGCCGAAAAAGTTGGGGCCAAGCCAGCGATCATCGTTCACCTCGTCCACATACCACACGATGATATCGTTCCCATATCCGCCGTACACCCTGAAGTCCCGCATGTTTCCCTGCAACACCTCAATATCATCCCCATCCGCAGTGTCAGTGGTGTCTGTTCTGCCCGAAAGACCGTTGCCCAAATCGATAGCTGCCGGACCAAAATTGCGCGCGAACACCAAATCCGATCCGGGGCCGGTATGAATCGTGGTACCTTCGACATCATACTCATTTAATACGGGAATTCGTTCTGTCCCCAATATGACCAAATCGTTATCAAACAAGGCGCCCCGAGTGTCGGACCCCGTGCGCATGTCCACACTCCGTCCGATTCCGTAGCGCAGCATATCCGGCCCGTCGCAAAGGTTCATTCCCGGCGACGTATCTCCTGGACCGGTACTGGCCAACTCACCGACCCCACCCAAATCGATAATGTCAACCCACGGAGTTCCCACGTAGTTATCGCCCCGATGGTCCAACGTCATCGGCGCGTCGTTCGTACCAATGAGACGCCAACCGAACTGATGAGACGCATCATCGACCAACGCCTCGAAATCAAGCCCTTTTGCCACAAACTCGTTATTATAAACAGCCAATCCCTCATCTCCTGGACAATCACATGCGCCGTCCCACCCCCATTTACCCGGGGGCAACATGGCATGGGTTTCATCAAACATCCCCTTCAACGGGAATTTTGCAGATGAGGGAGACCAGCTCCCGTCCCAGGAATACACATTGGCCCACGAATCATCTACTGGGGGCAGGCCGGTCTGACGGTGCGCAGGCTCCACGTACCCATCTGGAGGGTTGGCGCCAGCCCCTTTGGTATCACTGCATCCCATACCCAACATAAAAGATGCATAAGTGAGTTCGGCTGTTGCGCTTTCACTATTGAATAAAAAGAGTGTCGGATTGAAATTTTTTTTCGATAAAGACATCTTTGATCTCGAATTTATGGTAGAGCCAGCGGATGAGTAGAGAATCATATTCACAAGAAAAACGACAGAGGGAGTCTGAAAAGGCTCGAAAAAAAAGGATGAAAGCCGAGCGCAAAGCACAGCGCCGCAATCAGGATCCTGAGGAATTTGAACTGGTGTTTGCCGAAGACATTGTGGGTCGCCTGCCCTCCAGTGCCGAAGCAATGCGGATGATTGAAGAACGCGCGAACGCTCCAAAAGCAGCGGCCACCGTCCCCTGCAAGCTGTTCGTCGGAAGTCTGACCGACATGGTAACCGAGGCGGTTTTGACCGAAATCTTCTCAAAATTTGGAAAAATATCCGAGGCGGTTATCATTACCGATCGCAATACCAATCAGTCGCGAGGTTTTGCATTTGTCACATTTGAAAATCGGCATGATGGAGCCAAAGCGGTCGAAGAACTGGACGGATATGAATTGGACGGGCGCCACATCACTGTGAAAGTGGCGACTAACCGATAATCCTTAACCCTGGGGTAATCATTCCTCGAGAGGCACATGCGGGAAAAGGAGACCGGCGTTATGCGCAATTTGTGCCGCCAGATAGTTATCACCAGGAGTTAACGCTCCTGTACATCTGTTCCATATTTTTTTACGCCGCTATTGTCCCTGTTTCTTGAAATTTCAAAAATGTGATGAATAATAGTTATTCAAATCCATGGAAAAAAAAACAGGGACGAGACCATATCAAGAGGGTGCGGTTGTTGGGGCATGCATCATGAGCATACTGGCAATTGCGTGCGAAAACCGTCCATCGAATATTAAGAAATCCGATGGCGCAACAAACAATTGCGTTTCCTTTTCCAACACAGACAGCGCGATGGGCACAGGCAGCGAAATCCCGTTGAATCCAATCCGGGATGCCACAACCACTTACGAGAACCGGCGCTTAACTCCCGGACGCATCGCAACTGCGTCCGCAGGTGATGCAACAAAATGCAACGATGGCGAATACGGGGTTGATTACTTTGGAATTGGAACGGGAAAGGACAACACATGGACAGCCCGATCGCCCGCCTGGTGTGCCCTGAAACTTGATAACACCAAAGCCACCGAGATCCTCATCGCGCTGTCCGACGAAACCGGCACCGTGGACGTCGAAGGCAAGCCCGGTTTCAAAAACTATGTCCTCTCAACCAGTACGAATTCCACCAATGGCGCCGATGGGGTGTGGCATGAACAAACAGTGGTGACTGGCAACACCTTTGGTTATCGGGAACACAGAATCCCATTTAATGGACAACGATGGGTAAAAGTGACTGTCCGCGCCCCTTCCACAGCCGTGCTTGATGAAATCGATGTATGGGATGTTTCAGAGGAACCCCAAGCGATGGCCGCTTCTCTTATATGGGTGGGAGATTCCATAACCGCGCGATGCGCCGATCGTCATGGCACATTTGGCGCCCATCGGTCCCTGCAAAAAGTCATTCAAAGCAATTACACGGCGGTCTATCCACTGCAGATAGGGGCCGGAACCGTAAGCATCAACAGCACTGGCATCCTTACCGGCACGCCTTCCAGGATAGATACGTATCTTGCGATGTATCCGGATGTACACTTCTGGTGTGTGCTGTTGGGAATCAATGAATCGCCTGAAAATGGACACAGCAAAACGTTCCAAACCAATCTGGTGCGCATCGTGGATAAAATTGAAGCTGCGGGCCACGAGGCCATCATTGCGCCAATTCCCCACTCACCATCCAAATCCCGCAGTCTTGCCGCCAGGCGTCTCAACACCGTGATTGACAAAGTAACAAAACAGAAAAATCTGGCGAAAGGGCCAGACCTGTACAATCTCTTTAAACAAAACGCCGACAGCTTTTACAGCGATGAGGACCATATTCACCCCAACCGTGTTGGATGTACCGCCTGGCAGAAGGCATGGGCCGACGTCATTGGACCTTTAATGGTCCACGAACTCAGGATGAGAAGGTCTGCAGGGCAAGTGCGCCCATGATGGACGATGAAAGAACAACCACACAACAGTGTGACACACAAGGAAACCGATTGTATTGACGTCTGAATTCCTACCCCTCTTAAATTAAATAACAACAGTTCGTTAATCAGTTGTGGCTCCCTGGCTCTCCGACGGGGTCAGCGTTTGTTTTAGCAAGGAGTGTTTCAGCATGAAAATTGGCTACCGAATCGCATTTGTCAGTGTTGGACTTGTTCTCATTACTGCATTCACCATTGCTGGTGTGTTTCAGTGGCAAAAGAGCAGGCTGAAACATAAACTGCATAAAACGCTGGATGTGCAAGTGGATGTGCAACTCACCCAGGCAGTGGAGAGCGCATCCAATCTTCTCGACGTAAGTCATCAGCTGCTCAAAAAAAAACTGGAAGCAGATATTCTTTTTTCGAGACAACTGGCCAAAGATCAGGGCGGACTGGTGCTCGGTCAAACAGAGGTCAAATGGAATGCCGTCAACCAGGTCAGCAGCAAACCCCAGGAAGTGAATCTACCCGTAATGACGTTGGGGGGAACGCCTATCCTCCCCAATGCGGATCCAGGTGTCCCGTCGATATTCGTTGATGACGTGGAGAAGCTGTCCGGCTCCACCTGTACAATCTTTCAACGTATCAAAAACACGGGGCATTTTCTTCGTGTGGCAACGAGCATTCGAAAACTCGATGGTCAACGGGCAGTGGGCACCTATATTCCAGAAACGAGTCCTGTCGCGAAAACACTGGTCTCTGGCGAGACATTCAGTGGCAAGGCATTTGTAGTCAACGCATGGTACCTGACGGTCTATGATCCTATTGTGGACAAATACGGTCAGGTTGTCGGCGCAGTGTACGTGGGATTGCTGCAGGAAAATGTTGATGCTATTCAGTCCAGTCTCGAGGCGATAAAAATCGGGAAGTCGGGAACGGTGGCAATTGTAGAGGGGTCCGCAGGCGACAATGCAAAAATTATACACCATCGGGACCACAGCCTGAAAGGTCTCGCGTTCAGCAGCCTGGACGACGTCCAGGGGAATGCCGATGTAAAAACGACACTTGCAGAGGTGGTTAAGGCGCCCGGCAAAATTTCTCTGACGCGATATCAGATTGGGGTGGGCAACACGAAACGCGGCAGGCTCGCAGCGATGACATATTTTGAGCCCTGGGACTGGACCATCGTTGCCATGGCCGATGAAAAAGAGATGACGGAACCAGGCGTCATCGTGGATCATACTCTGTCAGAAGTAACGGACTGGATATACGGCGTCAGTATTGTAGCTCTGCTGCTGGGCGCGGTGGTGGTCATCCGAGTCAGTCAAACCATCTCACGCCGGCTAAAAACAGCCTCTGATGCGATGCGGGCTATCGCAAAAGGAGAACTGGTTGACGTTCCTGAACAGACCAGCACGGACGAAGTGGGCATTATGATGTCAGCACTGCGGGACGTCGTTATCGTACTGCAAAATGTCCAGGCGAATCTTCAGCAGCTCAGCCTGGAGATTCGAAGTGGAAAATTTTTGCAGCGGGGCGATGTGGATCTGTACGGGGGAACATGGCGCCGTCTGGTGGATGGCGTAAATCTGCTTGCCGCTGAATTTGTCAGTCATCTGGATAATATTCCTATCGGGGTGATGGTGGTAGACAGAGAAAACACTATACTGTACGTCAATCGATACATGACAGGCCAAATGGATGCTGAACTCGAAAAAGTCGTCGGTCAAAAGAGTTATAAATACATCGATGGCTGTGAAAACCGCAACTGTGCATGCGCGTTGTCCATGGCGACCAATGAAAAAACGGTTCTTCACACGGATATTGTACTTGGCGGCAAACAGATGGCGGTTGAATATATCGGCGTTCCGATTGTTAAAGATACGCGCGTGGTCGGCGCCATGGCATTCATCACCGATCAGACAGTGATTCGTCGAAGTGCCAATCTCAGCCAAAGGCAGGGTGCGTATCAGGAAGAGGGCATTTCTGAGTTAATTGTAGTTCTCGAGCAGATAGCCAATGGACATTTAGGCGTCCTATTCAACCTGCCGATGTCCACAGAGGATACAAGGGACCTCGAAAAAAACTTTACGCGTATTCGGGATAGCATCGAAGTGGTTACCGACCAGTTGAAACGCTTTGCTGTCGATGTGCAAAACTCGTCCGGCACTGTCGCTGATCGTGCCAGTCACATCGCCAGCGTCTCGCAACAGATGTCGGGAGGGGCTGAACAGCAGGCGGCAAGCATCGAAGAGATTTCCAGCACAATGGAGCAGATGTCCAGCTCTGTGAAACAGAATGCAGACAATGCGTTAAAAACCAGTTCAATCGCGGAGTTGGCCGCTACAGAAGCTGTCGCTTGCGAGAAGGCCGTCTCATCCACAATGACGATGATGCGTACCATCTCAGATAGAATAACCGTTGTTGAGGAGATTGCGCGCCAAACCAACATGCTGGCGCTAAACGCGGCAATTGAGGCCGCCCGTGCCGGAGAACAGGGGAAGGGATTTGCGGTGGTGGCCGCCGAAGTGCGGCAATTGGCTGAACGATCACAGCTGGCGGCAAAGGAGATAGTGGATTTGTCGGGTCGCTCTGTCACTGTATCCGAGGATGCCACCAGGCTGCTCAACCAGATGATGCCTAATATAAAACATACATCCGAACTGCTCAAAGAGATCAATGCCTCTACCAGCGAGCAGACGCAAGGAATTGCCCAGGTCACAGAAGCAATACAGCAACTGGATCATGTGCTGCAACAAAACTCGAACTCAACGTCCAGTATGTCGGAGGCTGCCGTCGACCTTTCCAGCCATGCGGAACAATTGAAGACCCTTTCAGACTTTTTTGAAGTATGAAGTCCTGTCATGATGCGCGTTTTTTTTGGAAGGAACGCAGTTGACAGGTGGGGATAGTGGCCAATATTGCACCGCGCAAGAATCGTTTCAGATATTACTCTCGTATTTTTTTTCGCCGATTGTATGAACGCGCTGCATCGGTAAAAATCTTTTCTTTTTCAGTCCAGATTTCCTCCAGCAGTTCGAGTTCATCTTCAACGTTAAAGTCGGGTGCGTCTGACGGTTGTACAGTTTCAACAATTTCAAACACAAAGGCCTTTTCGCCGTACTGTTTCCAGTCCTTTTGCAGCTCTTTGTTAATATGCGAGCCAATCGAAAGGGTAAATCGATGCTTGTTCAGAGGCCCGTGAAGGTTCAGGCTGGACCCCAGGAACACTTTCCCGTTCTCTGTGTTGGTAATGCGAAATATGCCGGCCTCTTTGGGCGCGTCGAGAAACTCTCTCTTAATCTCTTTTTTTTTGGTGACGTCGGCCATCACTTTTTTCTCCTCTAAAGCGCGGCGATACGTTCGTCCGCTACGCGTCATTAATTTTTCATCGATGAGCATTCTGCGAATAAGACAGTGGTCGTCCGCAAAGGCGTGAATACACGCGTCCACCTCTGTTTCATCGTAGTCTCGTCCCACTTCAAACGCAGGCAATATCTCATCAAGTACGATGCGACGTTTCCGCCACTGTTTGGGCATCTGAATCAGGCGACCATTTTTAAAGAACGTGCGCACCACCTTTTGACGATACTGATTCATCCGGGACTGCTCCTCGGTGTTCACACCGGCATCCGGACTGATGAGCATGGCCAGAGTGGTTTCCAGCAATTCGGGGCGTAACGCGTACATCAGATAGTACTGATTTTTACGTTTTACAACGAGCCCCGCGTCATCGAGTTTACGCAGATGAAAGGAAATCGTCGCCGGTGTCCGTTTCAACCGGGTCGCCAGTTCTTCCGTGCAATGGGGCGATTCCAAAAGCGCTGCGGCAATTTTTAGCCGGGTTTCATCTGCAAGGGCTTTTAATATCGCAATGCGTGCTGCAGCAGACATTTGGCGGATTATAATTTTTGATTCGATAGTCATCGAATCAAAATACATATATCATTGGTTCCAGTCAAGTGAGAAAGAGAAAATATTTTATCAGGCAACAGCCGCAATTGTCTGTGCCCCACGTCTTTCGCTGGCGCTGAATTCAATATCGCTGTTTGACACCCTGCCGTTTCCAGGCAAGGCAAAGGCGGGGGTTACTCGGTTTCGAAGCAGCCTATATCGGGCGCGGTGCTGTTGTAATTTTCTGGTGTGTTGCCATTGACATCCCATCCCATATCAAAACCTGCATCAATGGCAGGACTGCCAATGCCTAAATGGAAATCATCATTGGCCTCGTCGACAAAAAGTGGGTTTTGCGTGACCACATTGGAACCGGGCACATACCCACCTCCCCAGTCCGCAATTCCGTTGTCAAAAAAGAGATTGTTGTCGTTATTTGTGACAATGCCACCGCTCAGATAGACACCATACAACGTTGCGTTGTAAAAAATATTGTTCCACAACTCTACGCTGGCGCCGGACGCCACAAACAGCGCATCCACACCGGCGCCGGTCAACGTGTTGTGCCAGATGGTCCATCCTGTGGCATTGTTGTTCACAAAAATATTACGGGTATCGCCCCCCACCACAAGATTGCCCACAACGACGCCGTTATTGTTGTCTACCTGAATTCCAAACGAAACCGGGTGGTAAATTTCGTTTTGGATTATCCGCACACCATCGCAATGTGTCCAGATAGCGGTATCGTCCGAATTCTCGATGATATTGCCGGGGCCAATCACCACATTTGAGGTGTTGTTCCAACACATAATGGCCGCCTTATTGTCCCGCAATGTATTGTTGTGAATCTGAATATTGTCGCCATTGACAATCACAAACGGGTATGTGGTACACGCAAACATATCAACACCATAAATCTCCACATCCGTCGCGGCGATACTGAGACATCCGTCATTTGCTGTGACGGCGCTGCCGTTAATGAGGGAATCGCTCCCCACAATGGTCAACGCATCCGAAATGCGGGTCAGACCGGTACTGCCCAGGATTGTATCCAGGCCCGGCTCGATAAAAATAATGTCTGCCCCTGGATTTGCATTGGCAGCAATAATCGCTTCCTCAAGGGACAACGATGCGTTCACCGTTTGACTGCCGGCAAACGTGTCGGTATCCACATTGGTATCTGCACCTGTATCCGTGGCCGTATCCGTGCCAGTCCCCGTGTCTGTGTCGGCGAAAGTATCTGTATCCGATCCCGTATCCGAACCGGTGTCTGTACCAGTGTCCGTATCACTGCTCGTATCCATTTCTGTGCCCGTATCTGTGTCGGTATCGGCATCTGTATCTGTATCTGTGGCTGTATCTGTATCTGTATCTGTGTCTGTATCCGCGCCTGTACCTGTCGCCGTGTCTGTGCCCGTTTCCGTGTCTGAGTCAGTACCCGGATTTTGGCTGCTATCCGTTGCGGTATCGACAGGGGAAACAGTGTTCGAATCTTCAATAACTCCGGTTTCGGATTCCGTGCCTTCGACATCGCCAGTATCGATATTGCTGTCCGTATCATGTGAAGTATGTTCGAACGATATACGGCCACAACCCGCAAAAACCACTGCTGAAAAAACAATTTGCACAAAACAGGAAGAAAGATAATTTCGCACGGTTCCCTCATCGCATCGTAAAACACCGGCAGGGCTGTGTACTTCTTTGGCGACAACGACTCCTTGACAATACGCACGCCACTAAGGCGACAAAATCAGTTCAGCAAAGCGCGTGCCATATTTCAGTTGAAAAAAAAGATGTTCCAAATGCGCCATATGTGGGACATATGAGAAAACTGAACCTGTTCAGCAGCCTCATGCTGCCAGAAACGTGCAGAACTCGCCTTTCCTCGTTGCATTGATGCAACGACGCATCTTCACATTTGAAATGCGTCTTACAGCGATAAACACGAAAGAAGTGCGAGACTACGCTGTTTCATATCAGCCAATATCGGACGCAGTGTTGTTATAATTTCCAGGGACGCTCCCATTCACGTCCCACAGCAGCTCAACACCCGCATCAATGGCGGGACTGCCGATGTCCAAATGAAAATCACCAGGCTTTGTCTTAAAAGTTCTTTTGGTATAAGCCGCCCCGAAGGGGCCCAGGCAATCGGGTAGTCGGGGTGGTTGTCTGGGCCCCTCTGGGGCAAAAACAAAAGATCGAAAGGTTCAATTACCCTTTTGAGACAAAGCGTAGTAACTATTCAGCGGTAATATTCAGATAAGAGTCGAAATCCGGGAGTTTACCCTGGAAAAGCAAGTCAAGCGCAGTTGTTTGAGCGATACCGTGTTTTCGGCAGGTAATCAGGTAGCTTCTGATTCGGCAGAAGAATTTTGCGCTTTCCATGGAGCGAAAGCATCCAGACACTTTTTGCTGCACTTTTAGTCATTCGAAGATCGTTTTCACCCTGATTATTGGTGAAAGGCACTATCTCTGATGTCATAAAGCGCAATATGTCATCTTCATAATCACGAAGTCTTTCCAGCAGATTTCGCGACTTGGATTCTACAATGCAGCAGGAATACAATCGAAACAAAGCCTCACGTCTTAGAGATAGCCAGGTTCGATTTGCCGACTTCGGCACCCGGCGTCGATTCTCAGCAGCCAGTCAGGCGCAGGTAATTGCGGATATATTGTCAGTCGACGGCAACACACTGCGTACAGGGAAACGCCTGGGGCAGCGTTTCACCCGTCGTTGAATTTGACCACGAACGCCAACTTCATTAAAGGAGCCAATCCCGCCGCGGATTTCTATTCGGGCTTCTTTGACGACGACGGAACAAATACTGGAATGGATGAGTATCTGGCGAAACACTTCTGTCACAGAGGTACTCATTTGCGGTCTTGCCACAGACTACTGTGTTAAATTCACCGCACTGGACGCATTGCGGCGAGGCTACAAAACCGTTGTCCTGGCCTATTTGTGCCGCGCTGTAAATATGAATCCAAATGACGAAGCGAAGGCCCTCGACGAATTGCAGAAAGCAGGCGCTGCGATTCACCAGGCTGATTGTTGACACGCGCTTTACTACCGGGGGCCCAGTGTGAAACGCTCCAACAGCGGAAATAATTCAAATCAGGGCTTTCTCTCGTAAAGGGAAATTCCGTTTTCTTTCAGGATACGCTTATATTTGTCCGAATCATGCAGCAATTTTACAAGTTTTTTTCGAGTCTTTATTTTATGGGGCCGATTCTGTCTATAGCGCATGTCCTGATTCCAGATAATTCCATAATCCGGGTCACGAAAGCGATATCCTTTCTTCTCCGTGCTCCAAATCCACAAACGAGTTGAAAAGTGAGATATGATATGTTCGGATGCCATCACCGATGCCTGTTGCGGAATCATTTTCTTAATTTTTTTCAATGTTTTCGCGGTCTGCTGGCGTCGATTGTCCGGCTCACGGATGAGACTGGCGTTCCCCGCGCGAAAAGAGGGATTGGGCCAGAAGATACCGTAGGCCCTGGACATGGCGAATGCAGACAGGAGTAATCCGATAAGCAGCGCACCACGCAGTTTCGACGCATTCAGTTTATGATGTACCGCGTATGGTCCGGTCGTAAACGTTTCGATGGCAACCGGCAGCGCCGCAAACATGAACGGCAGCCACCAGGTCGAATACTGCCGCGAAATGCTGAACAGACAGTCTTTTGAACCAACGAGCGTCATCACGAGACCAAACAAAAAAAGAATCCAATATTTACGCGCAAATAGTGGCAGGAACAGTAGCGGCGCCATTAGCTGGAGGATATAAACGATCTTTTTTTCTGCGAGCATGTATTGGAGCATATATACAGGATTGGTTAAGGCGATCAGGGCAATATCCGAAGCAACCGTCTGTTCCTTCGCCTGCATCTGAATATCCGAAAAATACTGGGAATAGGAAACCGTTTCAGAGAAAACCGCAACATAAACGATTCCGCCGTAAATGAAGGCTATCATCATCGTTCCCAATGCCAGCAGGCGGGACTTTCCGCTGATAAGCGCAAACAGTCCGATGGCCAATGCAATTACACTCATGTCCTCGCGGCAAAGCAACAGCACCCCCAGGGAAAGGAAAAATCGTCTGGGAGCTTCCCGGTCAAGGAAATAGATGCACCACAGCATAATCGGTCCCGCCAGAACCAGCGAATGGAAGTCGTAAATCGAGGGACCGTGAAAAGCGGGATGCAACAGGTAGACAATTACCAGAACAGCGCTCATCCATTGATTTCGAATAAGGTGCATGCTCAGCAGGTAGAGGGGCACCACACCACTGGCCACCCAGGTGACCTGAAGAATAATTAAAGTCTCCGGTTCTGCCCCGGGTGCTGCCAGCAAAATGGGCGAAATCAGAACTAAAATGGGGTCAAAATGACGGGAAGCGTGGGTCCCCTGCGAAACCAGCGAGCATCCCAGCGGATTGCCATGGAGGCTATTCCAGATGGAGTTGATATACAACCCGAAATCCCAGCCGGCGGTACCCAGATTGGCGTGATGACGAAGTCCCATACTGGCGATAAAAGCAATCCACGCAATAGTGCAACCCGCAATCAGAAGCAGCGGCAGGATGTATCCTGTCTTGGTGTTGCGGTCGAAAACGGCGCCGATCCCTGGGATACCATATGCCGCAATAGTGCCAATCAGTCCTGCGCCTGCGCACAACGTCGTCGAGAACAAAGGTGCATCACTGGTAATTTGATACGATTCCAAAAAAAAATAAATGGGGAAAATTAAAAGCAACGATGCGAACCGATTGACTTTTCGGTAGAAGGCAGCGACCGACACATTTCGTCCACGTACGAACAGGTGATATGCAACGAAACAGCAGATGAAGAACAGCACAGACGATACCGCGCCATATTCCAAATTGGGCAGATGCGAGTCAAATCGATTGGTCCAGAAATTCTCCCGCTGCTCGGGATTGATGAGCTGCCAGGAGATAAGGCCAGGGAGTGTGCCAAGGAGCAACGTCCACGGAAGCCAGGCAAACAGCGCGAACGCGACATCCGAAAGCTTCGAAAAATAATTCGAAGCCTCACGAATTCCACGCATCAGCAAATCATTTCGGATTTTACCCCCGATTCCGTTTCGATATTTCTTCTCATCGCCATTCGCGGCGCCGTCAGCAGTATCGCAATCCGAAAACTTATTAGTACGCAAATTATCACCCATGAATTAAGATTTCCGTTTTTTTGACATTTTAAACCTATGCGTTTTGTTCGAAGAAAAATTTGATAACACAAATGCTGATTTTTATTATTAATGTGCAATTCTCATGCACACTTTTTCTCAGAAGCGGTAAGAATCGAAGAAGAGACTGCAAACCGCTTCCAAAGTAAACCAGCGAACAAAAAATACTCCCACCAGCCAACGGGAAAGCACTAAAAAATGGAATATCCAGAAAAAACACTATGCCACCTGTGCCAACCTCGTAAAATCCTGCGGAAAATACCAAATCGAACAATGCAGGCTGTGCACGGGATATTCTGGCAGAGATATCGCCACCTGTGAAATACCCGTGTGCAAGTACACTTGCGCCCCAGGTATGTGTCAACCGGGCACGACATTTATAAAGAAAGCATCTCGTTTATTCAAAAGCCCTTCACCAACCAGCAACTGGCCCCAAAACTGAGTTCCGTACTGGATAACTGAATCACGAAGAGTCAGTTGCCATGCCGGCAGCCATCGTCGCCCCCGACAGGTGACAGGGTGGCCGAGTCTGAAATCCCCGGATAGCAGGTGCTCAGTTCAAAAACAGCCGTATCAGGCGTTGAGGGGCTGGTAGCTGAAAGGTGGAGCCAATATGCACCCGGGATTTACGGATATTCGATGGAGGAAAATTCTATCCACCATCTGTCCCCGCGAATTCTGTCATCCAGCCGCCATACGCTGCCGGCTGTAAATTCCGTTGCAGGCACTGGACATCTATACCATGGATTCACCCCTTCCCTGGGGCAGAAACATTCCACGCCGTTTACATGCATACACAAGCTGGTGGGCAATTCCTCCAAATCCGGGGGATACATTGACCATTATTACAACGAAATTGATTTACGGGACAATACAGCCCTGTGTCATATTTCGGCACTGCGTTGACAGGAGAGTAGACGCCGCCTCGACCGTATCTTACGAAGTGGATAACGATGACAAAGGCAGCGAAAAGAACTCAGATATAACCGAATTGCTGCTGTTGTCGGCCGAAACGCTGAAACGTCTAAAGGCAATACAATCTCGTCCGATTCAGCCCCTCCCTGCCGCTGTCACAACAGAGACAAAAGCCGAAACAGGCGCCGAACAACCCGCCGCAACCGAAGTGGCGGATTAATCGAACAATCGCGCGCCGTTTCCGTTAACTTCAGTTCGTTGGTCAATTTCAGACATGCTGCACCTTCACAGACGCACCGCCTCAATATGCCCCACAGATGAATACGTGCCGTATTCGCTGGCATTGCTGAATAGTGTTACCTGGTAGGTATCGGGGGATGGAAAATCACAAATTAATGTGGCGCGGGCCCCCTGGTTTCTGACATCGCATTTTTTGTCGCTTTGTTGCCCTTTTATATTGAAGGTGGCCATCACATACAATTGCCGGGGATTATCTATCTGAATTATCAACTCGTTATCAACGGTCACCTGGGACCGTCTGGGGGATACCAGCGACATTTTCTGTTTGTGAAACGCAGCGGTCATCATGGGTTGTCGGATGAAGTCCCCTCTGGAAAGGGGTGTTTCAAGCAATTGCCATTTGGATTTGTCCGGAAAATGATCCAGGGCAAAAACGGCAGGTGGTGTAAATAAATAGTCCGTCCCATATTTAGTCATTTTCTGATTCCGCTGCGCATGGGCGCTATCCCAGGTGACATCCACCAAATGCCATCGTCCGTCAATTTCAATGGCGTTCCATGCGTGGGCATCCCCGTCAATATTGCCGTCTTCTTTGCGAACCCGCCCCACAATGAATTTGCATTTGAATCCCGCCGATTTGGCAATTGCCTCAAACAGTTTGGCATATCCGGCACAGACACCGCTTTGGGTGCGGTTGACAATAGACGCCGCATAGGGGGGATATTTACCGGCGTCCAGCGAGGCGAAATCATAATGAACTCTGTCGGCCACATAGTCGTGAATGGCTTTGGCCAGCCAAAATGGATTTGGCTCTTTGCCGGAAAGATACGTTGCGATTTGTTTTATGGTCTGCTTTTCCGATTCCGGCATTGTTCGCACCAGCGGATGCATTTCATCTTTAAAAGGCCACAAAATCGGCGCATTTTTTGTGTGGGTTGCTGTTGTACTGCTGTCGATATTGGCGCCAGCTCCATTGTCGCCGGCAGAGCGCATGGGCTGTGGCGCTGATTCTTCTGTCGATTCGTCACTGCCTATATTTATGTCACCATCGGCCTGTTGCGCACTATCCCGAGTGCCATCAGTTGCACTATCGTGTGCACTATCGTGTGCACTGTCGCGCGTACTGTCGTGTGCACTGTAGTGAACCTCAACATATGCGGTGGAATCCGTATCTGCGTCCAATCCGGCAATCGGGACCAGCTCTTCATCACCAACATTTGTTTGGGGCGGCGCCGGCACTGGCTGTGGCGCCTCGTCGTTTTGTTCCTCTTCCAGCTTTTCATATGGATTTTGGTGAGTTGCCAGATATAACCATTCCAGTTTATCCGCTGTCCAAAAAATTTTCTTTCGTATCTGATTGGCGGTGGCGCTTTGATTGCCGTCCAGTAGCCAGTCGCCTCGCGCACTCAAAGCGGTAAACGCAGATGCAGGATGAATCATCAGCAAAACACCTGCAAATACTGCATTAATGACCAGTGTTCGCAAAATGATGCGATCGAATCCAGTTAAATAGCGGGTGTCAACAATCCCTTTTTTGCTGCGTCGCCGGGCCACCATTATTTCCCATAAAACAGGAAGCACGGGAAAAAGCAGCGCCCCGGCAACAAACGCAAGCGTTCGTGGCCCATTCAAATAGGATGCCAGCGACGATGCAAGCCAAACGCCCAGAAGCGGCGTGAGGATGACCAGAATCCAGAATATGAATTTGAAAACGCGAGCGGCAATTCCCCATGGTTTTGAAAGCGGTTTATGAAACGGTTTATTGGTCATTGTGCGTGCGAATAAAGTAATTGTTTCATCCGGTTTTACACCATCGCGACTACCTTCCATATGAGATTTTTAAAAATCCTGTCATTTCACTGCGCAGTTTTTTTGTTGAAATGCATTCAGGAAGAGACGACATTGAATGAGTGGTGCCATTTGAAAGAGGTGTCCTGTATGCAAATCAAAACCAAATTGTGGTGGATAGTAACGCTGATATGTCTTGTGGTTGCGTGCGGAAAAAACAGCAGCAGCGAGGAAGGCTATTCATCCGATGCAGACACCGACGCGGATACAGACACAGATGGTGATACTGACGCGGATTCCGACAGTGACGGGGATAGCGACACCGACACGGATGCGGATGGAGATGCGGATTCAAATACTGATTCCAACGATAGTCAATGTGCATTCGATTGTCTGTCCCATTGTCGTTCCTGGGGCGGCACCCCAATGGACGGCGACTGCGTGGCGGAGTTGCAATGCTGCGACGGCGCAACCAGGCCGGATACCGGCAGCGATACAGTGACGGATGCCCCTTCTGATTCGGAGTTCGATGACGATACCGAAGTGGATACGGAAATGTATGGCAACCTGGTCCCCCTTGAACCGGCCACGGAATATCAGACCTTTGAAGGTTGGGGAACCAGTATCTGCTGGTGGGGCAACCAGATTGGCCGATGGTCCAAAGAGAATATGAACGACCTTGTTGAAAGTGTGGTCAATCCAGATACCGGCCTTGGATACACGGTATTTCGATTCAATATCGGCGGCGGTGAAAACCCGGCGCACAACCACATGACTTAATTCCGGGATATGCCCGGATATCAGCCCTCCGAGGGCGTCTGGGATTTTGATGCAGACCGGTACCAAAGACAGGTGCTGCAGCGCATTATCGAACGAAGCGATGAAATGGGGCGTGACATTACCCTGGAAGCGTTCTCCAATTCTCCGCCATACTGGATGACCCGCAGCGGATGTGCGTCCGGGGCATCCAGCGCCGGCAATAATCTTCCCGAGCAAAATTACGCTGCGTTTGCCGATTACCTGACCGAAGTGGTGAAACACTATCGCGACAATTACAATATTGTGTTTAACACGCTCAATCCCCTCAACGAACCCAACTCCAGCTGGTGGACCGAAGGCAATACTCAGGAAGGCTGCACCTTCTGGTCGGAAACCCAATCGAAACTTCTGGAGGTGGTGGGCGCCAGTCTGGACGAAAAGGGGCTGTTGGATACTACATTAAGCGCCCCCGATGAAAACAGCATTGACACCACTATTGAAAGTGTGGGCATGTATTCGAACTCGGCGCTCGCTTATCTTTCTCAAATCAATACTCACTCTTACAGCGGGAGCAAACGGGCAAACTTGCGGGAATTGGCTAAATCGCTAAATAAAAAACTGTGGCAAAGCGAGTCCGGCCCCCTTTCCTGGCCTGGCTGAGACGACAACGACGTGGCCATCTACATGGCGGAACGCATCATCCTGGATTTGCGCGAAATGCAACCAGTGGCCTGGCTGGACTGGCAGGTGGTGGACGGTGGCGTCTGGGGCTCCATTCATGTGAACCAGACCAGGGAAACGTTTACATTTACCAGGCGCTTTTACATGCATCGCAACTTCAGCAACTTTATCACTCCGGGCGCGGTGTTCATTGATATTGGGAACAACGCAATGGTTGCCGCCGTGAACAGCAGCGGCAAATCTCTAATCATTATCGCCCTGAACGCCGCCCCGTCGCGTGAGGAAGAATACACGTTTGACCTCTCCTCATTTACACGGATCGGAACGTTGGCCAGCGTCTACAGAACCTCAAAAACCGAAGATCTGGCAAAGCAAACCGACATCTCCATTTCGGGGAAGCGTTTTCATACCACCCTCCCCGCCTACTCGATTACCACGTTTGTTGTTCCCATCAACGGAGGCTGAATCTCTTGCCCACGGCGGTTTACGATTTTCAACAAATGCGGTGTCTCTCTGTCTCATTGGAACGACAGAGTGTCTCAATTGAAAAGGACGAGATGTCTCAATTCGGATGTGTCAGTGGTGCGTATTCGATGTATCGCTCAGGAAATGGATGAGATGCTGCAGTTCCACCGTACTGTTGGTCGCTGTGGAAGGGGCATCGCCGAAGACCGAATGAAACACCGGGGATTCGTCGACAAGGCCATGAGGGGAACGCTTCCGCATTAAAGAGTCTTTGATGACGCCGTCCACGATATGCTGCAATGGTACACTACTGTATGTATTGTTCGCAGTCGCGTTACATTTACGTACTGTTTGGTCATAGTCCGAATGATGGTGTTTTCCTGTCAGTATTGACGCCATAAAACCTCCGTTGGAAATGCAAACGACCTGTTGGCATTTGCGATATGGGTTCTGCGACCTACAATTTGCAATCTTTAGACCAACCAATTTGTCCATCCAACATCGTGGTGTATGCGCGGAGCGATTGCGCGGGCACAAAACACCGGCACAACCGCAGTATCGGTCAGTATATCAAAAGAAAAAACAACGGAGAGGAAGCGTAAGAAGAGTCAGATCATTTGCCGTAACCAGCCTCGATGATGTTTTCCTGAATGAGGTCATCGGTTTCATTGGAGGGGTAACCGGCGACGATGGCGCCTTCGTAGAAAGTTCCTTCGCTCAGGTTGGTATTGATGGCGCAGCAGTCACCACCGCTTCCCAGAATGATGCCGCCCTGTTTTCGCATGGGACTGTATCCTCTGGGCAGCGCTCCCTGGTACATGGTAGCGAGAGCTCCCAACTGGGCATCCCCGCCTCGCAGGGCCATCTCAGAGGTGCCATTGTTCTTCTCCATCGCAGTAACGTACTTCATCTTAAATGACTGCTGATTGGGATTCCAGCTCTGGCTGCCGCCGGGATACAGTCCGCCCTCCAAATCCGCCTGCACCCAGGGACCCCCGCCCTCACATCCGCCAAACCAGCATTGAACGCTGAAGTTGATGGCGTCCATGGTGGCGCCACCCTCCATCATCCGACTGGTGGAACTGTTTCCGTAATCGAAACAGCAGCCGCCGTTCACGTGAGTGCCGCTGGTAACCATGTAAACCCCTTGCGGCTCGGATCCTTTGGGCATGCCAGAGTTGGAGCCATCGCGCCAGTAACTGCAGGAGGGCTTGATGTACAGGGAGTAAACATCATGACCGCCCACGGTCAGGCGTTCATTCGTAGCCACCGCCGGTTTAACCCGTCCGCCAATGGAGCTGCCATCGCCCTGGTATTCGAGAAAATTTCCGTGGCCGGACTGATCATATATTTTGGTGAAGACACAGGTGGAGCCCTTGCAGAACTCGTCCTGCGCCAGGGCGTCCGCAAAGCCTCCCGGACTTAGCACGCCGATGTCCTTTGTCTGATTGTCTGAACGCCGAACCTCGTACAAAAATCCGTCGTACTTTCCGTACAGCGCGCGAATGGTACTGTGGGCGGCAACGCAAGGCGTTTGGGCGGATTCGTAAATATCACAGGGGCGCACCGCGTCGGTTACCGGACCGGTATCGGTGTCACTATCGGAATCTGCGTCCGAGTCACCGTCGGTGTCCGTATCTGAATCGGTATCTCCATCCGCGTCTGTGTCCGTATCCCCATCGCCCGCCGGGCCACAACACACCCAGTTTGACGGCTGACAGGTGTACGCACTCTCTATTTTCCCACCCTGACACGCAGTGGGAATGGTACACGAAAATGGGCACGCGTCGTTGTCTGAATCGCTGTCTCCGTCCGCATCGCTGTCCCCATCCGTGTCGCTGTCCCCATCCGTATCACTGTCCCCATCGGAATCGCTATCCGTATCACTGTCCCCATCACCATCGGAACCCGAATCGACATCACTGCTGCCGTCCCAACCGGTTTCACTGTCCTTCTTTGTGCACCCCTGCGCGAGTAAAAAACTCACGATAAATATCCCCAGGCATTCAGTAAGCGTTTTTGTTGTCGTCATTGACTACCTCGCAGTGCAAATTTCTCGAAAGTTGTCCATCATCTGAAATACAGTGGACCTTTGATCTGAAAAACGGGCGTTCAACACGTAAAAGAGTTTCGCGCTATTTGCCCCTGACGTGTAAAGGCCATGTGTACATGACACGCGCCAGCGTTTCACGTTAGCAGTGACAAAAGACCATTCGCCTGCTAATTTTTTTTTGGCGGAACAAAACCTTTGGAGAATCCCAAATGACTGTACAATGCGAGTGCGGGCAATGTCACAACAGTAAATTCCCAACCGGCATGTTTGTGTATGATTGTCCAATGTGCCATCAACTCATTCACCCCGGATGCTGGAAAAAACACGCTGCGTATCACAATCTTCCATCCCTGCAGCCGCAGAAAGGCAAAATCGGTTCGTACGGTGTCATTCAGAGGGAACACCACGCCGCCTCATCGTCCGTCCAATAGTTCTACCAATCGCAATTTTCTTCCGGGAACCGGCGCGTCTAAAAAAAGGGGACGTTGATGATTATGTTTCCACACAGTCCGGTCGTGACGCGCGCGATGTTATTATCTTCCTGATGGCGTTAAGAGGGTCCAATTACAGGAAAAGCAAAGGAACCGACTGAACCGATATAAAACGGCCTTTCAATCAGATATTGGAGGTCGTCCGGTTCAGGACTGTTTCATTCGCTGTTGGATTTTTAATATGAGGGGTTCGTACTTTTCAATATTCTGTACAGCTTTGCCATACCAACGGGTGACCGCGCCAGTGGATGCTTTCAATTTGGCTGCAACATCGGCCTGTTTTCCACCGTACTCGACGACCCAGATATAAACAATTAGCTTTCGGGCAAAAGCGCTCTGCTTGCGTTTGGGATATTTTTGGAACTCTTTCGGATCTATTTCAAGTTCGTCGCGTACGGTTTCAATCAGTTTGTTCAGCACCGACTTCTTTGGTTTTTTACGACTCGATTTCGATCCTCGCGTGTAAACCTCCTGGTACACCATTTCAACGAACTCTTCGCTGCCAATAATGGGACCATCGATTTTCAAATGTTCGGCAAGAACGCTGCGATATGCGCGACTCATTGCATCGCTTCGAGAACCTTCCAGGTCTCGGCGACGTCCTTCAGATGAAGCTTCATCAACAAATTTATCGAATTGCCGTTTGGCCCATCCCATTTTTGGGTTCACCTGTTGCAGCAGCGTCGACGTATCCAGCCACTCAGGTGTATCCACCTCGCCGATATAGGCCTGATGGCTGGACCAGTTGCTGTCGGCCGCGCGTTGTACCTTGTTCAGGCGCACCGGTGCATTGTGGACATATCTCACTAAATCGAAAATGTAGTTTTCTTCCAACAACACGGCTTTGTACCGGCCGCCAAACACCGCTCCGTCACGTGAGGCGTCCTGGTTATTGAGCCAGCAGGCGTATCCTGTGTTTATGGGCTTCATCAAACGTTCGAGAGGCTCCCATCCGGCGCGCACCACCAGGTGCACCTGTTTGGGCAAAATACAATACGCCAGTATCTTCGCATCGGTTTTCTGAACCGATTCCGCCAGTAAATGCAGATAATAGTCACGTTGCTTTTTCAATCGCAACAATGGTTTATCATCAACGCACTTTGAGATTAGATGATACAGGCCTCCTGGAAAATATATTCTTGCATACCTAGACATAAATAGAATTTTAAACCAAATACCGGCATGGTGCAAACAATTGGAAAAGAACAATCGGAAAATTGTCCCGGATTGTATTGAAATATCAAAAGAAAAAAAGAAACACCGTCCCTTTGATTTTACTGTCCCGTTGATTCTACTCGGCAGTCCCCCCCTGTCTGAAGACATTTTTAATTCGGGTTATCAATCTGGCGTATTTTTGCTTTTGATAAATTACAAGTATTTTCTCCGCCACATCTTCATCCTGACATCCCATGGACACCGCTTTTTCGAGATGCGTGCAGGCGCGCACGTAGTCCCCAATATGATAATAGAGATTTCCGGCCATTCGATGTTCCGTTTCGTTGCCCCGCTTTTCTATGGCAAAGATGTATTGTTCGAGAGCTTCTTTCAGTTTCCCTTGCCGTTCCATCGAACATCCCAGCCAGACAGCGTGAAATGCGGACCCACTCCTATCAAAGGCCTTTTGCATGTATTTTTCAGACTCAACGTATCGACCCATCCGATATAAAATATATCCCTGCATGTAGTAATTATAAGCAGAGGCATTTGTTCCAAGCGCTCGCTCCATGACCACCTGCGCAGCTTCCAACTGATCCACATTCAGCAGTCGCTGGCTTTTTCGTTCCGCATTTTCGCCCTGCAATGCTGTACGGGCCTGATTGAGTGCTTCCCGGGCCCGTTCTGAATTGGAAAAATAATGAAGCTGTCGTATGTGTGCGCGCGCCACTTCAGATGGTGTCGCATCAAAGGAGACCCCAAGAGCCTCTTCATAACAGCCCTTGGAAACCAGTTTTTCCAGCTCTGCTTCAGTCCGCCTGATCATAGGCAACCATCTGCGCGATATGTATCAGCTGTTCAAGATAGCGACGAAACTCCTCCACCGATATTTGTTTCACTCCGGGCTGCAGCAATGTGTCGAGCAATTCCTTGGTCCGGTTGGAAATCGCTGGACAGTCCTCATTGGGACTGTCCATTTTGCGGTCCACGGCACGCGAAATGGCCTCTTCCACTTTTTCCATCGCCGAAACAACTTTGTCGTCCTGACAATCTCCACACAGCGCCAGCGCTTCCCTGGCCACGTGCATATGTTTTTCCAAATGCTCTTTGGTCCATCCGCTCTTTTTTCCAATCACCGTTGCATTGAGCAAATCCATATCCTGCTGTGCCAGCATTTTGGGCGGAGTATGTTCCTGAAGCACCACTTCAAAACCACTCAGCATATCCAGACTTTCATACTTTACCTGTTGCCGCGTCTGCGTGTGAATCAGGGTGGCAACAACCCGCTTATCGTCCGTTACACGCAAGCGAATTTCAATGGCCGGCAATCCCCGCTGGGGCGTAATACCCAGCGAATAATTTCCCAGGTATTCGTATTTAAATACGGTTCGTTCCGCAGTGGATTTCTCAGCGTCGGGTCTTTTGGCAACCAGCGAAATGGGGACTTCCAGCGAATCGGGATTCTGATGCGTTGAAACGGTGCTGCCCGAGATGGGATAATGGGAGTTTTCACGGATGATGGGCTCATAATAGTCGGGTGCATCTTCAACGGGGCCAAAAACGGTGCCATATCCTTCGGAAATCACTTTTCCAACTGGCTCGATAACGCTCCCCGCTTTCAGTGACGCCCCTCGCGCCACACATTCCATTGGGTCAACCGGCAGACCATTCAGATTATAGTCATCGATATCAGCGATTACATCGCCTCTGGCATCCAATGCGGCCAACTCCTGAGCCACCACTTTCCGGATACATGGCATATTGGAAGGGCCTCCAATGAAAAGAACCTTGTCCAGATCCGCTGCACGCAACCCCGCCTGACGCAGCGCAATACCAATGGGCTTTCGACATTTGTCCAGCAATGGTGAAAGCACTTCCTCCAATTCCCCCTGCGTCATGGTCACCGTTTGATCCCCGGGCAAATCGATGGTGGCGCTGTTTTTTTGAGACAACCGAATTTTGGCCCGTTCAATCTCCTCGGCCAGAATGGATTTATGAGTGGCATCCTGCAGGACACCGTGCAAATCATATTTAGAGACAATATGACGCATGAGTGCATCATCCATATCCAATCCCCCTAATGCCTCGTGACCAGATGTACATAGTTCCCCTGGAATCAAATGACCATCCTCGTTGACCACCATCATTACCGTCACATCCAGCGTCCCGGCGCCGATGTCGAACGCCAGCAGGTTCGCTTCCCTCTCGATTTTCATGCAGTAGTCAATGGCCGCAGCGGTCGGTTCGGCAATGGTATCCACCTCTTCGAATCCCGCGTTTCGCGCGGCCTCAATTATTGGATTGGTGCGAATGGCTTTAAAATACGCGGGAATACTGATAATGGCTTTGTCGATGGTTTGTCCCACCAGCGGATTCACGGAAGGATCTTCGGCATCCTGCTTGATGTCCCTCAGTATGTACTCGAGAATATGCGATGGCGTATACCGCTCCTGTCCCACTTTGATAAGTATGCTGCCCCCAGGACCTTCCTCGGTTTCATACGCAAAACGCGCCAACTCACCGCTGGCCTTTGCATTCTGATACGACAATCCAACCAGTCGTTTGACGCCCCAGACGACAAGACGGGGATTCAGTCGCATTTCTGCCTGTGCCCGTTTTCCGGTTACCTGTTTTTGACCAAAATGATCGAACAGTACAAATGAAGCAAAATTTTTCCCATACAGACTGCGACCATAGCGACTCTCCACCATGGCCACTTTGCCGTTTCCCACAGGTACCGCTGCTGCTGAGTTATAGGTTCCCAAATCTATTCCGATTGCTTTGCTCATTTTATCACTCCATAAATTGAATGATTTATTCAATTGCTGTCATCTGTCTCTTCGGCATAACGTTACATAGCAACGTTGCCAACTGGCATCCGGTTATTTGTCAGCGTCTGTTCCAGTGCTAACAATCACTTCCGCCTGCCGCAATACAAACGGCTCATCACTGACAAATCCCTGCCGCTGATATCCATCGCGCACCACTTCCAGAATAGTACCCGCCTTCTGATCACTTTGGCGTTCGCCTGCGTGGCTGTGATACTTGCTGTGAAACCGCTCACCTGCAGAGGGGACAATTTTCTCAATGCCGTTATTCTCCAGCGCCTGCGCAATCTTCCGCATCATTCGCTGTGATGCCTCGCTACGCTCCGATTCGTCATCCAGGGAAACATGGTCATATAAAAGGAACAGCTCTTTTGAAATTTCCGCATACGCCGACACTATTTTCTTTTGCATTTCCCAGTTGTCGCTTCCGAACTCATCCAAATCCACCGATAGCGCATGCAGGCGGGATTCCATATCCGAAAAGCTGTTGCGAACCCGGTTAATGCCAATTGTCAATTTCGAAAAAGACGGTGCCCCCTTTTCTTCGGACGTTTCATTCTTTCTTTCCGGCGTTCCCGCAGGGGATGCGGTCGTTCCTCTTTGCCGCCAAATCAAAATCAATAGAACCAGCAATGCTGCGCTAAGCACCAGACCAATAAACAACATTCCCACCACAAGGTCACTGCTGGCGGCGACTGCTGGTGGTTGTTCATCTGTGGCTCCGATCTTCGCCGTGTCATCCAGTGCGGGGGTGCAGATTGAATCACTGTCATACAATGCCGTTTGGGGTGCCAACTGAATGGTGCGCAGCAATATGGAATCATATGCCGTATATAATGCATCATTCAAAGAAACGCGATTTGACAGAAACAGATTTTTTCCTCCGCTTTGAGTAGTCAGCTTTTCCAGCAGAGGACTATGAACTGTCTCGGGAAAAACAGTGTACAAAATGACATTGTTCAATGCCAACAACGAACTTAACGTGGAGAGTTCAGTACTTTCATTGTCATCAAAACCGGAATCGGTTCCGTTTTCGGGCTGAAGCGGAGTGTCTTCTTTTATATCACGGGAAAGGTCAATGTCTCTGTCGGGAACAAGCACCACCGCTTTGAGCAACCCCTGCAAATCGCTCATCTGTGCAACAGCGCTGCGTATCGTTTCATCCAAATCCAGTGGCTTCTTTTTAACATTCGCAGCGGCATTCTTTTCCTTGTCCGCCACTGTCGCCAATTTTAATTCAGATAAAATACCGGCGCTGGATACCGTCATCTGGTCCTTCGGAGTCATCGACAGTAATTGCAGTTTTCTGTTCGTCACAACAATTCCCAGTTGATCACTCTTTCCAAGGCTGCTGCGAAACAGATTCAGCTCCGCCTCAGAGAATGGCATCTTTGCGGGAGGCTCCGGAAAAACCAGCAACATCCGAATACCCGCTTCCAGATGCGATGGTTCTTTTTTCTCCGATGATTTATTTGGAGCAGAGGATGAGCGTTGCCCCTTTTTAGCGACAGACGTCTCACCGCCATCGTTCTCCGCGTCCGTCGCCTTCGCGGCCCCCCCTCCCGAACCGAAGCAGATGCAGAACAAACAAAGTAGAGTAACGACAATTTTCACACATCACCTCGTACAGGATTGAGATGGGCAATTCCATTTTTCAAATGGGTCATGGAAACAGTCACCGTTTCGGCGCAGTAGTTTGCTTCCCTCAGCGCTTCCCATGCCGCCTCCCGGCATACTTCAGCAATAGCTGCGCCGGAAAACCCGTCGGTGTGCAGGGCCAGAAAATCAAGGTCGACATCTTCAATCGGTTTTTCCCTTAGATGAACCTCGAATATTTCCTTTCGCCCCAAAAGGTCCGGGAGTGGCACCTCCAGAAGATAGTCAAATCGCCCCGGACGCAAGACCGCCGGATCAATGGCGCCGATGCGATTTGTGGCCCCCATGATAAAGATGTCCCCAAAATCCTCCAACCCATCCATCTCGCTCAGAATCTGATTTACAATGGCATCCCCCACGCCAGACACATCTCGTCCGCGCGACATGAGAATGGAATCAATTTCATCAAAGAAAATCACGCAAGGGGCAAGCAAACGCGCTTTTTGAAATATATTGCGTATTTTATCTTCGGATTCGCCAATCCACTTATCGCGGATGTCTGATGCGCGAACTCCGATAAAATTCACGTCGCACTCACAAGCCACTGCTCTGGCAAGCATTGTTTTTCCAGTTCCGGGAGGACCATAAAGCAAAATTCCACCTGCAGCCCGAATACCCACTTTCTCAAATGCGTCCCGATTGCGAACCGCATATTGCAGATTCTCCACCAGTACCTTTTTAATCCTGGCCAAACCACCGATGTCACACCATTGCGTCCGCGGAACATCCAATGCATATTCTCTGGATGCGGAGGGACGCACCGAGGTAAACGCGCGCACGAAATCGTCGTGCTGCACCACCAACTCTCGATGCGCCGCCAATTCTCCGGTTTGAAATGCCTCCTCGGGAATGTGACGCCGCAATGCCACATATGCCGCTTCCCTGCAAAGAGAGCACAGGTCCGCACCGGTAAATCCCCCCGCCATCTCGGCCACTTTCTCCAGCGACACATCCTTTGCCAGCGGCATGCGTTTGGTATGTATACCCAGAATCTGCAATCGCCCCTGATGTCCTGGAACGCCGACAAAAATTTCCTGTTCAAACCGACCGCTGCGCCGAAGCGCTGGATCAATTTCATTGATGCGATTCGTGGTGCCGACAACAACCACATCCTTCATCGCCTTTAGCCCATCCATCTGAGTTAAAAATGTCGCAACAATTCGCTGCTCCTGATCCCCGTGAATGGTGTCCCGTCTGGGCACAAGCGAATCGACTTCGTCGATTACCACTATTGAAGGCGCATTTTTCACTGCTTCGTTAAATATGTTGCGCAATCGCTGTTCGGAGTTTCCGTACCATTTGCTGTAAATTTCCGGGCCGCTAATGGTGTAGTAATTGGCCCCTATCTCGTGGGCCAGCGCCTTGGCTATCAACGTTTTTCCGGTACCAGGGGGGCCATGCAAAATAATTCCCCGGGGTGGTTTTACCCCCAAATGCGCAAATACATCGCGATGTTTAAACGGATATTCAATGCTTTCTCTTACCAACCGAATTTCTTCATCAAGTCCACCAATATCACTGTAGGTCACTGGTAAGTTGTCGTCATCCGCCGGCGCCTCGGACAGTCGAGTCCGCGGTGATACCACCACAACTCCTTCCGGTGCAGCGGTGACGGCCGTATAGGGGCGCGCCTCACCACTGAAGGTAAACAGTGCGGACTTTTCACCCGCAGTAAACGGTTTTCCAATGAGCCGGACCTGATCCCGTTTGGAAAAGTCCGCCGATGCACAGTATGACAACTCTTCAGCGCTTTGTGGACTGAAAAAAAACGCCTCAACAGATTCACCGTCTCTGATATTCAGGTGCTGCATTTTGTACCGGTCAAGTAACAACCGATTCTGTTCTGCCGCTACGCGAATTCCCTTCACCACAACGCCACATTCTCTGTTTTTGAATTTCAAATGTAAAAATAACTCATCCTGTTTGGGGTAGGAAAACGCTTCTTCTATTATTTCGATGATAACGCGGTGGGTTCCGTCCAAATCCACCCGACCGTAGGCGGGAAATTCGAATCTTTGTTCGGCCAAGCTTGCCTCCCTGGCTAAATTGCAGTGGATAAAACACCCTCAGATTCTGTCTTAAAACCTGATTGAAAACATGGACAAGCGTAACAGGAATTTGTTTCATAAAAAATACTTTTATTTCCCGTTTGCCTTCATTACTTCTTTCACCACACGCGCCAATTCATTTTTGCGCACGGGTTTGTGAATGAATTTGGAGATACCTAATTTCATCGCGGCTTCTTCATCAATATTTCGGCGAAAACCGGTACACAGCACCACAGGAAGCCCGGGTCGAAGCTTCATCGCCCGGGATGCCAGCTCCGCCCCTTTCATCTGAGGCATGGTCTGGTCAGTCAGCAATGCGTCGATTTGAATATTCTCATCCTGTAAAATATCCAGCGCTTCATTCACGTCCATTGTCGCCAGTACTTTGTATCCCATTGATGTGAGCAATTTCCGACAAATGTCCACGAGTACCGGCTCGTCATCCACTACCAGCAAAGTCCCAACACCACTTTCGCTGCGCATTGGCGCCGGGGAACTGATGCTGTTTGCGCGTACAAGGGGGAGATACACCCACACGCTTGTTCCCTCGCCGGGCTTCGATTCAATGCGAATATTTCCGCCGTGGGATCGGACCACGCCAAAAACCACAGACAGTCCCATTCCAATCCCCTCATCGGGATGTTTCGTGGAAAAAAATGGTTCGAATATCAAGTGCACCAGAGACGGTTCAATGCCACACCCATTATCATCCACGCGAATGACGGCATATTCTCCCGCTGCAATCTCCCCCACCACTCCTTCAACAGGTGTATCCGTGTATATTTTCTCCAGTGAGATGCGAAGTAAACCTTCTTCGGCCATGGCATACACTGAATTTGTCACAATATTATACAGCATCTCCTGGATTCGCGCGGGGTCCCCCGCAACAGCAATGGCTTCCTGTGCAATGGCCGTTTCGATAGACACTGTCGACGGGATGGAGTGGCGTAAAAATGCTATGGATTCCTCAAGCAGGGCTGCCAGCTGAACTTCGTCTTTACGTGGGGTGTTCTGCCGACTGAACGTCAGAATCTGCCGCACCAGTTTTTTGGCGCGCTCAGCGGCCAAAAGAAGCTTTTCCAGATTTTCTTTTTGAATAAGATTTCCTTCGGCATCTTCCATGGCCAGTTCGGCATATCCGACAATTCCCCCCAGCGCGTTGTTGAAATCGTGAGCAATCCCCCCCGCCAATTGTCCAATTGACTGCATTTTACTGGCCTGGCGTATTCGATCCTCGTGCTTGCGCAATCGGGAAATATCCTGAAGCACCACGAGGATGCAATCCTGTCCGCCAAACAGAATCGGTTGCGTTCTGATATGAACATGACAAAGTCTGCCGTCACCGCGCGAAAAGACACGTTCCATCTCCTCCTCATGCTCAAATGAAAAACCGGGAACCATTCCGAGACACGTTGATTCCCCATCCAATCGTTCCTCCGGCGAATGCACATTCAAAGATTGATGCTTATATGTATCGAAATTCAGATACTCCGTCGCCACCGCATTGGCGCGAAGTACTTTGCCGTCCTTTGAGCAGATAAATATACTGTCCGGGGACTTGTCAAAAAGAATCCCCAGCAACGCGGTATTATCCGCTGCTGACCGATGACCGGCTTCCATAGACATATTCATCATAACTATTTCAAAATACCGTATAATTTTGACGGTGCAAAAAACGAGTGGCATTTTACGCGGCAACCCGCCCGGCACGGGATGCTCAAAATCGCGTTGTTATTTCATTAAAGCGAAAATCGCTTCTTTGGGGCCCATCACCAGAACCCGATCCCCGTGGACAAACACCAATTCCGCATACGGACGAATCTCATCCATTGAATTGGATACTGAATCGCCGCGCGCCCCGTCCTCGGAATATCGCTGTAACAGAAGAATGTCGATTTCGGTTTCCTTGCGCAAATCGAGTTCTTTGAGTCGTTTCCCCACCCAGCGGGCAGGTACTTCAATCTCACTGATAAAAATTCCGGGAATCATTTCCACCATACGCCCCCGATGAACGAGATTCAGCTGATTACTCAACCCATCTGTCATATCCTCGGCAAAAATTCTGGCGTTATATGCATCAATCACAGCTTTTCGGGTAATAGTTCCCACCACCACCGGGTCTTCCCTGGACGTGCACACAGGCAACTCATCACGATGCATATTGCCAAACAATTGCATCACATAATCGAGCCGTTCATCCGGATACACCGCAGACGTTGTCCGATCCGCCACATCTGCGGCCACCACCACAAACGCGAGTTCTTCACTCTCATGAAGCACTTCGCGTACATCCTGCAACTCCACAGTTCCCACATATCGATCTTGTGCATCGACCACTACCGCTGTCGGTTTCTGACCACCGGTGAGCAGTTTAAATAAAACGGTTACAGGTGTATCAGCGGAGACGCTTTGGATATGCGTATCCATCACAGCGCTCACGGGTATGGCTTTGAGAAGATTCAAATCCCTCCCCCGACTCATTTTAACGCCGCGACGGGTCAGTTTTTCAGTATAAATGGAATCTGCGCGCAGATAACTGGACAGCAACACTCCAATAACACACGCCAGCATCAGGGGCGGAATGATTTTATAGTTATTGGTCAGCTCAAAAATAATCAGTATCGCCGTAATTGGCGCATGGGTTGTAGAAGATACTACCGCTCCCATTCCCACCAGAGCATAAGCGCTCGCCGGTGCGGTCCACTCCGGGAAAATAATATTCACCACAGAGCCAAATGCGGCTCCCAATACCGCGCCTACAAAAAGAGATGGTGCAAAGACCCCACCTGAACCACCGGATCCAAGAGTAAACGACGTTGCCAGCATCTTGGCAAACATCACGATGAGCAACACAGGCCATCCAGACCAGTTGGCAATAGTGATACTATCGCCATTCAAAGCGCTGTTGATGGTTTCGTAGCCCACGCCAAACACATTTGGAACCACCAAACCAATGGCTCCCACCGCCAGTCCACCAATGGCCGGTTTCAGCCAGGGGACAACATTCAACCCATCGAAACGCTCGGAAAACCAATACAGAACGCGGATGAACGCCACTGAAAACAATCCGGATACAATCCCAACCACGGCATACAGTATCATCTCGCGATAACTTACCAGGGTAAACGCGGGAACTTCAAAGGCGGGAAAATCTCCCAGATAATGTCTGGAGACCACGGTTGCTACAACAGAAGCAATAACAATGGGCGACATACTCGCCACCCGCATATCCCCCAATACAACTTCGATGGCGAACAGAGCACCTGCGATGGGAGCATTGAAAGTGGCGGCAATGGCTGCGGCGGCGCCACAGGCCACAAATGTTCGGATATTTCTGACAGACGCCTGCAAGATCTGCCCCAGCACAGACCCAATGGTCGCACCGATATGGACGATAGGTCCCTCACGTCCGGCAGACCCCCCTGAGCCAATGGTGACCGCCGCCGCAATTGCCTTGGTCAACACCACTCGCCAACGGATAGCGCCGCCTTTTTTGGCCACTGCTTCCATAACTTCCGGAATGCCGGACCCTTTGACCTCTGGCGCAATTTTAAATACGACCATCCCCACAATCAGTCCGCCAATCATCGGCACCAGCAGCATGGCCCAGTGCCTTCCGAGACCGATTGCGCCGAGAAGTCCGCCATCCGCCGGATGAAAAAAAGATGTGGACCACAAAATAAGATAGCGGAAGGCAATGGCACCGTACGCAGCGAAAATGCCCAGCATAATCGCGGAAATCACCAAAAAGATGTGTTCGTTGTCACGAAGTCGACGCAGCGGCGTTTCCATTTTGCGTGACCACACATTCCCGACCAGACGCAACCAGCGTCGAAACGTGTGCAGCAGAATCATGTGCGGTCCTCCCGGTGGGGGAGACGCAACAGTTGAATCCCGATTGACACGTTTCTCCTGCATAATTGTATCATGTCATAGCATACACACCCGGATGGTGCGATTATTGGAGCAATTATTTTGGCAGTCCCAATCGCATCTGCCGCCGATAAAACGGCCAGTGTGTTGTGCCAAAGAACTTTAAAGGAGGCATTTTCAGCTCACAGCATCTTTGACAGATTCTGCTTCGAGTTGTCCAGCTTCGAGACAATATCTGAGACGCCAATCTGCCAGGCGCCGGTCAACATCCATGCGAACAGCGACAAACCAAACATGGCGGGACCGATAATAGAAACACGGCGTTTCTGAAGAGGAGCGGTCATGGATAAATATAGTATTAATTTACCAGTATAACAGTTTTATAAAAGAAATTGGAATAAGAGTAAATGGAAATAGCCAAACTATATTCCACCGCCACACACATCCGCAAAACACATTCACGAAACACATTCACGAAACACATCTGCAAAGCATAGCATCCTTGCCATCTCCAGGTGGCGGCAGTCAGGGAACCATGCCCCAATCTGCCTGCCAGGGTGCGCAACCATATCCTGGCGCATTCGGACCCCAAAACCTCATCGTACTGTTTTCAGGGGATATTCTCCCGTAAACGCCAATTCAAATCACCTGGCATCCCGCTTGCGTAAAGCAGGGTCAATCTCCTGACGTGTTGATTTTAAGGCGCCCAATGAAATCGCAACAAAAGGACTTATTTGAAAAACAACCATCAGCATCCTTCTTGAAGACATAAGGACTAAGAAGGGGAAAAGAGAAAAAGCCATGAAACGTAAATCAATTATCGGAATCATTATTAGTGCAATCATGCTCTGTTCCGCCATCGCATCGGCTCAGGCTGTACCAAAACAAATGTACATTAACTATGAACCGGCCGAGCAGACCGCATTCTGGGGTTACAGATATGACCTTTACGACGTTCAGGCAGGTCAGCAGGTACAGATGAACATCGATTTGTTTTTGCAGGATGTGTCCTCCTCCTTGCCCGGTTGGTACGACGCCTATACACCTGGCGGCGAAGATCTGGGATTTAACAGCCCTCTTCTGGCCAGTGACTCAGAGAATTGGCCTCTATTAAATCCGGTTTCCAGCGATCCGAACAATAAACCACGCATCCCTTTCTGGATAAAATTCGAAACCGCTGGCGACTACGTGGTTGCATTCGATCTTACCAGCCGCGAACTGGATGTTCGTCTTCCCGGTGACGTAAACGACGATGGCGCAGTAGACGTCCTGGATGCATTGCTGGTAGACCGTCACGTGACTCTGGGTGAAGAACTGAGCATTATCAGTCAGGTAATTGCTGATTTCAACGGTGACGGCGTTATTACCTGCGACGATGACCGAAGCGTGCTCGATACCGACTGTGAAGAAATCATTGCTGCAGCGATGGGCCTCTAGGACCAATCGCTGACTACTTGATTTTGCTCAGAACGCCTCACTTTAATCATCCATAAAAGTATCACCATTGGAAAAATCACGGCTATGCAATTGCCGTGTTCCAGAAACTTTTCAACGCAACAAGGCGTTTGCACCCTCCAATCATCGGCACTAAGACACAATATCAGTGCGCGACACACAAAAAACGTTCTCCGAATTAAAACATTCGGATTATGGCACTAAAATAAAGCTGCATTTGCTCGTACCTACTCTTTGTGATGTATCAAGGTCACTGGTCCTTTTTCGAACATGGGGTGCCGAACGTTGAAAAGTTTTGTCTCTATACGCCGCAAGTTAATCACCAAGGTGATGATCATCATATCGCTCATCTATCTAACGGTTTTGTCTGCTGTGCTCTTTAAGGATTTCCGGGCACTGAATAAAAATTTAAAAAAATCAGAGAATACCATTGCAGCGGAACTGATTGCCAGAGGCGCCACACTGGCTCGAAACAACGCCATTGCGCTAACCCGCATGGTGGAGGACAACTCCTTTGGGGACATCAGACGACTTGTATCGGAAACAGTAAAAAACGACGACGGTATCGCATACGGGATATTCATGGGCACTGATAGACGTCCGTGGGCCTTTGCAGACAAAAATGACACCGACGGCACACCGATTTCCATGGAACCGCTGGATGATAACCTCTCGAAATGGGCCTCAAAAATAAAAAAGGTCACACATACCGGATTTGATGTCAAAGACCAGGCCATCATTGAATTTGCCGCCCCGGTATTCATCGATGAGGAAATTGCAGGCATTATTCGCTATGCATTCAGTACTCTCCGAATGAAGGCTCAGATTGATGAGGTCAAATCAGATGGCAAGGATAATCGCAATCTCACCATTCTGATCATCCTGGCCCTTGGAACCCTCTCAATGATAGGCAGCTATTTGAGTATACGGCTTGTGGCCGGGCAAATTGTCACACCGATAGGAAAACTGGTGACATCCACCCGCATCATCACGGATGGCAACTATAATGAAAAGGTGAATTCCGAAACCAACGATGAAATCGGAAGTCTCGCGATTGACGTGGACATTATGCGGCGCAGTATCAAAGGGCTGACAGACAATCTCGAACAGAAGGTCCTCGACCGCACAGCAAAACTGCAAAAAGCGAACGAAGAAATCGCCAGTCTGAATGCGAAGCTCAGCGAGGAAAACCTGCGTCTCGGGGCCGAGTTGGACGTGGCGAAGCAGATACAGGAAATGGTACTGCCCTCCAGAGATGAACAGAAGTCTATCGCCGGTCTCGATGTGGCCGGAAGCATGCGGCCCGCTGATGAAGTGGGAGGAGACTATTACGATGTGCTCGCCAGTGGCGACAGCGTCAAATTCGGTATCGGCGATGTAACGGGGCACGGACTCAAAGCAGGTGTCATGATGCTGATGGCCCAAACGTCCATTCGAACACTGCAGGAAGCGGGGGAGGCAGATCCCATCCGTCTGTTGAACATTGTCAACCGAACCCTTTTCCAGAATATTCAACGAATGGGCGCCGATAAAAACATGACGTTGTCCATTGTTGACTGCAAAAACGGCAAAGCCGTGTTGAGCGGCCAACACGAAGAATTGCTGCTGGTGCGCAAAGATGGGAAGGGCGAGTTTATCAACACAATGGATTTGGGGTTTCCCATCGCACTGGAACCCGATATTCGGGATTTCGTGGGCAGCACTTCCATTGATCTCGCGAAGGGTGACGGATTTGTTCTGTTTACAGATGGCATTCCGGAAGCAGAAAACATCAACGGAGAGTACTACGGTGCCCAACGACTGAAGAATATCGTCTGCGACAATTGGAACAAATCTGCCTCGGATATTGAAAAGGTCGTACTGGCAGATATTGAGAAATATGTTGGGAATCAAACGATGTTTGACGACATCACGCTGGTGGTCGTAAAGCAATTGTAACGTCAAGGAGAGACCGAAATGGCAGAAGTGTATGGTGATTTCGTAGAATTTGAGGAAGTTTTCGAGTACCTGGTCATCAGTTTCGATTCATCGAGACTGACAGTAAAGGAACGTTGGAAAGGCAATAGTATTTCGGCGGATTTTCTCGCTGCATACTGGGGTTCTTTGGGTCCGGCGTTTCATCCCAGGCTCGCACACACTCAAATGAAAGACACTATCAGCTGGACTGCGAACGAGCTTATCGAAAATGCGGTCAAATTTGCAGACACCAGTGGCTTTTTCCCCATAAAAATATTCCTTAATCTGGCAGAGGACACCCTTGATTTCTATGTGGAAAACAGTGTCAGTGCTGACGCAAAAAAAAAACTGATCGATCGCATAGTTGAGATTCAAAACAACGACGCGAGCGACCTGTATTTTCAACAGGTTGAAAAAAATGCCGTCAGCGACAGTGACGAATCCAGTCTGGGATTTTTAATTATGAAAATGGATTTGGGTGCTGAAATCGCCTGGAAATTTGAAAAAAAAGAGTCGCCCAATCAACGTGGAATCTATGTGGACACGGTGATCACTCTGGTGAGGGTGCCCATCGAAAAAAGCGATGTGTCATAAGTGTCAGGAGAAACGATATGGAAATTCAAAAGGAACAATGCGCCATCAAATACATTAAAGAAAGGTCCGAAATCCTGGTAAGCGGTTCTATGCGATTGCTTGGAGCAGAAAACTACAATGAAATATCAGATGTTTTCACTCAGGCAGTGGAAGATGAACCGAAAACCTTGACTCTGGATATTACAAAATTACGTTTTCTAAACAGTTCTGGAATCAACGTTTTCTTTAAGTTTCTTATTTCACTGCGAAAACGAAATAAGACACAGTTAACGATATTGGGAACGAATGACTTCTTCTGGCAAAAGAAAACGCTTCAGAATTTTCAGAAAATTCTTCCAGGCACCAAACTGAAAATATAAAAACCGGGCTACCTTGCTACCAAATGTTCCAATACCGGCTGAGAACGGCAATCCGTATTTGTTCAGGATACGTCATGTCTACGTATGAACCTGCAGTCTTTCATTGGTGCGCCGGGCGAAGTGATTCCAACCCTGGTACGATAAAAAAACACAATCTGCTGGCACATCTGAAAAAAAACCAATAAACAGCGTCAATGGATTTTCTCGTACTCAGTCCCCCCGTCTGCCCGCCATCTGAACCACCTTCCGGGGCATTCATTCTCGCCAGCGCATTGTGCGGACATGGCTATGATACCGGATTTCTGGACTTGTCTCTGGAATTCTATCATCGCATTCTAACACAACACAGCACCACACCAGGTGTGCTGCGCTCAGTGGATTACCTTTCTGGCACCCCCCAGTATGATCCCATGACCCACCGGTCGGCGGCCGGCACATTACACCGCGCTTTTAAAGGATACTCCAAATCCCATCCCGGCTGGACACTCACCGCAATGGATCTGACACCTCCGGCTCCGGTTCATCAACCGTCAGGGCTATTGCGACTGCTGTTGACGGACGATCCGTTTTTGCCATTATGGAACGCCACTCTTCCATCGGTATTGTCCCGCTATCGCCCGCGTCGTATTCTCATTTCGGTCGCGTATCTTTCACAATTGACAGCAGCCATCTCCCTGGCGCGTTTTCTGGAACGCCATGGAATTGAATACATCGCGGGTGGTTCTTTACTTCGCAGCCTCCACGCTACGGGCAAAGGATTTAATCTTCTGGAGCGCACTTTCCATAACATTGATGTATCCAATGGCGCCAATCTGCTTCCAGGAATTGAGGCTGGCCATTTTCTCGACAAACTGGCGTATCCGCAGATATTGAGCCAACAATCGTACCTCAGTGGCCGACCCATTTTGCCCCTCACACTCTCCATCGGATGTTACTGGTCGGGATGCCTGTTTTGCCCCGATAAGGACATGAAATACATTCAAATGAAAACGACGGGATTGGAACAATTCATGGCATCAATACCGCAACATGTGCTGCAACAGCGTCCCGTCATTCACTTTCTGGACTCTGCCATGCCCAAAAACAGGCTGCGGGCCGTCATGCCCATCGCGAAACACTTTGGTCTGCATTTTTATGGATTTGCCAGACCCGAAAAGCGATTTGCGGACCATTCGTTTTTGCGCGAACTGGCCAGGAGCGGTTGCGTCATGCTGCAGCTGGGTGTGGAGGGCGGGAACGATGCCCTGCTCTCTCGCTTCAACAAAGGCATTCACCCGGATGACGCCAAAAATGTTTTAACAGGCGCTGCAGAAGCTGGAATTCGAACGTATGTTTACCTTTTGTTTGGACTTCCCGGCGAGACCGTATCGGAAAGGGAGGATACGAGGCGACTCATCAGCGAGACCATTGATGCTGTGGACTTCCTGAACCTTTCCATTTTCAATCTGCCGCGTCACTGCGATTTAATTCATCGCGCTAAAGAGTTCAACATTATACTCAACAAATACGATGCGCTGGCAGACGCCATTGAGCTGTATCGCCCGTTCAAAACGACCAACAGCAGCGAGTCCCCCCGACGTGCTGCCAGAGAATTTATTACAAATCGTTTTACTTCTGATGATCGAATTCGTCAGGCGGTACTGCGAACGCCCAAATGGTTTCGGGCGGCGCATTTGGCGTTAATGAATATCAGTGGTCGCAATTAGGCTTCTACTGTGCCGTAGCGTGACAATTAAAGCATCCAAATCCGGATTTGGTTTCGGTATTGTAAGGGGGCTCTTTCAGCAGGCCAGCCATTTTGGGCACCACCGTTTCCTTCATGAACGTAGCCGCAGCACGAACCTTCTCGTCTTCTGACGCAAAGGGCATGGCGGCGGGATTCAGCGGAACCAGCGTATTGGGCATTTCAAAATTCACCTCGGTCATATTCTCTCCATGACAGGATATGCATGAAAAATCAGGGTGTTCCTCCACAAAAAGGGGCTTCATTTCAGGCATCACCACATCATTCATAAACGCTTTGCGTTCACCGAATGCCAAATCCTTAAATGCGATGTCGCCATTTCCGGGCACATCATTCGCCCCGGATGCATCCGCCATCTGGGGGGCCACCATTTCAGCGGCCGCATCGTCCGCCGGAGTGACCGATTCTTTGGACGCGCCACAACCAACCAGCAACGCCAATGTCAGCAATCCATACAACAGTTTCATTTCACAATCCTCCTCGAAAGCAGTTGCGAAGGCAACCAGACCCAAATGCCTTTACGTCATAAAGGCAGCATAACACCGTTTTTGCATGGTTCAAAAACTTTCCGCATGACAATTGCACACGGCCAATGATTACATTCGATGATACACTATAAATGACAAAGGGGGCTTCATGCTGAAGAAATTTACCTATACGACCAAAACGCGTTTGGAAATGATAGATGTCACCGCTGATGTTGCTCAGGCAGTCTCCGATTTTGGTGTCAATTACGGGCTTGTGTATGTTTTCTCTCCCCATACCGCCGCTGCCGTGACCGTTATGGAGGCCACCGATCCAAATCTTAAAAAAGACCTGAACCATGCGCTCTCGAAGCTTTTCCCCTATAAAGATCCGGATTACACCCATTTGGGCAACAACGCGGATGCCCACCTGAAGGTGGCCACACTGGGCGCGGGGCAAACACTCATTATCGACAACGGACACATTATACTGGGAGAATGGCAGGGAATATATCTTTGCGAACTGGATGGCCCAAGGCAACGGGAAATCTACATAAAAGTGGCCCAGGGGATGTAACGTCTGCTTTCAACTGCACTGGAACTTCCGCTACGAATGATGCTCGTACCACCGTTCAACCTCTGACAGGGAGGAAATAAATGTCCCCGGCCGACTACCCCACCGAAATCATGGTTCGCGTCATGAGCGCAAATGATTTTTGTCTGAGCGGATTCGAGAACATACTCACAGTGTCTGTTTCCACCACAACTAACGCAGAGCAGAAGATGACCTCACAATTAAACGCAACAATTGAGGAAGTGATGAATGCCTGCAGGCAGGGATAGAAGCCATCATGAAACCCCAGGGGGGTCGCCTTCTGCAGATGTTCGGCAATTCGCCCCGCGAATGCGGTTACCATTTCCCAGTCACGAAACTCCCCCGTGGGCGATTCCACTTTGGTGGCCAGGAAACGATCTATCACACCAAGTTTGTCCAGAAATACCGCACCATGGAATACAACCGTTTCAAATGTCGTGCGGCCATGCTGCTGGGTTCAGTCATCAACTACCGGCGTGCGTCGAATCGGACGCTCATCGTCCGGCAACGGAATAAGTCGACCGCCATCCGAGGCAGAACCTTCGTCGATGGAGGTGGATGACGACGATTTCTCCGTATTGCCAGCGGCGTTCTTATTCACAGAAGCATTGCCGGAAGCATCACTCGAAGCACGTTTCACCGAGGTACCAACAGACTGGGGTTTCCTGCCTGAACTGTGCTGAACGGGAGCACTTTCCATGCTGCCAGCCTCATCCGCTTCGACTTCGACCTCTTCTGAGTCCAGCTCCTGATTCTCCAAATCATCAGACGCGTCATCCGATAGATTGTCGTCATTCCGCTTTTTCCGCCTATGCCTGTGAGACGTTTCACCTGCCGCCACATCGTCGTCTTCTTCCAAAGGAACAAGAGATGCGGAAATCTGCTTCACACCGTCAACCGGACCAGCAAACCGCAACGAAAAATCACGAAATCCTTTTTGGGATATCACCAGACTATGCTCCACATTTGGCGCAACTCTGAACGCCAAACCTGCCTCACCAATCATTCCCAATTCCTTGCCGTCAACGGAAAGGATTGCGTCAGTAGGAGTGCTATGCACTTCGACGTTATCGGTAAGAACCACCTGCGCCAGCTGTGCCTGTTTGGCATCCTGCGGAACCTCCCGCCCCCTGAACGCAACAACGTACAATACAGTCACAGCAGCGAGAATAAACAGAAACATAGCCCCGACAATCTTATAAATATGCGAGCGATCCATCACCACCTGTGTTACGTTGGTCACCTGCGGCGCCATATCCTGCTGGGTAACGCGGGACATACTACTGGTTTGAAAGCCGGCGTCCGGAACGTTCATGGTGGATGTGGGCATTCCCGGTCTGGCGTTTCGACTGTTTTCAAGCAGTCGGGCCCCAAAACTCCGACGCTCATCAATTCGTTTTGCAAACAGAGTGGTGAACCATCCCTTCACTTCCGCGCCAGTATAAAGCTGCCTGTCTGCGACCATTTTCAAATCGGTCGCAAAAGCCTCAACAGTCTGATATCGGTTATCGGGATTCTTTTCAATTGCCTTGAAAAGAACTTCGTCGAATCCCGGGGGCAAATCCGACTGAATCAGAGATGGTGCCTTCAGCTCACGCGTTGTGATTTCGTTCATAATCTCGGCGAGACTGGCATTTTTGGAAAAATGGAATGCTCTCGACTGTGTGGCCAACTCATAGAGACACAGCCCCAGTGCATAAATGTCGATGCGATGATCCGGCGATGCACTCGTAAACAAATCCGGGGCCATATACGCCGGCGTACCTTTCACGAGACCGGGCACTGTTTTATCCTGCTGAATATCGGATTTGGCGATTCCAAAATCGATCACCTTTAAATAGCCGTTGCTATCCAGCATCAGATTATGCAACCCAATATCGCGATGGATGACCGTGCGTGCGGCGCCGGTAGGGGACGTTGAATGATGGGCGTAATTCAGCGCATCACACGCATCGAGAATAAGTCGAGAAGTGATTCCAAACGGAATGCGTCTTTTATTTCGATTGCAAATAGAGCCTATAAACTTAAGGGTTTCACCTTCCACATACTCCATCACAATTGAAACGGAATCGGCAGCCATATAAAAATCGAAAATTTTGACGATATGTGGGTGATTCAATGAAGCCACCAGACTGGCCTCATTCATAAACATGCGGGTGTTTTCTTCGGTATGCTGGACATGCCTGTTGTGAATCCGCTTCACCACCACGAGGCGATTGAAATCGACTGCCCCCCGTTGAGATGCCAAAAAAACATCTCCCATTCCGCCTGTGCCAATCTTGGCCAGCAACCTGTATCTCTCATTAATATCTGCGTTGTGAAATTCAAATTTTGATAGTGTCATTCCAAAATCTTTAATCTCTCGATTCCGTTGATATTCACTTAACCCCCCCAATTAATTATCAAAAATGCTTGTCTCGGTTAAACGTACATATATGAAACGATACAATTTCATCGTTGTGCCGGTCGAATATATCACAAGGGCTTAAGAATAATACTGGAATGTAAAAATACTGAAATAAATATTTATCGGTTTGTCGCCAAACGCGCACAACACATATGACCTGGAAATCGTGAGAACGAACGAATGGATTTAAAACTGACCGCTCAGACCACCGGTCCACACGCCGTTCTCAGCGAAAAAGGACGGCATTAGATTGATGGCTTGCCCTGAGGCATTCTGACGAATTCGAAATGCAGAAGTCGACGCGGCGTGGCGCTTTTTCTTTACAACATAGGCAATAAGCAGGGATGTGCCGGCGATTGCAAAGCCGGTACCACTAAAGAACATAATGTCGAAAAGAAGACTGTTCCTATCCATGTCATCCCTATAATCCAACTTCTTTATGTCGCCATCCATATCGTCGTATTTCTTTTTCGATTTTAGAGCGAGCACACCAAAAACACTACCTGTTCCCATGCCCGCAATTCCCACTCCCAGAAATGTCCAGCCCAGGGTTTTGAGAATCTTTTGTTTTCTATTGAAAATTCTGTCCTGGAGAATCAGTGTTGGTTCCGATTCAGTCATCTGACTAGTGTCCGTCGCATCCATGGACTCCTGCTCGGGTTCCATTTTCTCTTCAACTCCGGCGTCTGTTGAACCGTCGGCGCCGCTATCGGCGCCAGTGCCTGAAATTTTCTCTCGAGCAGCCCGTTCCTCCTGCAGCGCGGCAAGATTGTTTAATGCACGAACTCTCAAGTCACCGGTACTGCCAGGGGTATCCAAAAATTTCTGATACACTTCAATGGCTTCGTCGGTGCGAGCAAGGCGTTCATAAGAACGGGCTATATTGTAAAGAAGCTCGGGCTCCGCCTGGATGGCATAGGCTTTTTCAAAAAGTGCGATTGCCTCCTCGTACTGGCGTGCGCTGTACTTGCCAACCGCCTTTTGAGTCAAATCATCGAACTCTGCCTGCGCCTGCGCCGAAAGTGCGGCTTTTTCATTTGCCAAAACAGAATTTCCAGCGAGATGAATGCCTGCTACCACATAAAAGGAGAGTAAACATATAATCTTTTTCTTCATTGATTTACCTCAGGTTCAACAAATTGAAATTGACGTGCGGCGTTTTATTGACGCAGCCGTGGTTCCCATCTTTTCAGTGCCTTAGAATGGCACAGGCGAATATTTTGTTCTAGCTATTTCTAAAAAAGTGAACTTTTATAGTATTTGTACTGTTATTTTCCAAGATAAATGTGTTATTTTAAATGCCAGCATACGTTGAGGTGTCCAGGTAGACCAATTCAATATCAGCAAATGAATTGTAAAACTTAATTTGAGAAATGGTCAATTTGAAGCGGAACACGATTACAACAGGCAGATGCGCGCCAGGATAGCAAAAATGAAAATGAGCAGGATTATCACACCAAACCATGAAATTGAGAGTGGCGCCATTGAACAACGCTACAAGCTTCTGTCCAAAATTGGCGAAGGGGGCATGGGCGATGTATTTCTTGCTTTTCAACGGGGTGCTGTGGATTTTGGGCGGTTTGTAGTCGTAAAACGCACTCACGAAAAAAGAGTGCAACAATCCTCAAGCAGCATAAAAATGTTCATGAACGAAGCACGTCTGGCAGCCTCGTTGAATCATCCACATATTGTTCAGGTGTACGATTTTTGCGTAACAGAAGACGCGATCTCAATCGTTATGGAATATGTGGAAGGTGAAACTTTAAAATACGTGCTTTCCAACTGCAACAAGCAGAAGGTGCGGATTCCATTTGGCATTTCCAGCAGACTCATTCTCGATGCATGCGATGCAATCCACTACGCGCACACCTCAACTTCAGCAACAGGCAACGAAAGCACTATCATTCATAGAGATATTGGATTGCACAACCTCATGCTTAACAGCAATGGTTATTTAAAAGTGATAGATTTTGGTATTGCCAGATCCAGCATTCAAAGTGATTTTACATCGCCGGGCATGATAAAAGGAACACCGGGATACATGGCTCCCGAACTTTTTACCAGGTCTGAGCATGACCACCGCATTGATGTTTATGCGATGGGGCTGTGTCTGTACGAGCTGGCCACTCAAAAAAGGGCCTTTAAATTTGCAAAGAACGTGAATCTTGGAAAAATCGTGCAGGAAATTACAACGCGGGAACTGCCTCCTCCCAGTGAATTGCAGTCGGATCTGCCCAAAGGACTGGACGATGTCGTTTTCAAAGCCATCGCAAAAGACAGGGACAAACGCTATCAGACGATAGACGATTTTGCCAATGATCTGCACGAAGTATGCGCCGTGGAAACCATGTCCGGTGGCGACATTAAAAAATGGTTTACATCCCAATTTGAAGAACGTTTGAATGAACGACGCGCTTTTGGAGCGCGGATGATGGCGTCGATTCACGACTCTGATGATACGCGCAAGGTTGGGTTGCAGCACATCGTTGAAGAAGAAAAAGCCTTATTCAATGGCACCAGTACCACGCGTACAGCGCAATCTGTGCTCTCCACCTCCTCGGAGGGCACACAGGTATCTCAGGTGGTCATTGGACAGGCGCTGGTATATAAGATTATCGCTGCAATGTTTCTTTTCATTGCAGTCGTTGCTGGAATTCTGTATTGGGTTACGGTCAAAGATACCCCTTCTCCCACTACCACTGCAGAATTGGCGCTGGGAGACAACGTGCTTGTATCCAGCAATCCCCCCGGAGCTGTGCTCACCATTGACAACGATGAGATGGGCGTTATCAACGCAGAAGGTCTGGCATTTCACGTCGCCCCCAACAAGGAGCACCACCTGGTGATTTCCAAAAAGGGATATCGCAATTTCTCCATTCAATTTATCGGCCCCGCAGATGGCACGAAAATGATCGCAGCGACATTGGTGAAAACGGAGTCGCAAACATCGAATTCGAATTCCGAGTTTGAAATGGAAACGGAAGATGGGTCCATAAAAAAAAATCGGCCAGCCGTGTCATTTAAAAAGCGATTTCATCGTCCACTACCCAAAAAAACGATGTCATCCAGTGCGGCATCGCACGACAGCAATGATCTTTCCGCCAACAGTGCCCCCGCCGATAGCTCCCCCCAGGGGGCGCCTGTAGAAAAGAATGCGTCAGGGAGCATCACAACGGACTCCAGGTCCATTCCCGACGGGAATCGCAGAATCCCACTTCCCGACGAAATTGGGACTGAAAAAAAACGGGTTCCGGTTGTTGACGAATGACAACCGTATTATACCAGCGCCAGGTTGCAGCCGGGATTCGGATCGAGCGAAGCACCATGTCCCCAATCGGTGCTCCGAGGAACAAAATCGTCAATAGATAAAAATAAGATACACGATATTCTTGTCTCGAATTCGCCCGAGAGGTATAGTGAGCAGCTATGAGCATAGTAAATAAAAAAATGGCAGCGATGCCAGTTTCCAACTGGCAGACAACTTCACCCCCGTTTGTCAATTCTCAAACAGGGGGCAACCACTATATTAATGTCAAGGGAGCACATACCCGCCATACCAAAAGAGCACAGGCGTAATTGCCGTTGCTCCGGCAAAATGGGTTTAACCGGAGGTTTTTTTTGAACATCATGCTTTCCATACAAAGAATCGAAATTCGTCAATTCCTTCACTTGTCACTATTTCTTGCATACGCTGGCTGCTCTGCAATAATGACTGTTGATGATGAATGCAGCGTCGATGACGATTGCGAAGCTCCCCTGGTATGCATTAAAAAACTCTGTGTTGAGTCTGACACGGAACCGACGACACAAATCATCGCTCAGCAGCTGCTCAGTGAAACATGCACGAGAGTGGATGGTATCTCCGATCTGGCGCAACCAGTGCCAACTGATGCAATTCTAATTGGTGCGATATTGCCTCTCACCGGTGAACTGAGTGTTCCGGGCAAGCATTTTGACCAGGTCACACAGATGGCTTTCGAGGAAATTAATCGCGTCGATGGCAGTATGGGCCGAAAGTTTGTTAAAATCACCTGTGATTCCGGCACATCTCCAGTGGTGGCCAAAAAATCAGCGGAACATTTGCGAGATATAGGCGTACAGGCAGTGCTGGGGCCGTTCTCCAGTGAAATCGTTCTGTCCGTATACAACGATGTCCTGGAGAAAGCCGGCATTGTGGTCGTTAGCGCCGGCGCCAACGCACCGATTATTTCAAACGTTTCCGCAGACGGGTTGATATGGAGCACATCCCTTCCCGCGGCACGGGAAGCCAGAGCAATGGCAGAACATATCCTGCATTCCGATTATCAACGCGTGGCAGTTATTCACCGCAAAGACACATGGGGCAGCAGTATGTACGATTCATTTTTCAGCACCTACTGTGACAATGCCGGGGTAGATTGCACAAACGAAAACACGTTTATGTTGAGGTCATACGGCACAAGTGATTTGACCACTTCTTTGAGTGCAGTAGTCACCGACCTCGCGGCATGGCAACCAGATGTCACGGTAGCGTTCACATACGTGGAGGATGCCATTACTTTTGTAAATATTGTTGGGGCGGCAGGCATTCCCCTTGGGGACACATTATGGAACAGTACGTTTGCAAGCGATTTGGCATTTTCGCTAATGAATTCGTCGCTGCATCCCCTGTTGTGCAATATCCAGGCAACCGCCCAGATGGTTCCGGATGGGTCCGTCCATGACTCTTTTCTAGTCCGATATCGCGGGCAATTCACTGGTTCAGACCCGGTGCCCTACACCGCCAATTTCTATGACGCAGCCTATATGTTGGCCTACGCCATTGCAGCCGCATCCAGCGATGCCAACCCCAATCCCACTGGTGCACAGATTGCCGCTGCCATGAACCGCCTTTCCAGCGGAGAACCCATCGATGCCGGCTCCGCGCAATGGAATACCGGTGTTCAAAAGCTTCGGTCATCTGCCTCCGCCACTATTGACTATGTGGGGGTTTCCGGTGATGTGAATTTTAAAGGTGGCACAGGTTCCATTGTCTCCCCGGTGGATATGATTCGCTTCAACGTTGGTAACATGTCACTTGAGAGTATGGGCACCATCTACTCCGCCTCGGATGTCTATTCCGCCCCGGATTATTCCTCCATTTCCGATTCCGTGTGCACTTCATCTCCGCAACAATAAAATCACAAACAGAATTGGTTCAAAAAAAACAATTGCTATGCCGGGCATCCAGTAGGCCACCTGGAGCCCTGGGAGGCACTGAACATCGGTTCGGTCAACACATCATTGATGACGCCCGGGATACGGTGACGGACGCCACCGAGAATCCGTTGAGGAGAACAGAAAATCATCTTTCCCCGAACAATAAAGCAGAAAACTTTTGATTATTTCATCATGCTAAAATGACACGTTCAGAACCAATGCTATATAACCACGACGAAGGCCTGACTGAGCGAATGCGTCTTTATGAGAATCAAGGGAGGATGTCATGGCAAAAGCGGCGGACTCGATACTTCTTGTCCTGGATGATGAACCTATGATTGTCAGGCTCATCACCAGATCATTTAGAAACGATTTTGCAGAGATCCTTTATGCGGCCACGCCGGATGAAGCAGAAGCTCTCTTAAACAACAACCGCGTCACACACTTTGTATGCGATGCCAATCTGGGACCGAATCAACCACCTGGCATCGAACTCGTCAACAGATGGCACAGCATGTTTCCCACTATCGAAAAAGCAGTGGTATTTACCGGGATGGCGATTGAGGATATGCGGACGGGACCTGGCATCGATGTTATTTCCAAAAGCGACAGCCCAACTGTATTGCTCGACCACCTGAAAAACAGTCTGCACAGCATGGAAATTCAGGCGTAGCCAGACAGCTCTTTCACCCTGGCTTTTTGTTTGGAACCACCGAATATCGGCTAACTGGAATTGGATTTTGCCCCCAACTCCAATACGTTTGCTGCATCTTCCAGGAGAATTGTCCAAACCACTTTGCCTTTACTTTGACGGAATTCCATTTTCGGGTACGATGCGACCATGTGTTTAAATTTGTGCACCTCTTCGCTTATTGTTATTTTCGTTTTGGCTTTCAGTTCGGCAACAATGGCCGATACCCAGAAGCCCATTACCCTTGATGCTGGTGATATGGAGTTGTTCGCAGAAGGGGGTGCGGCCAAACTGAATCACGATTGGACCTGGATTGCCGACGCCGGTTTCAAAGCGGGATTGTTAAAATGGTTGGAAGTAGCCGCTCCAGCTGCGCTCTCCGTCAGCTTTTTAAACGACACACCTGTAGCAGTTTCAATTACATTGGGGATTACCGATCTCTGGCCCGCTGGAAATCAACATTTTCTGTTCACACCGGCACTGGTCGTATCTGCCCGTTCAAGACTCAGCCATGAAGCGTTGGCGCTATTCAGTCTGGACTATACCCATGCCCAGTACAACAGAAACAAGAGTCCGGGATTTCTCCGTGGCTCGGGTGCGCTCATGGTAGATATGGGGCCGTATCTCACATGGTGCATTGGTATTTCGTATCAGCGCCTCGCTGTCGATCGCCCCTCCCCGCCGAACCTTTCCCGGTCCGGTTTTGCGGGAAGGCATCGCATCTCCCTTGGCTCCGTTCGCGTTACGCCGTTCAACGATGTCCCACTTTTCAGCATTCACCTGGGGCGACACCTGGATATGACCCTATCCGCACGATTCGATATTGACGCCGACACCGACACCTCCGATACGCGTCTCGAAGGGGGCGTGCTGATTTTCTGGTGAAAATCCGAATAAAAGCGCGACAATTTAAAATTCCTGCCCGAAGATTCCTCGCTCATTTCAAAAGTTTCCCAGAAAACTATAAAGCGATTCAATACGCGTCCGTTATACGGAATGAACCAGTTAAATATGGAAAAAAAGTAAAAAATTGAATGGTCCTGAATCGGACTGCAAAATGAGTAGCGGAGGCGTAAATTGCCAGTTATATTGCTAGTTGAAGACAATCGAATGGTAAGTCTGGTTGAAGCAAGATATATTCAGCGGTCTATTGCAGATACCAACATCGTTGTCTCTTCAAACGGCACCAGCACTCTTGAACTGGCCAAAGCGCGAAATCCCGATGTCACCATCCTGGACACGGATTTGACCGAAACAGATCCAATAGTGCTTCATCAGGCACTGTGCGAAATTGTTGCACCGAGTTCAATTATTGTGACCGGCAATCGGCCATCACAGCGTTTCGAAGCTTTGCGGGATGCGGGGCAGATTTCAGAGTTTCTCGTGCGGCCATTCTCAATCACTTCGCTCGTGGCGCAGGTGGAACGCGTTCTCACCGGTCAGGGGATTAAAGTGGTGCCTTACCGTTCCACCATGCCTCCAGCTGCAACTATCGAACCCGGTTTCGACCGACATCTCGCATTGAATCAATTGTCCGGAATGTTGGGCGCAATCCGGGCTTTCGAAGCGGAAATTGACGCGGAAGGAAACGCGCCACCCAATATAAAAGCGCTCATCGATGAGTACATCCCGCGAATAGTGAACCTGATACAGGACGTTGCCGGCAACATCAAACGAGGCAGAAGAAGTGAGGCCAGACAATGAGTTCCAAACCCAGAATACTTCTGGTTGACGACGATCCCCATTTACTTTGGGGTGTCGGAAAATTCCTCACCCGTTCCGGATATTCAGTTGTCAGTTGTCCCGACGGTGCGGAAGCCATTGAAGTACTGAAAGACAGAACTTTTGAAGCGATGATCACCGATATTCAGATGCCTCGGCTCAACGGACTGGCTCTCATCGAGTGGACCATTCAAAACCGTCCAGGCATGAAGATAATTGCCATCACAGCGTTTGGTTGTTCATCTGTTCAGCAGGTTCTCATGAAAAAGGGACCCATACTTTATGTTGAAAAACCGTTTGACCCTAAAGTGATGATAGATCTGCTGCACAACGAATCTGCGGCGAACAACTCGTTTAGTGGCAATGTAAATGACATCACCCTGTTTGACTACATTCAGCTGGTTTTTTTGACCAACCGAAAACTGAAGCTTCATATTACTTCGACCGACGGTGAAAATGGATTGATCTATATTGACAATAGAACAGCGTGTCATGCAGAATGTGGTAAATTACAGGGAGAAGAAGCGTTTTATAAGTGTTTGTCGTTTAAAGGCGGCTCATTTGTTTCACTACCGTTCGATGAACCTCAAGCGCGAACGATACAGTGCAAAGGAGATTTTCTGCTCATGGACGCAGCAAGGCTGAAGGATGAAAATTCGAAGGTGACGCTGCATCACTCGGAGGTACCTCCGCTCTTTTCGGAACATGGCTTTCCGCATTTTTCAGATACGGAAATTCACCCATCCACAGATAAAGAGGGCTAGTTAATGAAAGACTATTTCAAAAAAAAAGAAGTGGACCCCATCATTGAAAGCTTGTGCCGTGATCTCAACCCGATCACTATCATGCTGATCACCAAACAGGGTACAGTAATCAGCGAATCCGGTGATACACAATCCATCAACACCACAGCCATGGCCGCGCTGACCGCAGGGATGTTCTCTGCAACGCGGGAAGTTGCCAAAATGGTCGGAGAGCAGCAGTTCTCCATCCTCCTGCAACAGGGAGAAAAGCGACATATCCATATCTCACTGGTCACTGAGGATGCGATGATGATAATCGTTTTTGAGGATTATCGGCGAATTGGAATGGTACGGGTTGAGGCGAAAAGAGCCGGCACCAAACTCATTGAAATCGCCAACCGTGAAAAGCAAAGAGAACGTACAGCGAATTCAACCTCGAGAAATGGCAGTCTGTCGTCATCCGGTGCCCGGGGAAAAATCGGGGAAACAACAGGTAAAGACGAAAAGATATCAACGCCCGAGTTCAAAGAGTACGCATTAAATCTCATTGATCAAATTTTTGTAACCAAACAGCAGGAATGACTGAATGCCATACATCAGCTACGACAAAAAAGAGATTTCGTTTAAGATTGTGTACTACGGACCAGGTATGAGTGGTAAAACAACCAATCTCATGCAAATCCATAGGAGCCTTGCAGAAAACCTGCGAGGGGAAATGGTTTCCCTGGATACGGAGGAAGAGCGTACACTCTTTTTCGATTTCTTTCCTCTGGATTTGGGGCGCATCTCCGGATACGCTGTAAAATTCAATTTATATACCATCCCTGGACAAGTATACTATGAAGCCAGTCGAAAACTGATGCTGGAGGGGGCGGATGGCGTCGTCTTTGTTGCGGATTCGAATCCGCATCGATTTGACCGAAATGTCTCTGCATATGAAATGATGATTGATAACCTCGCGTCCTACAGCGTTGATCCCAGGGCATTTCCAATTGTTTTGCAGTACAACAAACGCGACTGTCAAGGAGCCATAGAAAAGGGATCCCTCGAACAGGCCATCTCCATGGATGTGCCGTCCATTAACGCAGTGGCAACCGAGGGCAAAGGTGTGATGGAAACTATCCGGACAATTAGCAAAATGATTATCGAAGGGTTCGAAATATAAAGCACAAAGGTGAACACCATGGCGCTAAGTGGCACATTATCAGACCTGGGTATTGTTGACCTGGTACAGTTCCCGGGAACCGGTAAGAAAACCGGTGAACTTGTCATCGCAGGGCTTGATGACGAGGCCAGGCTTTTTTACGACCAGGGCGGCCTTAAACATGTGGTGTGTGGTGACCACTCCGGTCTGGATGCACTGGTGGAACTGGTTTCCTGGGAAGAAGGCGAATTCGAATTTCGACTGGGATCCACCTGCGACGAGGCATCGATGGAAATAGACCTGCACCGTGCGTTGATGCTGGCGTTGAAAACACGGGATGAACGCAGGGAAGAAGCGAGAAAGCAGGCAGAGGAAGCACAGAAAATTGCAATGAACCACCATCCACCGGCCGCACCTCCCGTTGCTGAGCGGGTCACGCAACCGCCACCGGCCATGGAAGATTTGCAAATGACTGAAATATTATCTGCAGCGGTGGCCCATTTTCCTTATATTGAATACGCCGCCATCTTTCATAAAAACGGTTCAAAGATTTGCATCTGGACACCTGAGACGGTGGATGAGCAGGTATATAATCGCATCATTTCCGGAGTCGCCAACGTGTTTGGCACTCACCCCAGAAAGGAACTGCAAAAGGTTTATCTCACCGATAATCTGGGAACGTGTCTCGGTTCTGCTGTGGGTGAGAATTATCTTTTATTCCTCGCTGCAGGAGACGACTCCTCTTTGGGTGTGATTTCAATTGCTGCCGCCAAAATCTGTACCGCCATCTCAGGAGCGAGTGAATGAACGATATTTTCAAAGAGAGATCTGCCGCATACGACAGGCTGGCGCAATTTCTCGATGAAAGTGTTAAAACCGGTGTCATTGATAAGCAGCATCATGAAGAGGTCAACACGATTATTACCGCCGAAAAAAGTGGGCTGCTCTATGCCATCGAAGCAATCCGGCAACTCCCCAAAGAAGAACCGCTGCATCACCTGTTCATGCTCCTGACGCAAAGTACCGCTTACAAACCCCTGTTGCTTTCCAACACGCCCAATCCGGAAATGACTTTTGAAAATTACGTTGGATGTGACATCAATAAATTGTCATACAAACTGGCACAAAATCTTGTAAAGGGAAAGTCTCAGGTATTTTTTGATATACTGTTTCTTTTTGGCAATTCCGGTCAGGGGAAAACACACCTGTTAAATGCCATTGCCAATGAAATGACGCAGACGGCACTCTATACAAATGTCTTTGATTTGGAGATGGAGCTTGCGAGGGCCAAACAAATGGGCAGTCTGGTGGAATTGCTCCACTGGATTTATCAATTCAAAGCCATTTTGCTCGATGACTTCGAATCCGTCGCAGGGAAGGAAAGACTCCAGGAAGACATTTTACAGATAATAAAAAGCGCAGCGATGCGGGGAATTCCAGTGGTTATCAGCTCCACGCGCAAAATATCCCGGATTCCAGGCCTGGTGCAGGAGTTGTCGTCCCTGCTATCCAACGGAGTATCGGCGGAATTGCAGGTCCCGGACCCGGATCAGATGCGCGTGATTGCAGAAAAAAAAGCCGGCCCTGATGTGCTTCCCGCCGATGTACTGGATTACCTGACAGAAAATATAAAAGATAATATTCATCATTTGACAGGCGCCATCAAACAAATCATCGTACTGAGTCAACAAACAGAAACGCCCATCACCATCGACCTCGCAAGAGCGGTGGCGCCAACTGAAGCAGATCTGCACGCCAGTTTACCAGACCTCGAACCAGCACTGGACAACGTCTTCGCGGGTAGCGACGCCGACGACGAAACCTCCAGAGAAGACAAAAAGAGAAAAGCGGACGTGTTCAAGGAAATGCTCGCATCCGCTCAAAACGAAGATGAACAATGTCTGGCATTGCAAATCGCCTTGAGTGAACGAATCAAGGAACTCAGGGCACAGGGGGAAACAGAGGAGATCGGTCGATTGAAAGTCGCGCTTGATCATCTGCGCGCAGGAAAGATACGCGAAGCACTCAGTTGCACAGCTATGTAGACAAGGCAAGGCGATGATGAGTCGGTGCGTTCAGACGTTGTGAAAGGTTTCGGCCACGAACGATTCAAATGGTTTGCGATTTTTTGGGTTAAAAAAGTGCCTTTTTAAGGCCAAGGTAGTATTTATACGACAATGTGTGCCGCATCAAACAGTATTCCCCCTGCATCCGTACGAATGCGTATTCTGGTGGTGGACGATGATGTCAGTCAGCTGCAAAGCATCAAACGGTATCTGAATACAGCGGGGCTATCGGTAATTACCTGTAACAGCACCGCAGAAGCGATTCTGGCGCTGGATGGCATCCCTATAGATGCTGTTATCAGTGACATCCAAATGCCCGGAGAAAACGGTATTGCGCTGATAAAATGGGTGGATAACCATTTGCCGGAGATTCCTGTCTTCGCCATGACCGCTTTTGGTTCTGATGAAATATACCGCGACGTGCTTCAAAACGGAGCGGTTGTATACCTGGAAAAACCGTTTGATTTTAAACTGCTGGTCCAGCTTCTCGTGTCCTCCAAAGACAGCTGCCGCAATTCCAATTGCTTTGTCACTGCCTGCCTCGAAGCGGCATCCTCCAAGGGAACCGGAGAGGTCGTTGTCCACAATTCAAATCAAATCGGACAAATTTTCTATTACCGTGGAAAAATCGCCTGGGCGAACATTCAAAACAGTCCGATTACTTTCCTTGATGAATTGATCTCAGCGGGCGCCATTGAAAGAGATCAACTCTCTGAGCTGATACGCGAATGCAAACATCACAGCAGGGATTTCTTTGTCGAGCTTGTCAGCAGACAAATCATGCAGGAGTCTCAGCTGAAGGCCGTTGTTCACCGTTATATATCCAACTGCTTCTCTCAATGTTTGCAGTGGGACAATTCGCAAGTGATGTATATCGACAGCACACGAACATATCAGGGACGCATTCTTTTTGACCTCGTGGACATACTAACCCTGGTAAACACATCACAAACAATAAAATTTAAAAAAGGGCACGAAGCTGCTCCCCGTTGAAAATACACAGGTTTCCTGAATAAATGCCTACTCCAAACCCATACTATACAAATCAACAGTGTTCCTGTTCCTGCATTTTCGGAGTACAGTCCTGCTTTCATGGAGGGGCATATGTTGACAATAACCAAAACCATCTTGAGCGCAGATGAGATATTTGCATCTATGACCAGCAAAGAACATCCTGAGTCGCAGCACTCTTGTATAGAAGAGCAGTCGCATGCAAAAAAAATGGAGGCGCTGGGTGCACTCGCAGGGGGCATGGCACATGACATGAACAATATCCTTGCATCCATCATGGCTGTGGCATCGGCGATGGACGCGGAAATGCCACCCGACCATCCGTATGCAGATGATGTCAAAGACATTCTGAACGCCTGCAAACGCGGAAGCAAACTAACGAGAGGACTTCTCAGCTTTGCCAGACGGCACCGGGTGAATTTCGCCGACGTTCAAGCGAATGATATTGTCAAAGAAGTGGAGACAATATTAACCAGAACCATATCCAAAGGTATTTCCATTCAGACGAAACTCGATGAGAATTTAAAACACATTAATGCCGATCCGGATCAGTTGAATCAGGTCTTAATGAACATTTGCCTGAATGCAGTAGATGCGATGGGGAACCATGGAATTATTACCATTGAAACAAAAAATATCACGTTGAGCTCGAGTGAGGTCTGGCCAATGGCAGAATGTACGTCATGTGATTTTGTACAAATAAGCATTAATGATACCGGTCCAGGAATTCCCAGAGATATTCAGGAAAAAGTATTTGAACCATTCTTTTCAACTAAACCCAAAGGAAAGGGAACAGGTCTGGGTTTGGCAATGGCATATGGAACAATAAAAAAACATAAAGGTACCATCAAAATAGACAACGCCTATCTCGCGGGCACCTCGTTTGTCATTCAGATACCCATAACAACCGGGTTTCAGCATGCCATCCCGGGCGCATCTGATGGAAAATTTGAATTCTCAGATATGCATTCAGGGACAATACTGTTAATTGACGACGAGGACCTGTTTCGAATCTCGGCAAAGCGAATCCTTGAAAAGTTGGGGTACCAGGTATTGTGCGCGCAAAACGGCCTCGAGGCAGTCGAACTGTTCAGCCACATGTACGACGATATTGACATCGTTGTACTGGACATGATCATGCCTGTTATGGGTGGCAGAGAAACCTTCTTTAAACTGCGTGAAATTCGTTCAAGTGTCCCTGTGCTGATTGCATCCGGATTCACAGAGGAAGACAACATAAAGGATATTCTCTCTCAGGGTTCAGTCGGTTTTATTGGTAAACCATTCGACCTGCAGTCCCTGTCACAGGCATTGCCCCCAGTTCCGCGCATGGTTCAATCCTGACGCCGGTAGCACCACAACCGGTACTAAGGACACTGACCAAAATTAATTTCGATCAGTGTCCTAATATCTGCATATACCAACCAATCGGGTGGCCGAGGAAAGTTGCCCTCCCCCGGCTCCCACAGACCCGGACGTGCGGGACTACCGCATCCGGTTCCTCGAATTATGGGTTCGCTGCGATGTTGACAGCACTGAGTGCACGGCAATAGGCCCCGGTGTCTCATGAGCTCTCCCCCGGGACCGCGAAGCTCCAGCTCCGCCTAAAAGAACAAACCGGGACCATGGTTGACATATCTGAGTTGCTGGCTACCACTGTCCACCTCCCTCATTTGCACAAACCGGCAGCGCAGTTAACACGTTCGCAAACCCGGTGCACGTAAACCGCAAGGCTTGTTTGCATAGCGCGATGCAGTCATCAACGGCTGCCTTGAATTTAGGGCGTCTCATAAGGAAAGCGCGACGTCAACATGAAAACAAGTCACTACCAGTCATCTCCGCGCGGAGATCCTGTTTGTCCTGTCAAGGCTGTTGTGGCAATGCCCCTGGAGCCCTTGCACATTTCCACGATTTCAAACAGTCAGGCAAAGCCAGCGAAGCAATGAATCTTTAAAGAGTGAAGATAGGCAGCGACACAGGAGATGTCGCCAGCGCTGCGAAATTAGAAGCAGCTACTGGCAGAGAACTTGAGCGACGGAAGCGAAAACTATCAATTGTCGCGACCTGACCCGTCTCGGGGCTTGTTCGTTTTTATCGTTCATTTTTCCGGCCCATTGTTGTTTATGATTTTTCGCCCATTGGCGAATATGGCGGCATATTTTAACGGGGTTTGTTTTGGAAATCTACTGGGCCGATAAAGAAACCACTACGGAACCATAGGAACGTGGGAACCTTTTTTTACGCTGCCGTTTCGTCCATGGATTGTTGGCCTTAATGTAATGGCCATTTGTTATGGATATGAAGAATAGTATCCGTCCTGTGAACACGCGCGCGAGAAAATTTTTTTGATGGTGTAGATTCATGCCCGAAATGGAGGTGTGACAATGAAAAAAT
>JAFGQN010000118.1 GCA_016935665.1 Deltaproteobacteria bacterium | reverse complement strand
GGCCGTTTTCCCGGGGCGCAGAGTTTGCAACCGTCTCCAGTGCATTCCACGTATTTTTCCCCGGTCCAGTGAACCTCCCGGGCGTGGGGTTCGCCGCAAAAGGCGCCCACCACTTTGTCGCCATTGTTGCTCAGGCGAATAAATATGCCTCCGGAGTTTGCGTGTTGTTCGGCTAATGATTGTGCTGTTTCCCATGCGTTTGACATAATTGTGTCCTCCATAAAATTTGTTTAAGCAGCCTTGCAGGCCGCAGATTCCATTTCTTCAGCCAGTCCATGAAGCGCCCGACTTGCAGGCGGCGTTCCGGATGGTCCATTGCGCTTCAGATGTTCGCGAAAGACGCGTCCCAGTGCCTCGGCAGTTGCATCAGTTAAGTCGTTGTCGGCTTCGTACACATCAAACAGGCCAATCAGACCCAGAGTGACTTCACGAAAGGCCATCGCCAATGCGGCGTGTGTGTTGACAGATGCCATCATTCACCTCCTTCGAATGCAGAGGGCATTCGGAAAGGCAAAGCATCCGTGGGGGCTGTTTGGGGACAATGAAGGTAGTTCAGCAGTTCGCGTAATTTTTCGAGTGTGCGACTGTGACGGCGTTTCACCCGCTGATAAATTCTTTTTCTGTCCCCGGTTGAGAGGTCGGGAAATTTGCGACGCACGATGTCGGAAAGTCGTTCTCCATAAATTTGCGTTGAAATAACAAGGTCCAGCCTGTCTCCGTCGATATCATCAGCAACCTTATCGACAAGGAATGCAACCAGCCGCGCCTGTTCGTTCTGAGTCAGCGGTTCCGATGGTGTCGGTCTGGTTTCGGGCCACACCTGAGGGAATTCATCTTCATTTTGCAGCATCCCTGCATGGTTGGCCCAATCGTTTTCCAGGCGTAGATATTCAACCGGGTCAGGATTTCGGACCTGCTCCTGATCGTTCTGAACATTCCGCAGTTTTCGAAAAACGCGGCGTTCGGTCATCTGACGCAGATGCATGCAGAATCGATCGCGTTTTGTGTCCAGCGGAAAGCTATTGAATACGTCCAGGAAAACCGACAAGACCAGCTGGTCCAGATCGTCTCCCGCCATGGCGTCACCAATAATCCGATGACGCAGCCTCGACAGCATTGGATAGAACACCACAACCATCAGCGTTCCCCAGAATTTGTCGGGCCGCCGCTGATTTTCCGCGATAATGGTCGCGATGATAGCTTCTTTCTCCTGCCAGGCCTGTGGACGCTCATCATTCAGGATTGCAAGCACGGACATCACTGTTGCGTGTTCCGCCAAAACGGGATGGCTTGATTTGATGGATTGAAAATGGTTCATGTTTCTCCTGGCGCCCAGCTCTGCTGCCAGCGCACGACGGATTTCTTTGAGGCTCATGGTGCTGCCTTTCGGTATTCCCGAGCGGCAGGCCCATAATGATTCATTCGGGTGTTGCGACCTGAGGCATTGAGCGGTGTTACTGAATGCCTCGGACCTGCGAACCCGACTGGGCAAATTTCACGGAGGAGCCTGATCGGCAGGAAAAAAACTGACCAACGGATGACGCCTATGCCGATTATTCAAATGAATACAGATAGTTGGATTAAACGATAAAATGTACGGGCAGGGATTTTTTTGTAAGCAGTGTTCTGTGAAATTTCACGGAGAGGCGTTTTTGAAGTTCAAAGTGAATTCTGTCTGCCACCCCTTTTTCTTCTTATAGTCTCGTATAGGAGTATCTTTCATTTGAAAGACATTTCTCAGACAATTTCTTAAAATGTTCATGTGAGATCTTGCCTTCTCACTGGCGCCTTCAGTAGACCAGTTCATTTCTCCTCTGTTTTTGGCAAGCATAAGCAGGAGAGTCCACGCAAAACTTGGTTCCTTAGGCTCTGTTCTATCGTCAAACATGCCCATCTCAACAAACGACCGTATTTCTACATGACGGCCAATTTGCAATTCAACATGGGTATTGTTGAGTCCTTCTTTCTCAGGGGGGAGCACGCGAATGATCAATTTTTTCCATGTAGCATCGGGAGGTGTCGGAAACGGCCTGAGAGCAGACTTTCTCTTCTTCAATACTCTGACGAGTTCAACACTATCGAGGATGATTTCGTCTTTCGTAATCGCAACGATGCCCGCCAGGTTAATTATCATCCCACCTGGATTGGGCCAGATGGCTTCATCCGGGACTTCGCCAAATACAAAAAGAATACTGTCCGAGTCGATATATTCGTCTGCGATTCCAGCAAGCTGCTGTCCGTCGTCGAAGTTGAATCCGCGTCCAAGGTAGAATCGACGCGTTTTCTTGCCTCCCAGCATGCTTCCCAGAAACCAAAATCGGTCCTGTGAAATTTCATCAACGACACCTTGAAGATCCAGTATTTGCGCGATTTCTCTGGCCAATTCACGATGGTTGACCCTCCACGTTTTAAGGGTATCCAATGGGTGATAAACAAAGGCGGTATCTTCTCTATTTGCACAACAATGCGCCAATTGGGGACCTTTGCCTCGCCGCTGAACATATTCGGGTTCCACCCAGCATCGATTTTCACACCCCTCGCAAAAGATGCCTGTCGCATTGTTGCCAGAACCAATGACGCCTATGTGCTCAAAAAAATCCAATGCGTCGTCTGGCCATTGCTTTACGGTATCGGATGTGAATACAAAATCCTCTTCTTCAGCGGACCTCAGTATTCTGCGAAGAGTCAATGTCAGAGCATTATGTTCCATTCTTTGAGATAACCTTTTACAATCTGGTGACTTGGCAAATCCCCTAAAGATGTCCCATCCGGATTTGTCAGCGAAAATGTCAAAGTTCGTGGCCTTTTCCCGTTAATGGCGCGCCAGGTGAACCGCATCTTGACCTGGGATATGTCCAGCTTATCCATGCTCATTTTCTGTGCGTCCAGAGTTTTGTCGACCCATTCATATACTGATTCTCCCGAGCCCGGGTCCTGCTCAACGGTCACGCGTCGCTTGAGATTTCCATGTTTATTGACGCGCAGACCAAGCACTTCCACTTTCGCAATGCCGTCTTCCGGCCTGGTGGGAAAGACGCAATCCCGATTTTTAAGCTTCTCGAAGTTATACTGCGGTTCACGAGATTTTTCAGGAACTCCAGATAAATCGAGTGCTATACGACAAAAAATATCCTGCAGTGCCTCAGCTTCCTGTTTGTTTCCTGAGGTACTTATTTCCAGCACGCCATCCTGTGGCCTAAAAATGAAGCCAATTTCAAAAACTGACTTTCTCGATTTTCTTTCAAGTTTATCCCCGTCATATTGCAGTTCCGATGCGCTGTAGTCCTCAGGAAATGCGAAATAGCAATGACGCATGGGATTTGGGCGAGGACAGTATTCCACTTTACATTTATGACCACGTCCCTGTTGCCGATACAGTTGCGTTAACGCCTCACCCATATCTTTCAATGTGGCATCGTCAGACGATGGCGCTTCATTCGGCAGCCCGTTGCATCTTTTAGAGCGCGTAAATGCCATCTTTTTTAAATTGGCAAGATTCACGCATCTGTCGAAAATATCTATGCCATTAAAATCGCGATGTAAGAATACCCACATGGCGCGATGGTAGTGATTTTCCATCGCTTCCAATTGGTCCTCTATTCCCAATTCATGGAAGTCAGCCACATCTTGAATTATTATTGTGCCCGTTTTGTTGGCCAGAATGTATACATCCTGAAAGTCAATATCAATCGGAACGCGCTCTTCTTCCGATAACGTCTCGATAGCCGCTATTACGGAGTCGACCTCCCTTTTCCTTAAATTCGTAAATTCGATGTCATCCAGCAGGTTCCGCTGTCGAAAATAGGTTTCAAGCAGTTCGTTCGGTGTCTGCCGCAAAAAGGTGCTAAGGGTGTACTGTTTGGCCATATATCGTCCTTTCCCGGGAAACAATGCGACACAAACATCGCATGCCACTGTTCCCTCGTGACATGATCTGCCACAGTGGCATTTATGGATTAAGTCACGGTGAGCCCCCGGCGATACAACCGCGATGGATCCATTTTTAAGAAAGATCGCCTATTGAAAATACTGCGCGGATGTTCGGGTTGTCAAATATTGACGCCCCATCGGTAGCCATATTAATTGTCTGATATCAGCGAATGGACGCTCCGAAAAGACGAATGGCCGCCAAATCAACAAAATCTTGTCCAGCTGGGACAAATGGACAGGGGCGTTTGTCCACATGGTTCTTAAATGATTTCAAACGGTTACTTCTGCTGGACAAGGTGGACACGATTTTTTGCTTAGGGCCGCATGTATGAAAACATTTATTTTTTTATGCATTCGTTTTTTTTGGGGAATCTTTACGCGTTACGTACATCTATAAAAATTATTATGTCCTTCTTGTCCAGCTAAGCATTAACCATTTGTTATTATTCAGTTTTTAAGTGGACAAAAGTCATTTTTGTTTTGTCCCATTCCGCCTGTTTTTGTCCAGAATGGCGTAACTATCTGAAATCATAGAATTACTTTTTATCCATACCATTGCACACGCCGCATGCTGTCCCCGAATCCGGCTTTACTGGCTTTTCCATCCTGGAAAACAACGCCGGAGGCGCCCAATGAAAAATCACAATCCAATTGAAACCCGACACGCTCGCCAGGCGGTCGCGGACATTCTGGCTGAAACGCTGCTTAATATGGTTATGGCCAAAAAGGCTGCGGCAGAATCTGAAAACGCCGGTTCCAACTTCAAGCAAAATCCAACAGAACCGGATTCTTTGCCATGTCACTGAGGAACAGATACAGCGGCAAGGAAGAAACCGGGCGACCATCCATTACCTGCCCCCATTACACTCCAAAACCTGGCAGCAAGAGATGCATCCATTACTTGTCGAACGGCGCCTGTGATAGGCCGGACGAATTGATGTGCGTGGAGTGGTCCAGGTTAAACCGTAGTGGACGAAGTGCAGCAGGCTGCACGAAGTCCATGGAGGTCGATGAGCACTGCCAACGGCAGAGCGCAGTCAATCACCAATACAAACAGGAAAAGCCAGCCATCACGGAAAAAATTGACGATATTGACCGTGATCTGCTCGGTCATCCGCTGCCGTCATATCCCAGGAAAACTGAGAAACCGCCGCCATCAGCAAGTCACGTTTCAACGGCAAGCCCCACACCCACTGGTGATGTTCCCGTGATTCGCAATCTTAAAGACGAAGAGATCTCTTCGTTCAAAGAACTTGGTGTCGAGGTGTGCATCAAATCAGACGATGTGGGTGAGATTTGGATGGTGCCCGAGTACACGAAGCAGAATCGAAAAGAAATCTCCATTGAACATGCCGCGACACTGGCAATGATGTGTTCAGCGTTTCCCGGCGCCAGAATTGTCGCTTTTCAGGAAGCCCTCGTTTCAAATGAACGCTCCGCCAAAGATCAAACCTGATCTGTCCCCGGTCGAACCCCCCTTCGCTTTGCCTCCTCGGAAGACAACCACTGGAGGTATCAACAAATGGCATTTAAAAATAAACACCTGTCCTACTCCCGTCTCAGTCGCTTTGAACAGTGTCCACTGAGTTTTAAACTTCACTACATTGAGAAAAAGCTGGCCGAACCCAATGACTCGCTCAGGTTTGGGAAGGCAGTTCACGCCACGCTCGAAGTGTTGGTGCAGGAGCAGATGGAACAGGAGCGTACCGGTATTTTGTCTGAGGAACGCGCAATGGAACTCTGGCGACAATCGTTTGTAGCAGAAGGCATGTCCGGAATGGAGCTGTTTCAGGAGGGCGTTACCATTCTTAAAAACTTCATCCGGGAGCAGGGTGTGATTGACCATCAGGATGTGCTCGCCATTGAGCAGGAGTTTCATCTGCCGGTGGGGCCATTTACAGTGCTGGGGTATATCGACCGTGTGGACCGCGTCGATGATGAAACCGTGGAAGTCATCGATTACAAAACCAATCGCATGCTGTTTACCCGCGACGAAGTGGACGCCAGTCTGCAGATGTCCCTGTATCATCTGGCTGCGCAAATGCTGTGGCCGTGGGCCAAAAAGGTACGGCTAACCTTCAATATGCTTCGTCACAATATTTCCATGGTCACCGAACGCAACCAGGAACAGCTCGAAGCGGCGAAGAGTTACGTGATGTCCATGGGACAGCAAACAGAGTCGGCCACGGAGTTTCCCGCTCGACTCAACAGTAACTGTATTTACTGCGATCACAGAAATGACTGCCCGGTATATGCCAAAGCGCTGAAAGGCAAACGGACATTCATCTGCGATGACATGATGAAACTGAATGACGTCGCCAGAGAACGTGAAGAGGTAGCGAAGCTGGCGAAGGTGCTGTATGCGCGCAAACAGGAACTGGAAGATGTGTTGAAAACCCACCTCAAGGAAAACGACGACCTCATCGTGGGGAAAATCCGCTACTGCATGTTCAACACCACCAAAGTGGACCATCCTCTCAGCGAAACGGTCGCCCTCCTGAGCCGGGAAACCGACATGAGCAGTGATGAAATTCTCAGCCGAATTGCAGTCGTTGACAAAAAGGCGTTGGATTCTCTGCTTAAGGAAATCGGAAAAACCAAGGAACGCGCCAGAGTCAATCTGCTCAAAGCGGAGCTGGATGCCTCGGCGTCGAAACAGTACTCGCCGCGTTTCTGGGCAAAGGAGATGAAGGCATGAGCTGGTTTATTCAATTGGCCCAGCGCATCGCCATGTTGCCACCGGCGGAGCGGGCCATCGTAGAGGCGCTGCTGGATCGCATTGAACAGGGGCGGACCGAATATGGTCCATGGAAGCTGGATGACGGCAGAGACTATTCCAAAGAAGCATTCGACGAAGTGATTGACGCACTCCATTACTGTGCCGCTGCCCTTCTGAAAAAGTCGCCCGCCTGCAATTGCGCCGGTAAGTGCAAAGGACCAGAGGCATGAGCGGTCTGCGGTCGAGACGCAAAGGTGCGCAATATGAGCGTGAACTGGTGCACCGCTTTCGGGAAGCCATGCCCGGCGCAGAGGTGAAGCGCGGATTTCAGTATCGCGCAGGCGAAGAAGCGGCGGATGTGGATTGTCCTGTTTTCTGGGTGGAATCCAAACGGGGAAAGAAACCTAATGTTCGCGCCGCGCTGAACCAGGCCTCCGAAGCCGCGCCCAAAGGTCGCATCCCGCTGGCGGTGATACGGGATGACCGGGCAGAGGCTTTTGTGGCGCTCTCTCTCGATGACTTCCTGGAATTTGTTGCACAGTGGTGGAACGGAACCAAACAATGACTGGCACGGACAGGTTCGGAAATTCCGGTCGCAGGAATGGCCGCCCCCACAAAGGCGAAACGCCGCGCGTGCCTTACGAAGAACTGGAGCGAATTCTGGTGTTTGGCGAGATTGTCACCTGCGAGGACGGTGAAAGCACCACCGTGTACTTTCCGTCATACCGGGAGCTGGCCAGGCGATACAATGTATCGAACAGCCTGATTGCCCAGTTCGCCAAAAAGCATAACTGCATGCGGCGGCGTCGGAATTCACAGCATCGCATTATGGCGCAGGCTGAGCAGAAGCTGGTGGACATCCGTTCCACCGCACTGGCGCTCACCAAAGATGACGAGTTGCGCATCATTGACACCTATCTTGTGGGATTCGAAAAAGCGCTGAAGGAAGAACGGGTACGGTTTGATAACCCCAGCGACTTCAACACCATGGTGCGTCTCAAGGAATTTGTGCAGGGCGGTGCCGACTCCCGTCAGGAAATTCACGCGGCCCTGTCGCTGGAGGATATTCAGGCAAGGCACAAGCGCATGATGAAAGATGTTGAGACGACATCCGCCAAGGAAAGAGGCGAAGCCAACTTTGATTCATCCGCATCGCTCCCCGAGTCTTCCCAGCCCAACCAGCTCAACCCCCCGACGACTCATTTTGATGACGCCCCTGAAGAAGTGAGCGGTCAGTTAGTGGTTGATGACTTTGATGAGGATGAAAACCCATGAAACGAATTGCCGAGAATAACCAAAAGCGGCAATTGGCGCCTGTTCGGCGACGCAATTCCGGGCACTTACCCCCCTTGGATGAGCGCCGAAACCACAAATCGAATGGCCACTTTCCTCAGCCTGAACGCCGCATGGCTGCTGGAAAAGCAGGACATGGCTCCCAATCCGACGCCTCCTTTGAGGGCCGGGGGGGCGGTCGAAATTTCGGGCCGTGGCGCATATCCCCAACCTATACCCGGTACATTTTCCGACTGCGTCAATTTTTGAAAAGTGAGCGGGAGTGTAACCATAAAATGAGCACTGTACATTGGTGGTTGCTTTCGCCGAAGTGGTCACTTTTTCTGTGCAAGTGGGTTTTGCCCCTGCTTTGGCTGCTGTTCTGGCTGTGTCTCGTGGCTCAAATTGTCACGGTCGCCATGGTTAGGTCCATCTCAGCAGAAGAGTTCGCGTACCGAGCGGAGCATGTCTTCGTCGCTGGGGTGGGCGTAGATGGCGGTGGTGAAGATAGACTTGTGTCTGGCGAAGCGCTGAGTGATGCGAATGTCTTTGGTATTCCGGTACAGATTGGTGCAGGCGGTATGCCGCAGCGCGTGAAAGCTCAGTCGTCGGTCAAATCCGGCCCGTTCCTGCCAGACAGAGAACGAGTGGCGGACCTGTCTGGTCGAAAGCCGATTGCTGTTTCGGCTGATGAAAACAGGTGCATCTGCTTCAATATTTTGTCCCAGCCGCTGTTTCCATCTGTAGAATTTCTCCAGTTTGTAGCGGGCGGTCTCCGGCAGAATGACTTCCTGACCTCGGGGATCACTGCTGCTTCGTTTGAACACCATCAACTGAACCCGGCGTTTTACTCTGCCATCATCATGAAAGATGTCGCCAATATTCAAGGCGACAATTTCGTGTTCCCTCAGCCCCGTCCCCAGCGCCAGACTGTAAATGACGTGGTCCCGAAACCCTGCGTGATGTTCACCGCTGACCTTCAGCAACAATTGCTGCTCCTGTTCGGTCAGGGTTTTGGGTGGTTGTCTGATGGCGTCTGCGTAATTCATAGGCATGCCTCCTTTGCGCAATTGGCGACACTTACATACATGCGGGGAAACACACTGATAGCAAGTCAATTGAAGTCTGATTGCGAGGTTTTCGCATGACCATTTCAGTGGTCAAACAAACCGAGGATGCCCTGGCGTCGTGGATTGCCACGGAGGCGGGATTCATCGAGGGGCTGTGTCGTTACGACGATGAACCGATTGTGCTTGAGGCGTATCAGCGCGCCTTCATGCAAAATCGCTCCCGGTTTCGCTGGATCACCAAAGGGCGCCAAATCGGATATTCGTTTGTGTTTGCCCTTGAGGCTCTTGCGCGATGTCACCTGCGGGACGGCCACACCGCGGTATTCGTCAGCTACAATCTGGAAGACGCCAAGGAAAAAATTCTCATCGCCCGCCAGGTATTCGATGAACTGCCACTGGCCTATCAGAAAAAACTCATCGTCGATTCCAAGACCGAGCTGGCTTTTGAATCCAACTCATCCAGCAGACGGGTGTCGCGTATCATCTCGGTGCCATCAAAACCGCCCCGCGGCAAAAAGGGCGATGTGCTGCTCGATGAGCTGGCCCATTACGTAAACGATCGGGAGGTGTACACCGGATCCACTGCGCTTATCCTGCGTTCACACGGCCAGCTCACCGGATGCTCCACGCCCCTTGGCAGACGCGGTATCTTCTGGGAAATCGCCACCGAGGAACTCCGCAAGTATCCCCACCACACCAGGCAGGAAGTCCCATGGTGGCTATCGCGCTTTTTCTGTCGCGACGTTAAACAGGCCGCAGAGCTGGCGCCCCACATGTCCACCGAAGAACGTGTCCATCGGTTCGGTACCCCGGCCATCATTCAACAACTCGATTCTCTCCCCCTGGAAGATTTCCAGCAGGAGTTCGAGTGCATGTTCATTGATGAGTCATTCTCCTACTACGCCTACGACCTCATCCTCCCCTGCACCAGCGATGACCTCCGCATGTGCGACGACTTCACCGACGTCCCCAAACCCGAAGGCCGCATCGTCGCCGGATTCGATGTAGGCCGCACCCACGACCGTTCCGAACTGGCCGTATTCGAAGAACACAACACCCGCTTTACCTGCCGTCTCCTCCGGTCCTACAACCAGACTCCATTCTGCGAACAGGAAGCCGACCTTCGCCGTCTCCTCGAATCCCTGCCAGTCGCCAGGCTATCCATCGACAAGAGCGGCATCGGCATGAACCTTGCCGAAAACCTCTCCCGCGATTACCCCCAGGTAATCCCCGAAGCCTTCTCCAACGAATCCAAAGAACGCTGGGCCACCGACTTTAAAATCCTCCTGCAACGACGCGACATCATCCTCCCCCGCGACCGCGAACTGGTCGGGCAAATCCACTCCATCAAAAGAAGAGTTCTCCCCTCTGGCAAAGTCAGCTTCGACGCCGAACGAACAAACAAAGGCCACGCCGACCGCTTCTGGGCCGTGGCGCTGGCGTGTCAGAAGGAGCGGGGAACGGAGAAGAATAGGGGGACGGAAATTGGGGTGCGCGTGGTTGGGTAATACAAATGGTTTCCCTTTTAGCGTTGTTTACTGTATTTATGAATTAACTTGAAATAGTGAGGAAAAATGTCAAATCTGCATATCTACATTGATGGGAGCTGGCTTTTTAAGGCCTGCGCCAAAGGTGCCGCACTATCAAATCGTCTCGAAGTCAGTCAAAATTTTAGGCCCAACTTCAGTCGTCTTTGCGATGCGATGCTTAAATATGCATCTTCTTACGATTCTGACTGTACGTGCATTGGCGAGAAATATTTGTCTACAAGCATATTCAATATACCCGAAACTGTAGATGATTGGATCGATGGTGAATCTATCACAGAAGAAGACATCGCTTCGATACGTTCAAGTGTCACCGCGAGAGAGTTTTTTGCAAATTCAGCTCTTAGCGCGGGATTCGAGCCATCTGTTATTTTTCATCCCTTTTTAAAAGACTGGATGATTCCAAAGTTGCGCGCAAAACGGTTTCAAGAAAAGCAAGTTGACGCTACTGTTGTTGCTTTGCTCGTTAGATCTGCGATTACAAATGTAGGCGATTATCATGTTGTTATCACTGGTGATGCTGATATTTTACCAGCGATAAAAGTTGCATATCCCGAGTATTCCACGAATGTCTTCATTGCGACAACCCATCCTGATCAATTAAAGAGTGAAGCTCGCCAGAGCTCTTTCGCGCTTTCCGATTTTAATTGCAATATTGAACCTTTCTATTTAGACCAGCACGTGGATGCATTCTTAGATGGTGAGAACGTCTACACATGCGGACATTGCAACAAAGTTTTTGTACGAACAAAATCAATACCTGCAAATGTCAAACCTTGTTGTCATCCATGTTATAGTAGTCGTACTTAGTAAGACTGTCGGTTATCTCTCCAAATAAAAAATCTGTCCCTTTTCGAATACGCAATTGCTTTGCCCTCTCGGAGGCAGGGCGCGGATTTCATCATGGTCCTCCGGTGTTGCAGGTCTTCATTATGATGAAATGTCGCGTCCCTGCCTTTCCTTTTCAGGAGGACGACTATGGAGCGACGGATGAAATTGTTTGTTATCCCCAAAGAGAGAGTGCCAAGTGGGCCACCGAATCCCGCGAGAGAAATTGCGCTTCAGGCGGACAGCCTTGATGGGTTCAGGGAGGCTGCCAGACAACATGTTGAATCTGAAAAGCTCAAGCTGCGTTCGGTTTCAAATGGGCCCAATGGCATTGTTGCTTATGCTGAAGAGATTCCCGCATGATTCACGGCAGTTCCACAGGAGAAACCGAAGCGGCACAGCGGGCAGAGGAAAGTCTTCAAACCATATTGAAAGCGGTGGTGGTAGGTGCGCGCAGTCAGGACCCGGTGAGCAGGCCTGGTGGAGAGGATCTTTCCGCAGCTTTTTCAAATGCCGGTGCGCTGGAGCCGCCATACGATCCTGAGGCGCTGTGCCTGTTAATGGAGCACTCCAATTCACTGCGTCAAAATGTGGATGCGTATGCCACCAATATTGATGGGTTTGGTCATCGACTGGACCCGGCCATTGATTTTGAATCAGAAGATGCGGACAGCCGGGTTTCAGATTGCATCTACCTTGAGCGGGTGGCGGCACAGGAGCAAGACGAAGGAATTCAAACGCAGCCGCCCTCGCCCACACAGGAAGAAATCACTGAACGACGGGAAGCATTAAAACAGCTGGCGCGGATTGAGCGGGCAAAGCTGGAATCGTTCTTCGACTTCTGCTGCTTTGACCATTCCTTTGTGGACCTCAGGCGCCGCACCCGGCAGGACCTTGAAGTGACAGGTAATGCTTTCTGGGAAGTTCTGCGGGATGGACGGGGCGACATTGCCCGGCTGGTATATGTGCCTTCGTACACCGTTCGACTGCTGCCACTGGATACGGAACCTGTGGAAGTTGAAGATCACATTCGCATTTCGCCGGTGACCACGGAAACGGTCAAAGTGCATCAGCGGCTTCGACGGTATGTACAGATTCAGGGCGCAGAGGGCGTGTACTTCAAATCTTTTGGTGACCCCAGGACGATTTCAAGACGCACCGGCAATGTGGCAAAAAATATAGAAGCACTGCGCGAATCGAACGCTGCAGATGCTCCGGCCACTGAATTGATTCATTTTGCCATTCATTCACCCCGGTCACCCTACGGTGTTCCCCGCTGGGTGGGAAACCTGTTGGCGGTGTTGGGCTCCAGGCAGATGGAGGAGGTAAATTTTCTCTACTTCGAAAACAAATCGGTACCCCCACTGGCGTTACTGGTTTCCGGAGGACGGCTGTCCGACGCATCGGTGCCGCGCATAGAACGATTCATCGAAGAGAACCTAAAAAGGCAAAAACAACTTTCACAAAATCCTCATTCTGGAAGCTGAAGGCGGCGGCGCCAGCAGCAGTGAGGCGCGGGCGAAAATTGAACTCAAGCCACTGACCGATGCCCAGCAACAGGATGCGCTTTTTCAGGTTTACGATGAACGCAACATCGACAAAGTGGGCAGTGCCTTTCGCCTGCCTAAAATACTGCGGGGCGAAAGCAAGGACTTCAACCGCGCCACCGCCGAATCCGCCCTCAGGTTCGCAGAGGATCAGGTGTTTCAGCCGGAACGGGATGAGTTTGACTTTCTGATGAACCGCCGCCTGCTCGCGGACATGGGCATTCGATTCTGGCGTTTCCGCTCACAAACCCCAGTAACCCGCGACCCGGAGCGGATGACGCAAATGGTGGAGAAACTGGTTCGGGTGGGTGTCCTCACTCCAGAAGAAGGCCGAGTGCTCGCTGGCGACATCTTTAACCGGGAGTTCCGGCGAATTGGTGACGACTGGACCAAGCGCCCCATTACCCTGACCCTTGCGGGAATTCAAACCGGCGTTGAAGATCTCCGAACCGGTAGCGCCAAACGCACGTTGATTGATGACGCCAGGCACCTGATTCGCCTGCGTGAAGAGCTGAAGAACGAAGAGTCCCGCCTCCTGACAAATCGAATGGACCTGGCGAGAAAATACATGACAGAGAAGGAGGACGTTTGTCCGCCTTCGCATCAAAATGACAGGCTTCGGCGGATGGACGATAACCGATGAAAGCCGTCTACTCTGATAGCGCCCCCTGCAAACTACCGAGATCCCACATCCGGCGGGTCCCCCAAAACAAGCGGTCGTATGTGGTTGGCTATCACGTCTGCTGTCCCCAATGTGGATTCGTCACCATCGCCCTGCAGGGAAAGGATGGTCTGACCATTACCGAAAACCTCCACACGCTGCAGGTATCGTTTTCAACGAGTCTTCGCTGCGTCTACTGCAATGTGCTGATTCATCTGCATGACGGAGAAATGAATATCGAGGAGGATACCCATGTGCGTCGTGTGCAATACCGATAGCCAGCTTCACGTCATTCAGGATGCACTCGCGGCCACCGAAGATATTCTGAACGAGTATCTAAGAGTGCCTATTTCAAAAGCAACGGAACTGAACGACCCGGCCGGTTTTGACAAAGCCGTCGCAGCTCTGTCGGCAAAACTGAGGCGCGCCACACAAAGTGATGATACCGCTGCATTGCGCGAAGCAATAGCTGTGTTGGATGTGGACTGGTCGAATACCACTGCTACACAGCGCCGAAGCCTGATTGGTCAGGCAATGGCTGCAGCAGGCAGGGCGACGCAACAAGTCCCGGAGAAGATCTCCACAACATTCGGCGCTGCGGCAAACGACGTGGTACGCGCGACGCGTAACCATTCCCGTCAGGTTCAGAATCTCGGCATCGCTGCAGACTTCAATGCGCTGGACCGTAGAATTGTCGATTATTTGAAAACAAGTCAGTCTGCATACGTTCGAGATGAGTACGGCAGGCGCCTCGACCAGTTTGGCGCAGAAGCCAGGCGAATAGTATCGGAAGGCCTCGAATCCGGTTTCGGCAGACAGGACATATCCCGGTCCCTGGAAGTCGCAGCCAAATCCGCCCTTGTAAATAAGTCTCCTTATTACTGGGAAGTAGTGGCAGGCGCCTTCATGTCCACCGGCCGCTCCTTCGCTCAAATGAGCGCCTACGCCGAAGCGGGCATCGAACGGTACATCATCGAAGCCGTCCTCGACGAACGAACCACGGAAACCTGCCGCTTCCTTCATGGAAAATCATTCCCGGTCAAGTCAGCACTGGACCGCTTTGACCGCATCGCCGCCATGGACCAGCCCGAAGACATCAAACAGGTCCACCCCTGGGTTCGCGAATCCATCAACCCCGACACCGGCAACAAACAGCTCTACGTCACACGAGGCAAAACCCGAATCCCCATCGCCGAAGTCACCAAATCAGCCTTGGGCACCAAAGACACCCCCGGTGAATTCAAAAGCGCCCTCTCGGAAAAAGACCTCAACGACCTCGGTATCGGCTTTCCGCCGTATCATGGGTTGTGTCGCACAACTACCGTCGCAGATATTTCCTGAATAACCGTTGTCCCCAATTTTACCTCTGAAGGCTTTGCCCATTCGGAGGTAAAGCCGTGCCGGAAAATGTGCATGCTCATGACATATCAGTGGCGCTGTCTAACGCGCGAGAGGTTCTGAATCGGATTTCCGTAGCGAAGTTTGAGCAGACTCGTGCGGTGCATAAAACGATTTGGGGATCGCCTGCCGGGAAGAAGCGTCTTTCTGAAAAGCTGGCGGGGATGCTGCCACCGCACAAAACCTACGTGGAGCCGTTTGCCGGAAGCGCGGCGGTGCTGTTTGCCAAGGAACCCTCTGAGGTAGAGGTGATTTGCGACGCGGATGTTGAAATCGCCAAGGCGTATCGCTGTGTTAAGAAACTGTCCGCCGAGCAGATGAAGCGATTGCGGGCAAAATCGTGGAAGGGTGATCCCGCGACTTTCAAGCAGCTCATCAACCAGAATCCCGGCAATGATGTGGATTCGCTGTATCGATTTTTGTACCTGACCCACTTTTCCTACGGAAAACTGCGGGGAAAGAGTTTCAGTCCTTCAGGCGCTGGGGTGGAAGCAAAAACCATGTCTCGGTTGGAGGCGTTTGCGCCCAGACTTAAGAATGTTCGTGTGTACGACGGCGACTATCTGAAGGTGGTTCAAAAATACGATGGTCCCAATACAGCCTTCTTTCTTGACCCACCCTACAGCGAGTACAACGTGAACGTGGGCGAGTCCCAGTTTGATGATGAGCGCTTTTTTAAAGCACTCACGTCGATTAAGGGAAAATTTCTGATGACCTGCGGGATTCGCGGAAAACTGCCCCAGCTGCTGAAAAAGTCGCGCTTCAATGTTCAGAGGATTCGCACACGACGCACGATTCGGTCGATGCGGGGCGTTGGCGGTCCGGAGTTTTTAACTCAGCTGCTGGTGACCAATTATCAACCTGCAAAAAAATGCTGGGCTGGCTCTAATAAGTTGAACGACCAATGGATTGTTGAGGACCTTCCGGATTTCAACAACCAGGCTCCCGAACAGCTGGCGCCAGCGGTTGAATCCCAGTTTGGATTCTCAAAAGACGTGCCCCTCATTAAAGGGATTGATGACAGCGATGAACGATTTGTGCTGGGGGTCGTATTGACGCCCAACGAGGTCGACGCGCAGGGGGACATTTATTCGGGCGAAGAAATCCGACAGGCCGCCCACCGGTTTATGGAGGAATTCGGCGGACTCGGCCTGATGCATCGATTTCGCGTCAACGACCAGGTGAAAGTGCTCGAGAGTTATCTGGCGCCTGCCGACCTTGAGATTGAAGGTATGCGTATTCCCAAAGGCACCTGGATTCTGGCAGTCCGCATTTTGTCAGATGACCTGTGGGAACAAATCAGAACAGGCCAACTGACCGGCTTTTCCATTGGCGGTTCAGCGCGACGAGAAGAGGCAGTCTTGAGTCCTGAGTCTGTAGTCTTGAGCGAGAAGCAGGCAGTTCAGAAATCTGCGACTCCCCCTCAAGACTCAGGACTCAAGTCTCAAGACTATCGCCCCCCTCAAGACTCAGGACTCAAGACTCAAGACTCGATTCACCGTCTCACCGACATGATCGTTGAGGAAGTATCGCTGGTGGAACGGGCGGCCAACAAACAACGTTTTTTAATCGTGAAGAGGAGTGACCACATGAACAATGCCATCGCACAGACATCAACTTCTGGGAACGCGGACGCAGCTGATGCCCCAGCTGTCAATGACGTCAATGATGCTTCAGAAGAAGTCGAGGATCTGAACAGCGAATCCCAAACAGAAGAGACACAGGTTGAAACAGATTCGAACCATTCTTTGAACTCGGACAACGCGTCCCTGCAGCAGCTTGCATTATCCGCTTTGACCGGGCTCACCGAAGCGGTGGAGTTGATTGGTAATGCCGACGATGCGTCTGCTCAAAGCAGGCTGGGCGAATTGGCGACCGAACTGCAAGGACTGGCCAATGAGCTGGCTGGGAAATTTGTCCACCAGGCGGCGGTGCCCAAACAAACCGATGTCCCCGCAGTGAATGTCGACGCTTTGAGTGAATCGATAAAACGGGGACTGGCGAGGATTGATGCGTTGCTGGCGCCAGTTAAAGACAAAACGGACGACGCCTCAAATGGAATGGAAGCTCAGCTTAAACCGATGCTCGACGAAATTCGAAATCTTACTGCCATGGTGAAGGCGCAGCAGCAGCGACTGGTGAAACTGGAGAAACGCTTTGGCGTGCCCAGCAGCGTGCCCGTTGGCGAGAAAAAGAGCGAGCCCGATGACGTGGGTTGGCCTTTGGATATGAACCGTTCCTGTGATCGGGAGAGTGTCGACAAGGCAGTCTCGTTCCATGACCTGTGATTTTATAAGTCGCATTAGGAGAAAATGACAATGACCTATTTAGACAATCGCACCATTTTGGAAAAAGCCGACCTTGCGCTTGCAGACCTGACCGCAGGCGGTGGCATTCTCAAACCGGCGCAGGCCAAAAAGTTCATGCGTCTGCTCATCAAGGACTCGGTTCTGATGAAGCTGGCTACCGTTGTGCCCATGGGCTCGCCCAAACAGCAGATTTCCAAAATCAAGTTTGGCAGTCGCATTTTGCGCCCCGGTCAGGAGGCGACCGCTCTGGTTGCCGCGGATCGTTCAAAACCGGACCTCACCTCGATGGAGCTGGATGCAAAGCTGTTCAAGGCCGAGGTGCGTCTCTCCGACGAAACCCTTGAAGACAGCATTGAACGGGGGGAGCTGCGCCAGACCATTATGGAGATGATGGCCGAGGCGATTTCACGCGACATGGAGGAAATTCTCATCAACGGCGATGTGACGTCCGCCGACCCGTTCCTCGCAGTAATGGACGGTGTGCTCAGACAGGCCACCAGCAATGTGGTGGATGCCGCGGCTGCGCCCATATCTAAAAATCTGATGTCTGACATGCTGAAAACGCTGCCTTCTGAACATCTGCGCGATAAAAAGGCCATGCGCTTTTTGACCAGTGTGGATGCCGATCTCGATTACCGTAATACGCTGGCGGAACGGGCCACCGCCGTGGGCGACAAGTTTCTTGAAGGCGACACCCCGGTGCTTTATTCAGGCGTTCCAGTTCAGCCGGTGCCCCTGTTCCCGGAAAACCTCGGCGCGGGCAGCGACCAGACATCCATTTTGCTGTGCAACCCCAAAAACATCCACGTGGGCATCTGGCGTCAAATCCGTGTGGAATCCGCCCGGGACATTTCCGAAGGCACCCTGAAAATCGTGGCGACCCTCCGCTTTGACGTGAAGTTCGCCGAAGAACCAGGAGTGACAAAAGCCATTAACGTTCAGCTCTAAAGGAGACATTTACCATGTTGGTCAGACTCAAAAAACACGACCCGCGACGGGGTCATGTGCTGCGGCGTTATACGTATCGCGGCATCAAATTTCAGGAAGAACGCGGCTGGTACAAGGTGGAAAAAGCCGTGGCGGACTATCTGGCGACAGTGCATCAGGTATCCTCGGACGAGCATTCGCCGTTGGCGTTTGATGTATGCACCGAAAAGGAAGCGACAGCGCTGGATGCAAAAGAAAAGGAAGACGGCGCCGTTCGGAAGCTCGCAACCGACAACATTAAGCTTTCCGTCCCAAGAAATGACGGTGCATTGACCACTGCAGATTTGCCGGAATCAGAAAGCGAATCCAAATCCACCAGAGCCAAAGGTAAAAAGGAATAATGTACGCGGTTGTGAGCGATATGCGTTCAGAAGGAATCACTGAAGCGTTGGCTTCGGATGAACGCCTTACCGCATTGCTTGAAGAGGCCTGTCGCGTCATCGACAGAGTCTGCGGCTGGTACTTTGAGCCTCGCGCGGATAGCTATCGACTGGACGGCCATGGCACGCCGAGTATCGAGCCGCCTGTGCCGCCAATTCGGGTGGATAGCATTACAGTGCACGGCATCAGCATTCCTGTTGATGAGAACCATCTGCATGTTGTGGGCTCACCTGTGCAGCCTGGTTTCAACGCGCCTCTGCTTGCATTGAAAACCGGCATCTTTCCCTATGGTAGCGGCGCGGTAAACGTGGATGGGCTATGGGGATACACCGAGCCTGACGGCACGACCACCGGTAGAACGCCCCTCAACATTCGAAGGGCCTGCATGTTGCTGGTGCTTCGCTGGATTACCCCAGCAGGTGATGTCGAGTCTTCCCATGATGCACGCAATCGCTGGCGGATTATTGAGGAACGGACCCGGGACCAGAGCTACAAACTCGACAAACCCGCCTCCCAAATCAACCTCACTGGTGACCCGGAAATTGATGCATTGCTGGCGGACTATCGACGTCCCCCGGGTCTTGGAGCGGCATAATGCGCGGGCGTCTCATCTTCAAATTTCTTGCTGAAATATATCGACTGGACACCTTGTCAACTGCTGCAACAGACCCGGATGGCAGTGGCCCACTGACTGGTGGCTACGACCCGGATTTTAAGGAGTCGGTGCTGGTCGATACCAATAACGATGGTATCGGGGAAAGAGTCCGGCGCGAACATCCACCGGTGCGCGTTCCCTGTCAGGTGGATACCAAAGCATTTGAAGAACTGCGCATGCTGGGCTCCGGCAACTCGCCCAAATCGCGGATTGATTTGATTTTCCATTTCATGGACCTCGAACGGCTGGGGCTCATGGATGCGGTCTCTGGTGACGCACTGCTGCGACCGGGGGATCGGCTGGGTGGCATTTATGATTTATATGGCGACAAGGTGCAGGATATTCAAACGCCCCCGGGTCTCTATGTGGTGGAGTCGCGACCGATTGGATTCGGCCTGAATCTGTCGAAACCATCCCGCAATCTGCTGTTGGTGACCTTCGAAGACCGGCCAACCGGTAGTCGGAGGCATGCATGAAGGTTCAAAAAACAGGAGACTGGGCATTGGCGCGAGGAATCTTAAGCGGCGCTCCAATGAAAATGAAAGGCGCGGTGAATATCGCCTTTCGGCAGGAAGCCCAGCTGCTGCGAAAAGAGATTATCCAGGGCATCACCAAACAGGCGCCGGGGGGCGAATCATTCAAGCCGCTCTCGCCCCTGACTCTTGCGGCAAGAAAAATGGCTGGATTCAGCGGCACAAAGACGTTGATGGTTCGCGGGGACCTGCGAAACGCCATCGTCGCTGTGGTGAAAGGCGATGAAGCGTTCATTGGGATTCCCAAAAAAGCCAGAGACAAATCCGGCAATCCGGTCATCGATGTGGCCAGGGTACATGAATTTGGCGCTGGTCCGTTTGTTATTCCAATAACGCCAGCCATGCGACGCTACCTGTTTGCGCTGTATGCGAAGGCCGGTAAATCGCAATCCGTATCGGCAGGTTCCGGCAAAGGTGTGGTGGTCATCCAAATTCCTGCACGTCCATTCCTGCGTCCGGCGTTTAAAGCGTTTTCAAAAGACGTACAAAGGCGATTCCTCAGACGTTTGGCCAGAGCGCTTGGGATGGGAGGGCTGTAAATGGCGGTGCCAGTTATCAGCAGTGTTTCTCCTGCCAGGGGAACATCCAAAGGCGCGGAACTGGTGAAAATCAGCGGCGCCGGGTTTGCTGAAAATGTATCTGTTCTTTTTGGCGCAACGCCCGCCGAAGTCATTGTGGTTCGCGAAGAAGGCGACTTATCGGTGGCGGATGTCAAAACATCGACGCAGGCGCCTTCACTGGTAGCGGTCACACTTATCAATCTGGACAGCAGCAGCGTTCCCATTCCAGGGGAGCAGTTTACCTTGCCAGGCGCATATGAATTCCGTCGCAGTGAACTGGTTTCAGAATCAGACTTGACCAGACTGGTCCGAACTCTGTTGCGCACCATTCGCTCGCAGTTAGTGGATAATTCAAGCATTTCGGTATCCGTTGATTATGATGACACTACGGTGGATGGCCTGAATATAGTGGCGATTTCCAAACTGCCATCGCTGGTGCTTTCCGGTCCGAATGTGGGAGAAAATCGCTTTTATTCCACCAATGAACCCAGGGACACGCTGGTGATTGGCGACTTTGGTCCGGACGTGGTGCGCCACGAGCCCCCTTTCACGGTGGACCTCAATTTCACTATCACGGTGTCGTCAGACCGAACCATTGAGCTGCTCAACCTGATGGCCGCGGTGGCGACCTTTCTCAGTCGAAATCGCTGGCTGGAGATGGCGCGGGATCCCGCAGCACCCGAACTCGGTACGGCAAAATGGGAAATGGCGCCCACCGGTGACTTTCGCACCCGTCTTGATGAAGGCAGCGATGTGCGCGTGTTCACCTGCGGATTTGTCATTCGCGGCTTCGATATTGACGAAGGTGGGCGCTCCAGTCTCTCACGGCCGGTGGAGGATACCGGTATTTCAATCAACAAGATCACAGATGGAGGTTTGCCGTGACGGTAACGCTCACCAACAAGACGCGTCGCATGAAGGTCTATAACCTGCCCCACGAGGTGTATTGCAAGGCACTCGGCAAGTGCGCCTGCACATTCATTGCGGGTCAAAACGAACGACGTATCTGCAGCTCGCTGACTATTCCTGCCAATGACAAAATGGAGGGTGTCGACGACGCAGCGCTGTCAGTGCCAGAGATTTCCGCTGATGTACGCAGCGGCCACATTGCTGTCGATACCCAAACCAGGAAAGCGCCTGCATCAAAGGATGCGCATTCGAAACCAGGCAGTAGCGGGCAATCTGGAAAAGCAACTAAACACAGCACCGTGGAGGTGACAAATGAGTAAGGATTTACTGGCTTCAAAAGTTGTTGTTGTGGAGGAAGAGCCTCGCGTGCGCGGCATTCCTTCGCTTTCCACGTCAGAGACCGGCGCGGTGGGCGTGACGGAACGGGGACCCATCGGAAAGGCGATTCGCTGTACGTCGTTTGAGGAGTACAGCAACCGCTTCGGCGGTTTCACGCCCAACTCTGACCTGACCCTCGCCGCGGCGGGATTCTTTGAAAACGGCGGTAGCGCGCTTTGGGTGGTACGCACGGCGCACTATACCAACCCGGCAGAGCCCAGTACCGTGACTGCAGTGCAGGCATCGGGTTATGGGATGGCCACAGTGGGAGAGGAAGAACCGACACTGCAAAACAGTGTATTATTTCGTGGCAGGCATCCCGGCGTTTATGCCAATCAAATCGAAGTTGAAGTGGCAGCGTCAGCCTCCGGTGTCGCCACTGAGTTCAATCTGTTCGTCATCGAAGATGGCGTATACCGGGAGCGCTTTATCAATCTCTCGATGAATCCCGCAGCGGGGCGATACATTGAAACGGTTATCAATGATGAGAAAACGGGGTCGTCATTTATCACCGCCGATGACCAGGAGCTAACCGGCCGCCCGGTGCCCAATGTTCAAAAGGTTCAACTTACCGGTGGCAACGATGGGTTGTCCGGATTGACCGACACCGATTTCATCGGTACCGATGCTGGGAAAACCGGTTTGCATGCGCTGGATGAGGTGCAGGACCTCTCCCTGTTAATTGTGCCAGGGCGCGCCACGTCTGCGGTGCACAACGCCATGGTCAGCTATTGCGAAATCGCCCGGGATGGAATGGTCTTCGCCATCCTTGACCCGCCTGCCAACCAAAGCGCGACGGATGTCGTAACATATGTAACGACAACCGCAGCGCTACAGGAACTCACTGAGTATGCCGCCATCTACTGGCCAAGGGTGGAAGTACTGAATCCGGCAAAGAGCGTATTCGGCAGCGCTGACAAAGTTGTCGTTCCGCCATCTGGCATCATCGCTGGCGTTTACGCCAGAACCGATGGCGCCAGACCCGGCGGGGTATACGATCCGCCCGCAGGTATTGAAAAAGGCGTGATGTTCGGCGTCCTTGGTTTCGAGACAAGCGAAGTGCTCGAAGAACCCAAACGGGACCTCGTTTATCCGAAACGCATTAATCCGCTTACCACCGGCTCGGGACTGCCAAGGTTCATTGACGGCTCACGAACGCTCAAGTCCAGTGGCAACTTCCCCTACGTGGCGGAGCGTCGCGGCGTCATTTTCATTGAACGCAGCCTTAAGCAGGGCAT
>JAFGQN010000117.1 GCA_016935665.1 Deltaproteobacteria bacterium | reverse complement strand
CCGTATCCGGCGCTGTGGTTTCCGTATCCGGCGCTGTGGTTTCCGTATCCGGCGCTGTGGTTTCCGTATCCGGCGCTGTGGTTTCCGCATCCGGCACGGCGGTTTCAGTGTCCGGCGCGGCGGTTTCAGTGTCCGGCGCGGCGGTTTCAGTGTTCAGCGCAGTGGTTTCCGTATCCGACGCTGTGATTTCAGTGTCCGTTGCGCCGGACTCTGTGTCCGGCGTTGTGGTTTCAGGGCCCGTTGCGCTGGACTCCGTGTCCGGCGCTGTGGTTTCCGTGTCCGATGTGATGGTTCCCCCATCCAGAAAAACCGTACTCGAATCCTCCCTATCCGGCGAGTTCTGTTGTTTCGACGAGCTGCAATTCATCAGCAGCATACTCGTTAAAACAATTACTGTTACTGCACGTTTACCCATTAAGCACTTACCTTTCCGTTTCCGCTGTAAAACCAATACCAAATTTTTTGCATGCTAAATTACAATTAACTGTTCTACCGATTAAATCGTTCATTGAACAGAGTTTTTTGTCATTCGGCCCAATCGCCTATCGCGGTGGGTTACGGGGGATGGTGGCGCTGGCGGTTCACAATAAAACCCCCGGCGCCCTGGTGGATGGCACGTGGGAACTGATTAAGGATGTTCCCATCATCCTTCTTCGCCGACAAGCCCGGCGTCGCACCAACTGGCCAGCCAGCACGTTGTGTATTCCAGCGCATCGATTTCCATGACCGACACCACGCGCAACCCGTGCATCATCAGCAACCGCTGCGAATCCACGTGCGCCTGGATCCACTGGGTCTCCCATGCCCGCTTTGAAAGCAGGCGGGCAATATCAAACCGCTCCTGTGCCTGCAGATAAACGCGGCAGGCCCTGCAATACCATTTGCCCATGCCGGCAGGTTTAGCAGGCATGCCGGTAAAAAAAAATCCTCATGCCCGTCATATCATGAAGGGATGTTTATTGAGAATGCATCCTGTGCCCGGCGTTTACCCAAACGGGCTCGCAATAAACGGATGTCGGCCGGGAATCCAATAGTGGGGCGGCGCGCACGCGCTATCGTTTAGCGTCTTTCAGCATGGATCGCACGCGTTCGTCCCTGCGGCCAAGGGCGGCCAGAATCCGGTAGGCGCCGGCCCACATTTCCCGCTGTCGGGACACCGCATCGTGGGTGACCTTTGTGGACGATTTGCCTTCGCCCTTTGCAGAGGCGCGCTCGGCCAGCAGACCCGCGAGTTCATCGGTCTTTTGCTTCAGTGCGCGAATTCGGTCCAGACTGACGCGCCGTTCGGCGAGCTTTGGATGAATCTCGGTAAACGTCAACAGCTGCGCGGCGTCCTTTGCAATTTCAGTGCGAATGGCTTCCTGCGCATCGGACTTTTTTACCTTTCGTTTGGTTTCGCTGATGCCGTCCTTCTTTTTTTCTTCCACCACACTCACGGTGACCTGCGTTTCATTGGCCAAAATGCCCTTTAACCGCGTTACAATCTCCGGCGGCTCGCTGTTGCGAATGGCCTCCGAGGTCACAATGTTGACCACGTTCATCAGCGACTTGTACTCCTTTTGCACCTCGGCAAACGACATCCACACATTCGCCGTTGCCCCCTTTCCCTCCGACTTCGCAGCACTGCGCCCAATGTACGCCGCCTCCGCCTCAAGCCCCGCATCCCGAATCCCAACCAAATCCCTGTCCAATCCCCCCATTTCGACAAATCCCTCAAGCAACTCCGGCGACTCCAGAATCTGCATCGCCGCCCGTGTCCTGGCCGCAACCGTTGAATTATAAGCTTTTGCTGACATTGATACGCCTCCTGTCATAAACGCCATCCTCATCCGGGATGACCAGCAAATTGTTGATGTAAAGCCAGAAAACCACGGCCATAAACGCCCGGTCAAGGCAAAAGGCGCACCATCCGCACAGCCAACGCTTCTTTTTCATCCCATATTCAAATCCCACCGACATTTTGCAAAATCAGTGGATTTTTAAATTACTTCGCACTCTCCGACGATTGCACCGGTGAACAGTTTTCCGGGGTCAGCCTTGAGGACTGCACATCGTCGTGCGAAACAGAGCTCGAAAAGGATGCCCTGTTTGACTGCGTGGTCGACTGCAGTGATGAAGATGGCTGTAGTGATTGGACTTCGTGTATCATTGGATGCAGTGACAGCATCGAAGACGCCACGGATGGAAAAGGCAGCGAAGAATGCAAATCGTTCTGCACGAAAGCCAACGCCTGTGTGGGAGAAGAAGTTCTCGGTCTAAGCCTTGAGGAGTGCCACACTCTGTGCGACGAGGGCGGTGAAGATATGGAAATTTCAGCCTGTGTCACAGACTGTGACGCCCTTGGTTCCTGCGATCACTGGACGGAGTGCATCGCTAAGTGTGAATAGGACGAAAACCCATGGCATTTGAACACAAAGGTACTGCCACCGGCTATTCCAATATAACCTCTGACTTGAAGCAGCTGATGTTGGTTTGGATGCGAAAGTTGGAGGCGCTGGTGTGGCGTTCCGCGTGGAAAATGTCCATTTCGTAGCTTTCATCTCTCGTCAGGCCCAGTTCATCGAATTTGATAGTTCCTTCAAAGGGCCAGTGCATGCCCCCGATATCGAGGGCCAGTTTGCCATTCACAAAAATCCACAGGTCGTCATCGCCGCGAAAAGTGAATTCCTCGCCACCGCTGTACAGAAATTTTAAATGCACCTCTGTGGTAAACAGGTAGTTGTGCCCGTATGCGTCGTTATCTTTGAAACCCTGACCATCCAGTGGAAAGAAATAGGCATCATCAAACACATATGAGTCATCCATTTTCTCCAGCACCAGCGCCAGCTCCACACGTCTGCTTCGGTCGCTGTCGTGATACCAGTCATAAAAGGAATCCGCGCCGTCGTACATGGGCACATACGGACTCCATAAATTGGCCAGCGTACTGGTTGACGGATTGGGGTTCTGTTGGAGCCAGTTTTGCCACTGATTCTGGTAATCCTGTGTTCCCCACAGCTGCCCGACACCGGGATCAACACTTCCGCCATTTGGACACTGGCTGTCACAACTGGGATCGAACACTTTATTTTGTCCCCAAATATCTCGAAAAACCGGTTTTCTGTCCTTGCCTATATTTTGCTCCACGACACCCTGCAACGGCCCCCAACCTTCGTTGGCGCGCTCAAAGTCCGGGTGTCCCGCCTGAAAGTCTCGAAATGTCACTTTTAAAATGTTGTCACAGGAATCATCGTCCGGATCGGCATCGTCCACAGAAGTGACTTCACCGGCTTTGTCGTTTTCGGGTCCGGATTCTCCCTGGAGTTCCCCTTCGGGGAGGTCACTGTCACCGCAGGCGGCCATCGAGAGACATATCCCAATCCACAGCACAAATGGATTCCGGGACAATTCAACGGCCCATGATTTTCGCAATTCAAAAGACTCAAACATATTATAATATTCCTTTACTAAAAGCATGACGCCACCACGCGCCTGTCGCCTCCCATATCTATCTGTGACGGTGCACGCGTCCATATATATCCAGAGTTGTGTCAGCCGACGCAATACGGGGGCCAATAAAGTGTTCCGTCACTCTGGTTTAAAAAACTCAGTTGGCAAAAATCGATTTGGTAGCGTTTCCCGGTTAATCAATCGTGGCCATATCGCCTGCCACGTCGCTTTTATCAGGTGAATTCTGTGATGTCATCAACTGAGACACACGTTGAAAAACAGTGCGTCGTTTCGCCTTCCACTTCTCCTGTTTCGCCAACAGACGTGTATCAATGCTGGGCCGCGTTTCAGTGGTGTCGTTGTGAAAAGATAACCCGGTCGCTGTCTCTCTTTCCATCAGTCGTCGCTGCTGCGGCAATTGGGCGGTGTGCGGATACGTGGAAGACACATCCTGCGCAGTGTGAAGTGGCGAACAATCCCCCGCCGAATCATACATACGTGCCCCTTTGACCGAAGGAGACGCAAGGGGATCCGTGTCACCTCTGCCCTTTGAAAGAAGGGACTTCAGGGCAAGGTTCAATTCCCTTGCGTCAAAACGGTGGATTGGATTTTTGGCCAATCCCTTTTTTAAAAGGCGCGCCAGTGGCTGTAAATCTCGTTCAAACGCGCCAGGTAATTTCAACGGAGCGCTGAGAATCTGTCGACATGTCGCCGTATGTGAATCACCGCTAAACGGCATGGTTCCCAGCAGCATGCGATGTAAAAGCACCACTGTCGCCCAGGCGTCGTCCGACTCACACAACGTCACCTTTCCAGTGCATAGCTCGGGGGACAGATTGCCTGGAAAATTGAAATCCGACGGAAGTCCAGTCAACCGATGGTACAGCAACTGAATTTCCAGCGTCCCTCCCATTGCTTTTCTGACAAAAATGTTCTGTGCGTCCACATGACCATGAACAATTTCGTGCATATGCAGCGACCTGAGAACCAAAGACACTTTCAGCGCAATTTGCAGGGCGGTATTCGGTGGCAACGTCATCTTTTTTTCAAGCAGTGTGGCAAGACAAATACCTTTAGGCATTGCCATCACCGCCAGCGGAAGTCCATCCTCCGCCAGCAGGACGTCCTGCACACCTATCAGCTGCACGAGGGGCACCACCGAATGGCCTGATGCAATACCATGCGGCGCAGTATCCTGGGTGAACAGACGGATAACCACCTGGCGATTGTCCTGAACTGATTTTCCCCTGTAAAGCGGGCCGCTGGCATCTTCGCCAATTCGACTGAAGACGCTGTATCCCGGATGAATCTTAAGCCAGCCTGCATTTTCTGCAGCAAGTGACAGTTGCTCGGATGAGGATAACGAGACCATATTTTGCTCCATCAGATTCAGTTATGAGAGCTCGTTTTCAGAAGGCCGATATTACTGCCGATGCGGACGATTATGCAACCAATAGTTTTACCAAAAGTAAACTGTTACAATAACACTGAACACACGTCCGGCATGATGCGACTGTAATTCTTTTCCCCCGATAATTCTGAACATCGGGCATCAATAAATCGAAATTTTGAACCGACCTGCTATAGTCACCAATATGTCATCCTCATTCTCAGATCTTTTGCCAATCCTCATTCCTGTCATTGGGGTGGGCTTCCTGCTGTGGCACTTTTTTTTGTGTGAACGCGCCCGCAATAAACGCGCATTGAAAAAGTTACCTCCCATCCCCATTTGCGATGCCATGCAAATTGGAGGAGTGGTACGGTTACAGGGAAAAGTGCACCCGGCCGCCAAACCGCTGGTGGCGCCGCTGTCCGGACGCAAGTGTGTGTACTGCGAGGCAACCGTCGAGCAATAAAAACAACGCGGCAAACATTCATATTGGAAAAAGTGAATCGCAAAACAGGAAGTGCCAGTCAATCACTGTCTATCATCTCCAGCCCATCGTTTCGCGGGATTGTGACCGATGACCCCCGGCTGGCAACGCCTCAAAGGCATGGTTTTGCAGATTTGGCCGCCTACCGCCGGGCCAGACAGGCGCGCGAGTCACCATTTAAGGAATCGAGAAAAACTCCGAATCAAGACACATGCACAGCTCTGGACAATTACTGCTGGCCATCGGCACTCTGCCCACTATGCCATTATAATAATTTCGGGCAGTGGATGAAATGTAAAGTGATCGCAACGGGCTATACCCCTCGGCATCCACAGTTGAGACATATCCCACAATCTCAGGCTCATCGAGGTACACGGTAATCTTTTTCGATGCCATGTCCGTGGGACACTGACCGTCTTCATCGGCAATGCTCACAAAATATGTAAACAGACTGAATTGCCGGAATTTGCAGCGCACCAGTGGTCTTGTATTCTCGTGCGCATCTTTGAATACCTTGAAAGTGGCCAGCAAATCGTGTGTTTCCTGCAGGGGCAGCGATGTATATGCAAACACACTCACCGCCAGACTCTGACCGTTTATCACACTGGAAATTACTCCGAAGTCGGGCTCCAGCGGATGGTCATCACACCAGTTTCTGGGGTTGTCGCCTGCCGCATTATGTCCGGTCAGATAAACGACGGTTGTGCAGCTTCCCTTGTTGTATCCGGCAATGCCGTCACAGTCCGCATCCGCTGCCATCGGCCCACATTCTTCTGCGGTGGGTTCCACCTCTCCAATGCATTCGCCCCACCCCACAGCGCTGTTTCCAGGAAGTAATTCGCACATTTTTTTACCTGCATGGCACTGACCTATTCCCCAAAACTGCGGACTGTTGCCACAGTCTTTCTCTTCACCAACAATGTTAACGCCGTCGCACATGCACGCGGTTTCGCTGTTGTCTGGAATTTTATTGCAGTTATAGTCCTCATCCGAGGTACAATTGCGAATCTTTGGCGCCACTTCATCCATGCACGGACTCCAGGCAGCGGCGGTTCTATCCGGTTGAATTTCGCATTTCTGGTGCCCCGCTCTGCATTGCCCCACGTCCCAAAATTGTTCAAAGTCGCCGCAATTGCGTGTCACTCCGGCAAATTCGCCATCGCATTTGCATGCAGACTCCTGGTTGTCGGGAGTGCCGTCACAGTTGTTGTCGAGTCCCGACGTGCAATCCCTGAGTCCTGGGCCCTGCTCTCCTTCACACGCCCCCCAGATATTCGTTCCCGTACACTTCCGAGTACCTGTATGACATATACCAGCGGCGTTTGGTGCATCGGCCCAGGGCACAGAAAAGCAGTCTGTATCGATGTCATCCGTTTCGCAATCACACTTTGGGTCGTCCCTGTCGGGTAATCCGTCACAGTTATTATCGTACTCTGACGAACAATCAACATTTTTGGGACCCACCGCTCCCCTGCAGGGCGCCCATCCGACACTCTGCTTATTGCTGGAAAGTACACACGTTCTTGTGCCAGACCTGCAGATTCCCTTTCCATCAAGCCCGGCATGCACATCGCACTGTTCAATGTTGTTGAGTGTGCACGTGGTGCATTGCGGTTCCTCATTATCCGGAAAATTATTACAATTATTGTCCATCGCAGAACTGCAATCCCTGACCTCGGGAACACAATTGTGATCTGTTACAGAATCGGCGGACGGCGGCGCCCCTGTGTCGCTCTGTGTATCCGATGGTTGAGTATCATCGGTGCTCATAGAATCCAAAGTATCTGTCCCTCCCCACGTATCTGTATCACCGGAACTCTGGGTATCTTCGTCAGCCATATCAAAGCCCAGATTGGCCGAACACGCCAACATCGCGCACAGAACGCCCGTCAGCACAACAATATTCGATGTATACCGAATCATATTAAAACTCCCCAGTGGCCAATACGCCCAAGGCATTTTTGCCCGCGACAGGTGTCAGTGACAACGGTTTCGTCAAAGGCGCTTCCTTTTTTTTGCCAACCAGCACCAGCAGCGCACCTGTGACGGCAAATATCGCACCGGTAATCGCCATCACATCTGCTGCCAACGCCAACGATTTGACAGTATTGTTTTTGTCATCCAGTTCTGATGGACATCCCCCTTTGCACTGGTCCTTAATATCGTTGTGCTTTGAAATGGCGACGCTACCGGTGATACCACCACCAATAAGCGCGCCTGCGCCAACACAAATCAGAGACCATCCCACACCTTTGATTTCATGAAAATCCGCTTTTATCTGAGCCGGAATACCTTCGTGCGCCAGAGCTCCTCCCTGTGAAGGCTCCGGCGGACCAGCGGTGGCCTCCGCCCTGTTTTTCATTTCAACCAAATCCACAATTCGAATCAATCCACTGTGAAGCGCCATTTTCCCACTGAACAACCACCTGTCATTCAGTTGAACCTGTACCTGGTGTTCCATACCCGCCGTCACACAAATCGGTCCTGGTAAAGGTGCTTCCCCTCTGGGGATGCCATCCACAACGATAATTGCCCCGTCTGGAAAATTTTCAAACCCAATATACCCAACAATTTTTTTTAATCGCTCAATTTCAGCAATCACTTCATCGCTGCGTTCCTTTGAAATATTGTCTCCGCCATATGCCATGTATCGCTCAAACATCTCCAGCGCTGCGCCGTACTTTTGGGCTGCGGCATCGGTCTGTCCGATATTGTAAAACAATTTCCAGTTGGGCTTTATTTGATACGCCTCTCTGAATTTTATGGATGCCTCTGCAAATCTGCCGCTGTGAAACAGCTCTTTTCCCTGTTCAAATGCCTTTTGGGCGCCTTCATCGCTCCGGGCGCCGGCCATGGACACCATGGACACCATGGACACCATTGTCACAACAGAAAGAAAAAGTATCAAACCCGGTACAAACAACTTGATCAATATCAGCTCCTCAATTGGCCTCGCCAATTGTCTTCGCATAGAATACTCACTCGTCAGTTGCAGGCAATATTCGTGTTCCCTGTGAATATCATTCCAATAACGAAAATGTGTTACGCATTTATAAACACCGAATTACTGATTTTTGCGTAAAAAAAATGCAAAAAACATAACGGGTTGAAATCAACGCCGTCATGGTCGCACACGTGAGCTGTTGCGAAAATTAGATTAATTGTTCATATTATCCTGCACTTATCGCAACAAAAACGTCAAAGGGTTCAATATATGGATTCAATGGATTTACAGAGTTTTATGGCGGTGGCCACAACGTTGCATTTTGGAAAGGCCGCGCGGCTGGTCCACCTCAGTCCTTCGGCACTCACCCGCTCCATTCAGCGGTTGGAACAGGAACTCAATCACGAACTGTTTTTCCGGGATCGGCGCCATGTGAGCCTGACTCCTGCCGGAAACCGATTTCTGTCCTTCGCGCAACGAACGCTGGACGAATGGGCTCAATGCCGTGCCATACTCGATGCGGGCGAGGATGAATTGTCGGGCAAGTTGTCCATTTACAGCTCGGTCACTGCCGCCCATACCATTTTACAGGATGTGTTGCGTCCGTTCCGCAATCAGTATCCCAAAGTGCATGTGCATCTTTTAACTGGCACAGTGGCCGATGCCATTTTGAGAATTCAGGACAAAACCGCGGACTGTGCGGTGGCGGCCATGCCTCAAAAACTGCCCGCCGGTGTGGGCATTATCCCACTGACCACCACGTCGCTGGAATGCATTGCCCCCATCGGCTTTGACAATATCCCGGTATACCAGGCCAATGGTGCTGTCGATTTCGCGCAAACGCCACTGATTATGCCCGACAAGGATGTATCCCGTAATCAGCAGACCCACTGGTTTAAATCAAAGCACATTCGTCCCGTTGTATATGCCGAAGTCGCCGGAAATGAAGCGATCATCGCCATGGTCAGTCTGGGATTCGGCATCGGATTTGTTCCAGGGATAGTACTCAATCAGAGCCCGCTTAAAAACCGTATCCAGGTGATCAATGTTTCCCCGCCTCTCAATCCTTACGCCATTGGTGTCGTGTTCCGGGAAAAGCGCCGGAACGATCCAGTCATCATGGCATTTTGCAATGTTGCCAGAAATTGTTTCACCAGCTGAAGCCGGCTTACTGAAGCGGTTATCCGGAGGTCAGAAACAACACCTCTTTGCGTCCCCAACATGTATTGCAACTCATATCCGTGTCAACGTTGACCAGTGTTCATTCCTTTTTACTGCGGTTGCACCACCGGATGAACGGATAGGCCTGATATGACACGGCCTCATCTTTACGATGCAATGGGCTGCAGGTAATTTTGGCCCTCTATCCCGCGCCGGGAGCAACTATGTATTTATCGAAATGAATTTTTATTATACATTTGTAATTCATGGATGATGCGACATCTAAACTAACAGAAAGAAACAAAAGAGGATAAGACACTTAATTTCATTATCTTACGACGCGAGGTGACAGCACATGAAATCAACAAAACACATTTACAAAACGCTTATTTGGAGTGCGCTGATGGTAAGCACATTTATGTTGGCTGCCATCGGGTGCGAGGAAGATGCGGCCAAACCGAGCACTACACCGTCCGATGGCGATTCGGATTCAGACGGGGATGCCGATTCTGATGGGGATTCCGATTCCGACGGCGATTCCGATTCCGACGGCGATTCGGACTATTACGGTGGAGATAAGTGCGGCGATGGGCTTCTCGATCGGACCCGGGAAGCCTGCGATGATGGCAACACCAGGGACGGAGATGGCTGCAGCGGCGATTGTCTGGAAGTGACCAAAGGCTACACCTGTCATCCTCCCGGTGAACCCTGCCGTCTGCTGATCATCTGTGGCGATGGACAGCTGTTTTTGCCCGAGCTGTGCGACGATGGCAACCTGGAGGAAGGGGACGGATGCTCTCCTCTTTGCAAGGTGGAAATCGGCTGGAAATGCAGCGAAGATAAAGATGGGAAAAGTACATGCGAGCCCACCACATGCGGCGATAATGTCAAGGAAGGCGCAGAAAGCTGTGATGACGGCAACGATGTGCCCTTCGATGGCTGCAACTCCCAGTGTCAAAAAGAACCGGATTGTTCAGGTGGAGCCTGTGCATCCGAGTGTGGCGATGGTCTGGTGCTGGGCGAGGAATGCGACGACGGCAATAAAATCAATGGTGACGGTTGCAATGACAAATGTGAAAAGGAACCAGGCTTTGACTGTTACCAGGAGGGTTGCGCTGACGAAGAAACGTGCACACTCACCGCATCCGTTATTTACCGGGATTTCGCAGCAGGCAGCAATGTGGACAACGATTTCGGCAACCCATCCTGCAGTACGCTGACACTCGGACTGGTTGCCGACGAACTGAACGACAATTGGAAACCGGTTTACGCTGGCCCCGAATACGGATGCATCAAGGAGATGGACGAATGGTATACCCGTAAGCCGGCCAAGGTGGGTGAGATTGTGCTCTATCCGGATGGAAACGGAAACTTTGTGAATCGATATGGCAAAAATGGCGAGCATTGGCTGGGATATCCCCCCGATCCCAACAGTGAGCTGGGTGAACCGCTGACTGCTGCCACCTGGCAGGGCGAAGGCGGCCAGAAGTTTGCAACCTGTGAGGAATTCGGCTGTGTGATTTGTCCATGGGACACCACCGACGATCCCCAGGGATGCGAACCACCGGAATATGAATACGACGGCAACCCGCTCTTTTTCCCGCTGGACGACTTACTTGAAACATCGCCGTGCACCATGGAAAACTCGGTGACGGATAATGAACATGAAGATGCCTGCGCTAAAATCCCCGCCCAGTACGGCATGACCGGCTGGCCCTGGGAGGCCCGTTTTAACGATGAGGCACAGACACACAATTTCTATTTCACTTCCGAAGTGACCTATTGGTTCAAATACGATCCCGATACCCCCGCCACCTTGAAATTCACCGGTGACGACGATGTGTGGGTGTTTGTAAACGGCCAGCTGGCAGTTGATTTGGGCGGTGTCCATGTGCCTGAAAGCGGCAGCGTGACCATCACGGACGATCCCGATCCAAATCCAGCCGACGATAATGTTTACGGGACATTTGGCATGGAACCCGACAATGTGTATCGCATCAACGTTTTCCACGCGGAACGCAAAGTGGAGGGCTCGTCATTCAAATTGACACTGGGCGGATTCAATACGGCCCGCAGTGAATGTCGTCCGAAATGCGGCGATGGCATCGTGGGACTGGGCGAAGAATGCGATGACGGCAAAAACGACGGCGGCTACGGTCAATGCGATAAAGGCTGCGTCTGGGGCGCTTACTGCGGCGATGGCATCCTGCAGGAAGAAGAAGAAGAATGCGATCCTGGCATCGATCCATCGTGCCCCAACAACTGCTTCGAAGTCATTGTTGAGTAATCGTTTTTAATCCACCGGCATCTTACCTCTTTTTTTTTCAAGCAGAGATTTTATGGCGTCCAGACACATGTTGGGATCTTTGCACCACTGCGAATACGGCAATGGAAAAATGGTCAGGCCGGCCCGTCGCAACATGCGATAGCGGTCCAGTTGGTATAGCCGGGCGTAATCACCGGGGTAGCCAATCAAATCAATTCCCAATGAACGGGTATTTTGTCTCAGCAGCAAATCCATTGGACAACCCGCAACCGAGCAACCCTCGTCGACAGAGAACCCCATCTGCTGCAAACGGAACTGTACATCGGCGGCAAACGTGTCCCGAGCCACATGGGTTGCTTTTTTCGGGACTGGCGGTGAGGATGCATCCGCCAGGTACTGGCGCAGGAGAGACTCTTTGGGCAGGGTGTCGGGGGTTACAGAGTAAAACACATACTGCTCCCATTTGGCGCGGGTAATAGACACATTGAACACGTCCGGCCGTTCCAGAAAGCGGGTCACATTGGCGTGTGATGAATCGTCCACCACCAGTGACAACAACATTATGTCCCGCTCAGCGCCCTGAAATGAATGAGCTGTCCCGGTAAGGATGTCATGGGTTTTCATTTTCTTCAAGGGCACCTTCTCATTGAGCGCCGCAGTCAGCGCATCCACCTGATTTCGAAATGGCGACAAAATTCCAATGGTCGGCGGGTCATGCATCGTCCAGGTATCTGTTGTAATCATCACAACTTTTTTAACAATCGCCTCCACTTCCTCACGATTCACGCCCCGCTCGTTTCGTGTGCCATCACAGCGAATTGTGTGCAGCGACGGCGCGCTCTGAAAATCCCCTTTTTCGGTCATGACCATCAGTCTGTCGCCGTAAAAGTGGTGATTACTGAACCGAATGATATCCGGCCTGCTTCGATAATGTTCATTGAGAAAAAGGACACTTTCCTGTGACTGCAGCCTGGCGGTGTACAAGTCAAGAATACTGGTTTCACGGTAGTTCAGGTGGTCATCATACCGCAACCCGTTGGTGGAAAGCAGCTGGTGCATTTTTTTTTCCGAAAGAAATGAAATATGTTTGAGCTGGTGGGGATCTCCGGTTACCACAACGCGCCTGGCCCGCTGGATGGCGGGAAGACAGCTGGCAATATCACACTGGGTGGCCTCATCAATAATGACCAAATCGAACATGCCTTCGACCAGTGGCAACACGCGATACACATCCGCCAGCTTTACCAGCCAGACGGGGAACACCGACAAAAGCACCGACAAATCCATCGCGGCAAACAATTCCTCCTGTTTTCCGGCCGTTCGGGCCTTGAGAGCCCGCCCGAACTGTTGGAGCAATGGCCGGTGAGTCGAAAGCGCCTCTGTCAACCGCAACTGATACCGGTATGAAATCAGCGTCCGGGATTTTTCCACAAGTTCATCGAGAACCTGGTTGTAATCGTCGAGTGTCTCCCACAATGGCACGCGTTTTTCGATTCGATGTTTTAAAAACCAGGCATGCAGACCACTAAACCATTTCGCACTTTCTCCGGCCACCTGCTGCCCCAAAGCCACTTCGACCTCGCTCCATTTCAGAAGATCTTTTTCAAGGGCCTGGCGCTTGTTCAAAAGGAGCGCTACCCGCTCTTCCAATTGCATACCCTCCGCCGCCAGTCCCGATTCGGCGCTGTACATGCCGCTGAGCACATCCTGCACAAATGCTTTCAACTGCTTTAAATACGACTGTGTGCCACCGCGAACCACACACCCGCCTATCCTGAGCTGCGACTGAATTTTGTGCCCAATCACATCCACAGCCTGATCACGCCCTGAGGTAATGAGTACTGATTTGCCCTGACTCATATAGTTCATGGCGAGCGTCGCCACCGTGTACGACTTTCCAGTGCCAGGGGGGCCAATCAGAAGAGAATTGACGCACCTCGCTGCCGCCTCCATTAGCTGAACCTGAACCTCGCTCAAAATAGAGGGAGACAAGCCGGCCTTCTGTACCACCGGTGCTGGTCCTGTGCCAATCCCCATCAACCCCTGCAGAGGAATCGAGAATTCTGCCGCTTCAGACAGTTTATCCAAATCCAGCAGTACTCCCTGAGCATCGCTTCCACGGTTAAAAAGTCCCACACACGATGCAGAAAGCAATACCAGCTCGGTCTCGCCTTTTTGTTTCAACGCCTTAAGCTTTTTCGACACAGCCTTTTGCGATATCAGCGTGGGATACAACATCGCCTCCGACGTATCGAGCCCTGCCACATGTTTTTCAAGGATATGGGTCAATTGCCACACTTCCCCCGTCTCCAGGATGCCATCTCCCAGCATGTCCTCGATAACATCGATGTCTTCACTGGTCAGGCCATCCTCGTCCGGTTTTGAAACGGCCGCCAGCCATCCCACCAGACGATAATTAAAACGTGGGGCGCCGTCCTGCGGTTTGAGGACATATAACTCGTCTGACTTTTCGATGGAAACCGGTTGAAACACCACCGGCGCACAAACCGGCTCACGAGACCCATCTGCCAGGACAACCTGGCCCACGACAAATATCGCCCCGTACAGAAGCTCTTTTTCTCTTCGATACACATGAGCGGTTTTCGCCAGTTCATCCGCCCGAGCATCGTGGTGATACGCGATGCGCAACGGAGACGCCAGCAGCTCCTCGTCGTTTTCCACAAACCGCAAAAACCCTACATCCTTGTGAAACACGTTCCGAATGAAACTGTGACTTCTGTCCTCCCGATAGCATTCTTTGAAGTAGTTAATGATGTCGCGCATACTCAAAACAATACCTAAGAAATATTCCTTTTATTTTAAAATTGCCGCCATGCTGCCATATTCATGGACATAGCGCAACGGAATGGCAAAACGAATGAATTCAGCGTGCTGATTGAAGCGGCACCCAAAAGACTTCCACATCTATTCTCGTATATTAATTAATGGGAGAGCGGTCCTGGGACACTAACCGACATTGCTGCAGCCCTCGAGATTGGCCTGCAATACGATGTCTTCTTTAACCCGCTTTTCAAAGGCGTTTTTAACGGCGTTGATTCGCCTTTTCACCGTTGAGAGCGATAGTCCACTCACTTCCGCAATTTCGGTCAATTGAAAACAGTTGAGATATTTCAGACTAAAAATCATCCGGTCTTCCGGAGCGAACAGTTCCATAATACGGTATACGCGCATGGCCACACCAGCGGCGCCCCACTGGCGCGAATTTTTCTGCATGGTGTCGGATTCCACATCCATGGGGACTACTCGCTGGCCCTTGCGTCGTCTCAACTCTTTAAACACCACTCGATACGCCACACTGTCTACCCAGGTGGACAATTTTTCCGGATTGCGAACCGAAGACAGCGACTGGAGGATGTTAACAAATACAGTTTGGACAATATCGTCGTGTTCTGCATCACCGCCCATGAGCGACCACACCAGACTGTTGATTCTTTTTCCATACCGACGATAAAACTCGGAGGCCGCCAAAGGATCTCCGTCTCCAATGGCTTGTATAAGCGTTTCGTTGGTAAATTTTCGCTGTATTCCGATGCACCGTAGTTTCGCCATATTTCACCGCTAATTTTGCTTTGTGTACCGAGCGTAATATTGCCCTGACATCGAGTAGGTACACGCGACAGTTCGCATCGGGTGATCTTTTGCCTTACAAAGTCTGTATTTTTTTCAACTATACAAAAACAGTCTGTTCGTTGATTTCAGGGGGTAAAATACTGAACCAATGTCCCGTCTGAAGCCGTATGCAAACCTGGAGATTCAATATGACGATGGTATCGCCTCACCGGTTTTAATCCCGGATACCGTTCCAATTCCACATATCTCAATACACAATCAGATGCTGTTTTTCCCTTTTAAGAAATCCGCGGGCCAGCTGCCCATAGCTGTTTTTGGGAATGGTCACCACATGGGGGTTGCCATCGCTCACATACAATCGCCCCGGTGATATTTTTTTCAGCCACCAGTCCAAATCCGTCACCACCGGGTCTCGTCCGGGAGCGCGCACACGATGCACATCGGAAGGCACAAACAGCGTGGAAGTGGGTGAATGCGACGGTTTCGAGCCCACCCCCAACACCACCTGATTCTCGTATTGAACACCATCAAAATCACCACTCATGGTAGCGGTCATCCAGGCGGCTTTCGGTGTCCGACCATACGGCAGCGCCAATGACTGCATCTGATAGCCCGGCAATACCGCATTCAATGCCGACTGGTTTTGTCCCACTTCCTGCATCACTTCGAGGTTGGATGCCGCCTTGCGTAAATCCGCGTGCGACCATGTATGATTTCCAATCTCGAATCCCTTTGACACCAGATATTTCAGACGTTCTTCGAGGGTGCCTCCACCATCAAAGATGGGTCTGGTCAGTCCCATATTGATGAAAAAGGTTCCCTCCAGTCCAAAGTCCGGAAACTTTCGGTGAAATGCCTCCAATACGCCCACCGCTGTATTGGGGGCGGCAACCCATTCACCACTTTCATTTTTTACTAAATGAAACTGCCCAGCTGTGGCGTCATCAAAGGTAAACACAATCGGAATCATGCCCTCGGGAATATCAATATGATTGTTATAAAAATCGGCCAGACTAATCAGTCTGTAGTTCCTGGCATACAGGACATACAGCAGTTGTCTGAAGCGCTGCAGGGTGAGCGTATAGGGCTGCTCAACATGGGGATTGTTGCTGTATTGCCTGGCAAAATTATGAAACATGACGATTATAATATTGCCCGACTCATTTGGTTGAACGCTATTTCGCTTTGATGAGGTCAAGTCATCAACACTTGTGGAAACGGTTTGACGAACAGTTATATTGTTGGATGTGGAAAGCGGTACATGCGAATTGGACGCGCTCTGGATACTCGTCAGGACCAGAATCAGCAATAGACGGAAGAGCAGGAACCGGTAGTGGGTCATCTGTTTTTACCACCTCCTGCTATACATTTTAAGCTGGATCCTCGCCGTAGCCAAGCATCCATTTGCATGAAACGAAAATGATACAAGTGCGGCAGCGCTTAATGAATCATCAATTCGCCGACACGCTGATAAAATTCATTGGGCGTTTGAAAGCGATACTGCATCCTGGAAAAGGTCGATTTAAGTTGACTGTTGGGGACGGGTATCCAGTGTTCGTTCCTGCGCCTGAACGGGCGAAACGCTTTGAACCCACCTGTGGTCAGTCTGGGATAGTGCGGGAAAAACTTTGGCTTGAAGGGTCGTCGTGTGACGGTTTTATCCGGATGTCCATCCACGGCGTATAACCCATCCGCATCCCACTGAGATACCAACAGAACGTGTCCCCCCGGATCTACAAATACAGTTCCAGGACGAATGGTGTCGCGGCTCAGTGCAACAGGGTAAAAATCGGATGTGTCACTGACTGGCAGTGTGCGATAGGTTCCTGAATGCACTTTATAAGACACTACCTTCAAAAACGCGTTGAACCGTGCCACCGGGTGGGAAATGCTTTCATGTCTGATATTGCGATTGTCCACTTCATTCATACAGCGCGGTCCTTTTTGACCCGTGCCGCGTGTGCATTCGCTGTATCGGAACGGCAGGCTGAATTTCCATGAAAAGTACGCGCGCAGCATATATGGCAAGTCACCACAGTCCGCCTTTGCCCGAATTCGATTTGTCGAATTGGGATCGTCTTCAACATATCCCAACTGATTGTACAGAAAGTTTCGTTCCGGATTTCGCAGCACGTCGTGCAACCGATGCCATCCACGGTTTCGTTCCGAGGGCAGCGGCCGAAACAGATGCTGCACCCAGATGGAAAACAGCGCCTCCCACTGGGAATTCCATTTGCGCATGTCTCGCCATACCCAGGAAGATTTACTTCCGTTTGCAATCACCGTTTTCGCCATCAGTGTTTTACAATGGCCATTGCCCCTCGTTTGTTGCCCCCCCTTTCGACCGTTGCAAATCCGCAACGCCACATCGCGCTTCGCGAAAATCACTTTTGTCGACGACGATGTGGGGATCAATTCATATTGCGTTGCAAACGGTGGTCCTGCCCCCCCCTGGCGCTTCACCTCACGCGTGTGGTATCCGGCAACCGACACGCTCACGTCTGCAAAAGACGTATTTGACACCAGCCAAAGCTGTAACGAATGTGCTGAAGACAGGGTGGGGTTCAACCAGACCGCGAAGAGGTCTTTGGATACCACCCAATCTGTATCGACTGCAAATTCAGACCGCATTTCGGCGTGACCAGGATTTGACAACGAGAGAAACTGTTCCTGACTGTGGGTTGAACGAGTGAGCACAAGCACCAACAGCACAAAGAAATAAACACATTTCTGCCTTTGATAAAGAAACAAAATACCTCGCATGCCCCGCGAATTGAAGCACTTCTAACCGGATCACGCAGTTGTTGTCAAGCCGCGACAAAAACCTCTCCCTCCCTGAACGAACAGCAAATTCACGTGCAATTGAAAAATTTCCGCGTTACAATAAAATCATCTGGCTGCTCACCACTGAAATATGAATGCGGCCATATTTAGCGCCCGGCGCAGCGATGTTTGATATTTGAAACAACAGATTAACGGGTATTGTATGCTTTATGCCTTTTATGTCGCGCTCATTCTCCTGCTGGCCATCCCGCAAACGGGTATGGCCGCTCCTGGCAGTTTCGCGACCCGCAAGTGTCCAGACGAGGTTGAAAACGATTTTTCCATATTTGTTCTTCCTCAGACGCCAGTGCCCCAAAAGCCGGTTCGGCTTGTTGCGTTGTCCCAAACGGCGCAAACATATTTTTCCATTCAGGTGTTTAATAATAAGAATAAACGGATGAAACCGGATCGCGACGAGAAATGGGGCTATATCCCCAGTGCCAGCAGCGTTTACTTTAACGGCCTTGCCAAAGGCGATTATAAAGTTGTCCTCAGGGCCCCAAAACAACAGAATATCAAAGCATGTTTCGATTTGCACGTGCCTGCTGCACCGAATGTCCCCGCCAATAACGAATCACTTTTTGACAGCCCCACACAGGCATGGCGCGTCACCGCCGAGTGGAACGCCGCCATGGAGGATTTGTTTTCCGCATTTGTTGCCAGACTGTTTTATGTCCCAAGGGGCGCCAGCAAAGGTTGGCGGCCAATGGGGCGCGCCACGCAGGACCCGTATCGAAACATTCTCTACGGCATCAAGGGATTAAATGAGGACAATGAAGCGGCGGAGGTGCCCGTTGTTCTCAGACCCGATTGCGCAGATGCACCCATGCAGGTGAGAGCCTATTTTGCATGGAAACTGGGATTGCCTGTACTGATCAATGAATGCGTGCGTGGCAGCTCCACCGCCGGGCCGGGATGCTATGGACAGTTCAGCAATGAAACCGACAATCCCAAAAATATCACGCATCCTGTAGCGCGTTTCAACCGCTTCGTGAAAGCCACAGTGAACTGGAAGACCCACGCGGGCGTTTTTCGAACCCTGCCCGATGACGACAACAGTATCGCCTATCCAATCGAACTGACGCCTGAATCAATCCGTCCCGGTGTGCTGTTCGTCGATGCGGGCGGACACATTATCATGGTGTCTCAATGGGAACCGCAAACCGAGAAGGAGCCCGGAACGCTGTATGGCATTGACGCCCACCCGGATCTGACTGTTTCGCACAAAGCGTTTTCCAAAGGCACGTTCATTTTCAATCCCCGCGTTCCCACTGACGGCTTCAAGGCATTTCGTCCAGTGGTGCACAATGGAAACGAACTGCGATTTGCCACCAACGCCGAATTGCAAACCCAACTGAATATTCCCCAATATTCCAAAGCACAATCCGCCATTACAGATGCGGATGTGTTTTACAGCAAGGTGCAAAAAGCACTCAATCCCGTGCCCATCAATCCAGTGGACATGTTGCAGGCGAAAATCGCCATTTTGCATGAGGCGGTTAAAGAACGAATAGTTGCTGTCCAACTCGGTGTGAACTACATGCGCAAGACGCATTGGGAAACCATGAGCATGCCGAAAGGCCCGGCGATATTTGAAACGTTCGGCCCGTGGGAAATCTATTCCACTCCCGCACGGGACATGCGCCTGTTTCTCGCCATTGACGATACGATTACCTTCCCATTTCAGGTCCGAAAAAATACTGACCTGTACGAGCTTCCCGAAGGGATGACGCCAGCGCAGGTCACCGAAGAACTGAATCGAATTTTAAAAGAAACGCTTTCAACAAAGTCCGTTCGATACATTCGCTCCGATGGCAGCAGTCAGGAGGTCACCCTCGAAGATATCGTTGCCCGTCAAACCGCACTGGAAATGGGATACAACCCCAACGACTGCCCAGAAGTGCGCTGGGGAGCGGAGCCGCTTTCTGTGGAAAGGGAAACCTGTAATCACCGCGCACCGGATGCGCAAATCGAACAAATGTTCGAGTATCGTCGCTGGTTCATCGATCGGCGTCGTCCCGATCAACGCTGACACTGTCAGTGCTGTAAGTTATTTTTCAACGCGGACGCCTAACACAGCATCCACAAATACGAGGACTTCCAGACCATCATCGGAGACAACTCGGAACAGTTTCGGATTCACGGTAAAATCGTTGGAATTGATTCACAACTGCTTATCGATAAAATTGGCTGCATTTTCACGCAGACCAAAATTTTTCTGGGCGAGATTTCTGTCTATATAGGTAAGCACCGAGAGGGGCATTTCAACTTTGTTCTCTTCCAGTTCCCATTCCTTGTCGTACGCATTGAAAATCATATTTGCCGCCTGAACGCCCAGCGCCGCACTGTCCGGAATAACCGCCAGAGTTCCAAACTCAATTTCCGGATTCAGAAGCACAGGCACATTCACAATGGTTGGCATGGGAGAATTCTGCAATGTGGGCAGCCACACATCCGCCACCAGCTCCTGTTTCAGCAATGCATTGTCGTTGAGAATCCACAATGCGTCCACCTTCTTTCTGTTGAACAAATCGTCCAATGCCGCTTCCAGTTCATAGATAGTGGGGGAGTCGCTAACCGCTGCTGTCACCATTTTGAATTTTTCCACTTTCATCATTGAGGATTCAGATTTCACATAATCGCTGAAGGCTTTTCGATGAACCACCCCTATTTTTGCCACCTCGGTGTTCAACACATTTCGCGCACGAACCATGGAAAGCACACCCGGTACCTCGTATGCAATGCCATTGGCATTTCGGACCAACCCGATTATTTCCTTCAGAAAGGACGCCATAAAAATGAACGCCGGAGTATTATCTGATTTATGATATTTCTGATATTCCCGATACTTTTTTACCGTACTGTTATCAACCAGAATGACGGCCACCGGCGTCGTTGCTCTGATGAGATTTCCCATGTCTTTAGCGCTGGTTCGCTGGGTGGTAACCAGTGTTCTGATATTGAACTCCTCCGCCAGTTCTCCGGACAACGATTTCCAAAGTAAAAAAGTTGCTTCGTTCGCTGGTGTAAAAAATGCAATATTTGATAAATCCGTTTTGGGGTTTAGGTCTTTGAATTTCTGGTCAATTTGAACCACCCCCGCGGCGGGTACAGCACTCGTTTTTTTGTTTTTCGCGCATTGCGGCAGCAACAAAATTACCAGTACAGATACCCAAACGTATCTTATTGCCATGAATCCACCCCAATTTTTTGGTTGATTTCACCGCTTAAATTTTTTATTTGCGGCAGAATATGTGTCTTTACCGCATCGGATGCAAATCCCACTGCCGGTAAAGGCATTGATGCATTGGGCACAGTTGTTTCAATCAGTTTCAACTGACTCGATTTCTGAAGTACAGGCGTGAACCGCCTTGGCAGAAATATCGCATCCGCGGCAGAAAACTGCAGTAATGCCAGCAAATCCTCGACCTTTACAGTGCGCTTCACGGTGGGTTTTACACCGAGTGCTTCTGTGACAAAAGAAGACGTTTGGCGTCGGCCAAATTCATCTACCGCACCCACGCTGTTGCCGTCCAGAGATGCCACATTCACAGCTTTGTCCACTGTGAGCAGCACATACACCTCGGATTGTTGACCATTCAGTATCCCCTGCAATCCTGGCGTCATATTCACTTTCTGCACCAGATTTTTGCGCGCTATCACCACCTCCGGTGACTCTTCCGCCACCGCTTTTTGAAAATCCGTATTTCGACTGAACACCCTGATTTGGGCACCTGGAATGGCAGACTGGAGATCTTTTTGCAATACACTCGCTTTCACCATTGTATTCACATACACAAACACATCCGACCTGGATGTTTGAGCCCAGACGTTGATGCTGAACGTAATCAAAGCGATAAGGGACAGAGTAACAATACCTATCCCCATTTTATTTCGGAACAGATTCTTTTTAATCATCATTATTAACCGTATTTTTTCGTGAACTATCACATTGGCCCCAACCCCTCAGGTATTATCGGATATACTTTTGCGGCCTTAATAGAGCGCACTCAAATACCTTTCTGACTTTGGGTGGACTGGTGTTTTAAAATTCTGAAGTTTACATCAGCATCCTGCGTTCCGCGTTCGAGCTACCGCTGGAGAATATCCCGTTCGCTGGCCGGTGTTATTCACATCTTTGTCCCAGGGCAATCGCAAAGTCAGCATTCTTAGGCCGCCAGTACTTCCAGGATGTAATCCGGGTCATAAGCGCACCGCTTTCTCTTTT
>JAFGQN010000116.1 GCA_016935665.1 Deltaproteobacteria bacterium | reverse complement strand
TTGAGGAGAAGAAAGGATGCTATTTTTGTCTGAGAGAGCGCATGAGGCCATTGAGCATACGGCTGATTTCTTCGTAGCTGGCATGCAATTCTGCGCCAATGTCTGCACTGAGAAAGCCCAGTTTCTGGGACAGACCGATGTAGTATCCAACTTCTGCCAACGAACCGTAGGATATGTTGAGGAAATTCAGGAATTCCTTTTCGGTTTGTCTGGCAGCTCCTTCTACAATATTGGCGGGCACCGAAACCGCCGCCCTTCGGATTTGGGATGTAAGCCCAAACTGCTCTTCCCGCGGAAAATGCTGTGTGGCCTGATAAATCCTCACAACCAAATCATCGGCCATCTGAAAAACCTTAAGCTGACTGTAATCTCTTGGCATAACATACCCCTTTTTCTCGTCACTATATCTCAGCCCGCCCCCTTACCTCAAGACTCAAGACTCAGGACTCAAGACGAATGTTAAATTCTATGGGACTTGGTTTTGTCTTTACAGCCCGCGATTTGGCTTCGGCCAAGATGCAGCGGCTGGAAAGGCACTTTACCAGTCTGGATGAACGGGTTACCGGCGGCACCCAGCGGATGACCACAGCATTTCGTCAGCTGGCGGTGGGGTTTGCTATTTTTACCGCAGGCGCCATTGCGGTTGCCGGGGCGTTCGCGTTGGCCAATGCGGCGGGACGATTTGAACAGGGCATCGCGGCAGTCGGCGCAGTAACCAAAGCGACCACACAGGAGCTGGGGTTGCTACGGGAAGCGGCGATACAGGCGGGAATTCAAACCCAGTTCTCTCCGGATGAAGCCGTGGAAGGGTTGACGTCTCTGGCCACTGCCGGTCAGACCGCCACCCAGGCGACTCGCACATTGATACCGGTTTTGGATTTGGCAGCGGGTTCTCTCGGTCAGCTTGGCGTGGCATCGGCTGCTGAAGCGGTGGTGGGAACACTGAACGCCTACGGCATGGCCGCGGAAGAAGCGGCGGGCGTTACCGATAAACTGCTGCGCATCACCCAGCTGACCAACTTTCAAACACGCGACTTCGAAGGGGGGCTCGCCAAGGCGGCTGCCTCCGGAGCGGTGTTCACTCAAAGTCTCGACGACACGCTCATTACCATGGGGCTGCTTCGAAATCGCAATATCGACGCGTCCAGTTCGGCGACAGCCTATCGGGAAGCCGTGCGTCGGGTGGGTTCAGACGCCAGAGCCCAGCAGGCCATTCTCGGCGCGGGTATTCAGGTCTTCGACCAAACCACGGGACGAATGCGCTCAATCGTTGACATCATGAGCGACTTTTCCGCCGCCACTACTACCATGACCGAAGAAGAGCGAAACCGCAGAGTGGCCACCGCTTTCGGCGCCCGAGGCCTTCTGGCATTCAACGCTGTAATGAACGCCAGCTACACCTCCATGCGTGACGGCGCTGAAGTTACCCTGCGTGGGGCAGAGGCTATTGAAGCGCTGAGGCAACAGATGGACATGGCTGGCGGCACAGCCGAAGGCTTCAGAGAAAAGCTGCTCGACACCTTTGAAGGGCAAAAGACCCTGCTCCAGGGAACCCTTCAGACATTCGCTGTGGTGCTGGGCGAACCTTTCGCTCAGGTGTTCAAGCCAATTGTTCAGGCGGTGCTGAAAACACTGAATATGGTGCTCAAGGCGTTTTTGGCCATTCCGGCGCCCATAAAAAAAGTACTGGCTGGCTTCTCCGTGGCGCTGGGTGGAATTCTCATGCTGGTGGGCGGCGTTATTGCGGCCAAGGCGACCATTGCATTGTTTGCCATTGGACTAAAAGCATTGGGTATCTCCCTCGCTGGCGTTCTTACCACCCTGCTGCCGGTCATTTTGATTCTCGGCGTTCTGGCGGCTGCAGTTGCCGGTTTTTCCTATGCCTTTAGAAAAAACCTCGGTGGCATTGCTGATTTTTCCAGGCACCTATGGGGCAGTGTTCAGCTATTTTTCAAGGGATTAAAACAAATCTTTGAACAGGGAGGATTCTCAGGCGCAGTACGCGATGAATTGGCCAGGGTAGAAAATCAGGGACTCAAGCGCTTTTTAATATCTGTTTATCAAATCGCCTTTCGTGTTGGTCAGGTCTGGGAGGGATTCAAGGCTGGATTCACGCGAACCATTGAATCCACAGCGCCGGTATTCAGAGATCTTGTAGCTGCGCTTTCCGAGCTCGGGCACGAAATCGCGTCCATTTTTATCCGCGTTTCCGGTGACGCGGTATCATTGCCATCGTCTGAGTTCAGATCGTTTGGCGAAATCGCAGGCGTCGCCATTGGGACCCTGGTCAGATGGATGACCCAACTTATCGCCATCGTCACGAGGGTCACAGGCGGCATCATTGGCGGTTTTAAATCCATGATGAAGTACATCGGACCGGCATTTGAAACCGTAGGGGGCGCCATTGATGATTTGCGGCAAACCTGGGGACTGCTTACGGGAGAAACCAACAATGCCAGTAATGCAGCTGAGTCATCCACCGCCAGCTGGCGTTCTGTGGGCGAGGTAGTAGGCCAGGTGCTGGGCGGCATTGTGATGTTCATCGGCTTCGTCATCGCCGGTCTGGTAAAAGTGGTCGATACGATACTGTGGGTGTCCGGCACCATTAAAGATGTTTTTGTGGCGGTGGGGACAGCAATTGGTGAAGGACTGGGCGCAGTTGTCTGGTTTTTAACCGAAACGCTCCCCAACGCTCTGGCGTCTGCGTGGAATGCGGTGACCTCGTTCTTCGCAGGTATCGCCGCGTTCTTCTCTCGCATTGGCAGCTGGTTCGGTGGACTGTTCGCCAGTATCGCCAGCGGCATCAAAGGCTTTTTGCAACCGGTGGTTGACTATTTTGTGGGCATTGGCAGAAACATCAAAGCCGTCTTTGATGGCATTCGTGATTTTGTCATCAGGTTGCTTCGAAAGATACCCACCGACCTATTACCAGATAATCTGGAACGTCTGAGCCGAACGCCCCTTTCAGCTGAAGTGAAGACGCAGGGCCAGTTTGAATCGATGGGCAGAGCCAGCCATGCCGTGTCCAATGCAGCTGCCACCGCGATCATGCCTGCGAGTATGGATGCTCAGGTGCGGAGCAAAGATATGGCTGCCCTGGAGGCGAGCATGATGTCCTTCGCCACTGGTCGCGCCCGCACACAGGGACAGACGCCTCCGTTCACGGTGAATGTGCAGGTGGATGGCGAGACCATCGCTCAGGCAAACCATCGCGCCAGCTCGGATGCGGCAGCGCGGTCTTTTTCGCCGGTACCGGTGTATTGAGGGAGTCCTGAGTCTTGAGACTTGAGTCTTGAGCGGGAAAAAACAACGGAAAAGTTTTGAGACTTGAGTCTTGAGCAGGAAAAGGAAGAAAACAGGAATGAACAGTACAAACCTCAGGACTCGGGACTCAAGACTCATCGCTCCCGAAAGACCACCCCGTTGCCTGCTGGTGAATGTTATCACCGGAGAGACAATGGAATGTCTGTTCAACCCCACCCAGATTAGCGAAAAGCTTCAGGTCAACTGGAACCGGCTATCGGTGCCGGGGTTGTCTCATCAGGTGTTGCAGTTCCAATCGACGGGGAACCGGCAGCTTTCCGGTGTGGAGTTTTATCTGGACCGGTTCTTTGCGTCTAAACAACCCGGCTGGTCGCACACTTCGTGTGCTGCTCGCCCATGCGACCTGGGTAGCCCAGACATCATGGAATTCCGGTCATTCATCAGAGCGCTGACTGTTCCACCGGCAGGCACCGAAGGCGTGCCCGATACGGCGCCTCCCAGAATACTTTTTATCTGGCCCAATGTGGTCACCGTGGAAACCGTGGTCACCGATGTGGAATTTCAATATCGGCAAATCGCCACAGATGGGACGGTGCTTGTTTATTCGGGCACCGTATCGTTTGAGGAGATTCTGGATGTGCGGGTGACGTCAGAAGAGATGAGAAAGCGATGAGTCTTGAGTCATGAGCCATGAGCAAAACACAAATGCACCCGTTCCCTCCCTCAAGTCTCAAGACTCAGGTCTCAAGACTTTCCCCTCCCGAAGGGAGGTCTCATAATGCCGCCGAAAGTGGGTTCAAGACACATCTTCTGTTGGGGAGCGCAGGATAGCGCTGGTCTCTGGCATCTTTTAGACAGAGAGCCATATCGGTTTCGAAGTCATGGGGATACCAGGGTGCATATCGTGGTCCAGGGGGATACCCTTTTCAATCTGGCGGGACGCTACTTTTCGTCTTTACCAAGGGCATGTGGTTTCTGGTGGGCGATTGCAGATTTTCAGCCGGATCCAATTGTTGACCCGACTCTTGAATTGGAGTCAGGCAGGGAGCTGTTCATCCCGTCGCTTCGGGTGCTTGAAGATGTCATTCTCAGCGACGCCAGACGAAGGGAACACGGATGAGTTTTGAGGTTTTAGCGATTAGCGAAGCGCATATTCAACCCTTATGCCTTACACCTAATCGCTAACCGCTTATACCTACATGATTCCGACCTTCGGGAGGAAACATGACCGATCGCAGCGCACCCGGTATTCGTGTCTCTAAGCTGCCCGATGAGAAATCGACCTCAGGCGTGCCTCTGGATTTGAAAGGTCGGATTATCGGATTCACTTTTGATGATTCGGAGCGCAAAGCCGATAAGCTGTCGCTGCAGCTCGACAACTTTGATCTTTCACTGTTTGACGACGAAGCGCTTATGGGCGGATCGGTTCTCGAAGTGTCGTGGGGTTACCCCGGCAATATGGCGCCGCCAAGACGAGTAGTGGTGAAAAAGGTCAAAGGATTCACGGCGCTCACTATTGAGGGGCAGGCGCTTTCGGCGCTGATGAACAGGGAAGCGAAAACCAGATGCTTTGAAAGCAGGACCCGTTCGGAGGTAGTGCGGAAAATCGCAAAGGAATATGGGTTTGAAGGGGAGTTCCTTGATGTCGAGGATACCGCAGAGGTATTTGACGTTATCAATCAGACCTCTGAAACCGATGCGCGCTTTTTAAGGAGGTTGGCAGCGCGAGAAGAGTTTGAATTTTATGTAGACGAAGGCGGACTCCATTTTCACGAAAGACGACAGGACGCAGCGCCCACTCACGTAATTACCTGGTATGCGGACCCAGGTCGCGGCGATGTGATTTCCATTAATGTCGAGTCAGATTTAATGAAGCGTGTAGGCAAGGTGACTGTTCGCGGCAGGGATCCATTGACGCGCACAACAGTGGAGGCATCTGCCGCCAACGATACAGCCAACCGTACCACCTTAAGCGAGGTGGTTGAAGTGGTGGATCCGGAAACCGGCGCAACTGCCATCGAAACCCGAAACGCCACGGTGAGCGTTCATCCTTCTGCGGCGACCACCCAAAGCCGCGCCAGTCGCGAATCCGCGGCGCGATACAGAAGGGCGGAGAGGGCCACTATTAAGCTGTCTATGAAAGTCGTGGGCGACCCAACCCTGCATGCAAAAAGCATTGTGGAGGTGCGCGGCATCTCCGGGTTGCTGTCGGGCAAATACTACGTCACCAACGTGAAGCATATTATTTCGGCGTCGGGATATGTGTGTGACCTTAAGCTGACGAAGGATGGCGCAGGCCGCAGAGCGCGACAGTTGGCGCAGCAGCAACAGGGGGCCAGCAATACCAGTACACCACGAAATGACAGCAAACCCACTCAGGTGGAAGCCGTCGACCCGGAAACCGGTCAGACCAGAATTGAGTACCGACAGGATGGCCGTCGTGTTGGTCTTGAAGATCCCGAATCGAAACAGTCTTGAGACTTGAGTCTTGAGACTTGAGCCAAAGTCAGGAGAACAAAATGACATTTGAACAGAACGCGCAAAATCCTCAGGACTCAAGACTCAGGACTCAGGTCTAACATGCACAGTCAGTTCGACGATGATATTGGCAACCAGGACACCCGACTGATGGGCATGTACATGGGGGTTGTCACCCATCGAAACGATCCAGAAGGTCTGGGGCGTGTTCGGGTATGCATTCCAGGGGTGCTCGAACCCCACAGCGCGTGGGCATGGCCCCTTGGCACCAGCGGTGGTGGATCCAACGACCGTGGTTTTTTTGCTGTGCCCGCCGAGGGCGCCGAGGTGGCCGTTTTCTTCAACCAGGGGGATGTGGACGCGCCCCACTATCTTTGCGCCCACTGGGGCAAACCTGAAGGCCACAGCGAAGTGCCGGAAGAAGCCCAAAAGAATCCGCCCGACAATCGGGTGATTGCCACACCCACCTTTCGAATCGAAATGGATGAATCGGACAACTCCAGACAGCTCAAGCTCACCAACCGAAAGACCGGCGACTTCCTTCTGTTCGACGCCGAAGAAAACACCATTACCCTACAGGGCACCACCGCAATCACCATTAAAGCCGTGGGCGCCATCAGCCTCGAAGCCACGCAGGTAACCATCGCGGGTCGCGTTGTTCGTCCAGTGGCGGATCCGATTTAGGAGAATGACATCATGACGCTTCCCATTTGCATCGAAATCCCTGAAATCCCGGACCCGTTCGCTATTACCTTGCCCGGCGGCATCGAGCTTGAACACATTAATCTGTTGGATATTCTGCAACCCGCCCTCACTCCGCTGGTGCCTTTTTTCAATGTTATCGACACTATCGTGGCGATTTTCAATTGTGTTAAAGCGATTCCCGATTCACTCGGCCCGCCGCCGGATCCCACCGCCCTCGCGGCCTGCCTGCCCGATCTGGCGGAGAAGGTGAATCAGCTGCTCAAGCTCATCCCGCAGTTGTCATTGCCCATGACCATCGTGGGCATCATCGATTTGGTCATTCACAATCTCACAGAGGTAAAAATGGTACTGGTGCACTTGCAGAGACAAATGGTGCAGATACTTGAAGTTATCGACCGCGCAAAAGACCTGGACGATGCCGGACTCATGGCCATTGCGGTATGCGCCGAGGCGAACGTGGCGCAGGAAGCAGCCAACCTTGGCAAAATGCTTGCATCTCTTGGAAAACTCATAGGGCTGCTCAATCTGTTTTTAGGAATGGTAGGTGGTCCCGAAATCCCCGATTTCTCCAATCTGGCTGGACAACCATTGGACAATGCCATCGAACCCATCGATGCCATCATAGAAGTACTGCAAACCGTCCGAAGCGCGGTACCGATTCCGTAGGAGTCTCTCATGCCAAACGATAACAGAAATCTGCTCGCTCCTTTTCGCCGTGACAAAAAGAACGACTTTGCCTCCGGCGGCGACGCCGACCTGTTGCGCTCCAAAGTACTGCAGGCAATCATGACCCGAGGCGCAACGCCAAATTCCTCCGGCGAAATGCCATGGCGCACCGCCTTCGGCTCCGGACTGGAGTTGCTGCGATATCAGCGCAATGACCATGCCCTTGCCGAGCTCGCCAGAATCTACATCCGCGATACCCTGCGAAAATGGGTGCCGGAGGTGGAGCTGGTTTCGGTGAATCCAGTCAGGAATGAAGTAGCGCTGCAAATACAGGTTAGATTTCGTCGGTCGGGGCAAACAAGAGCTAGCGACGAGCTGAATGTCAATGTAGACGTCTGAGTGTCCCCACCAGGTTCTAATCGCCCTTTGCCTCTTCGGAGGTGAACGCTGTGGCGTTGTTGCCGGTTAATATTGATTATACAGACAAAGATTTTGATGCGATTCGATCGCGGTTGATTTCGCTGATTCAGAGTGTGTTTCCGGATTGGTCTGATTTTTCAGTGGCGAGTTTTGGTAATATCCTGATGGAGATGTATGCCTTTGTTGGGGATGTGGTCACTTTTTATTTGGATAATCAGGCGCGGGAATCCCGGCTTATTACTGCTACACAGAGAAAAAACGTTATCGCGCTATCTCGAATGCTTGGGTACAGACTAAAGGGGGCTCGGGCAGCAACAGCAGTTATGGAGGTTGAGCTGGCCCGTGTTCCGGTGGCGGATGTGGTGATTCCGGCTGGAGCTATTGTACGGACGAAGGAAGTCACAGAGCCTGTCAAATTTCAGTTGCTGACCGACGTGACGATTCCAGCGAACTCAGACCCGCCAGTCGCCTCTGGAATTGCAGAGCATTCCAAAAAGTATACCCAGCTTTATGATTCCAGAGGCCTGGCCGACCTCGATATCATTCTGGACCACACACCATTTATTGATGGGTCTGCTGTAGTATCGGCCTCGAACGGCAGTTTTCAAGAACGGGACAGCCTGCTGGGGTCTGGGCCCAATGATTTGCATTATACTGTTCTTGTTGACCAGAACGATCGTGCCACGGTGCGGTTTGGCAATGGCACCAGCGGGGCGCCGCCAACGGGAACTGTGCGCGTTGCCTACAAAACCGGCGGCGGACTGAGCGGCAATGTGGATGCGCAGCGACTTGCGGTGATTGAAGGTGCCTATGCAGACGCCCATGGTAATCCGGTGCAGATATCCGTGATGAATCCTGAATCTGCGTCCGGAGGCAGCGACCGGCAGACAATGGCGTCTGCAAAGCTGCTGGTTCCCGAAAGTCTCCGTGCCACAACGAGAACTGTTGCCCGGGAGGATTTTGAAATCAACGCAAAGCGGGTGCCCGGTGTCGCCAGAGCGCTGATGCTCACCTCCAACGAGGATACGGGCATAGAAGAAAACAGCGGCATTCTGTTCATCATTCCGCAGGGTGGCGGATTCCCAACGCCAGCGCTTAAAAACCAGGTGCTCACAATGGTCACTCGAACCTATCCGTGTACCCTGACGTTTCAGGTGCTGGTTCAAAATCCGGTGTACCGAACAGTGGATGTTGAAGCGCGCATCTATATCAAACAGGGTTACTCCCCCGCTGGTGTTCGAGACAGCATTAAAGCAAGGCTTGCAGAAATGTTCCGCATCTCGGAATCGGACGGCACCCCGAACTCTCAGGTGGATTTTGGGTTCAATATCAAGGACAGCGAAGGAAACCCCGTGGGAGAAGTGGCCTGGTCTGATGTGTTTAATTTCATTCGTGACACCGAAGGCGTGCGCAAAATCGGCGACCGTCATGGGGACCTGAAACTGTCAGGCCTTCCCGCGGATGTGAAGCTCGGCATCAGGGAGTTTCCGGTTCTGGGAACAGTATCTCTGATCAATGGCGACACAGGGGGATACATTTAATGCCTGTTCAAAATCCCGGATTTGAGACTGCAGGGGACGAACCCGGTCAGGCGGCGCACTGGACGATATTGTCATTCGCCTCTTTGGAGCGGTTCGCCGGGTTTGGCCCGAAGCCGCATCAGGCGTTTGAGGACTTTGATAGATGGACTGAATTTCTCGATGAACTCGGGCAAAGCAATATTGCGATTGCGTTTTTCGACCCGCTTGCCGAAGGCTTTGAAGACTTCGAAGACGCCTGGCAAAATGATTTTTATCTGTACGAATTGCCGACAGGGCATGTCATCACCGCGCCATTCAGCGGTGGCGCAGTGGAAGATATGGAGCGCAACTGGGCCAATGATACCTGGTTGAATAACTGGGATGAGGTGACTTCGGTCATTGGTTTTTTTGATGGAGAACCGGCTGAAGACTATGAGGAACAATGGAAGGACAATGAGTTGTATGCGTGGGAATGGACGGATGTGACAGCGGCGAGAGCGTGGTTCGATGGTGGGACGGATGGATTCGAGAACTTTGAAAATAACTGGTGATTGTCGTTTGCCCTCCTCCGCGCGTTCGAAGGGATAAGCGCTTCGGCGGGTTGACAAATTTGGAAATCGACGAGGTGATGTAATGGCGCAAGCGGATTGGACATATTTGAACGATGGGCTGGATATTGCCACTGTGGACAGAGGCGTCACGTCGGGGGTGGAGCGGCCGCCGGGTGGGGGCAATTTTCTGTTT
>JAFGQN010000115.1 GCA_016935665.1 Deltaproteobacteria bacterium | reverse complement strand
TTGAGGAGAAGAAAGGATGCTATTTTTGTCTGAGAGAGCGCATGAGGCCATTGAGCATACGGCTGATTTCTTCGTAGCTGGCATGCAGTTCTGCACCAATGTCTGTGCTGAGAAAGCCCAGTTTCCGGGACAGGCCGATGTAGTATCCGACTTCTGCCAGGGAACCGTAGGATATGTTGAGGAAATTCAGGAATTCCTTCTCTGTTTGTCTGGCAGCTCCTTCCACAATATTGGCGGGCACCGAAACCGCCGCTCTTCGAATTTGGGATGTGAGCCCAAACTGCTCTTCTCGTGGAAAATGCTGTGTGGCCTGATAAACCCTCACAACCAAATCATCGGCCATCTGAAAAACCTTAAGCTGATTGTAATTTCTCGGCATAACATACCCCTTTGCCTCGCCACTATATCCCAGCCCGCCCTCTTTCCTCAAGACTCAAGACTCAGGACTCAAGGCTAATGTTAAATTCCATGGGGCTGGGGTTTGTCTTCACGGCGCGCGATCTGGCATCGTCGAAAATGCGGCGGCTGGAGCGGCACTTTACCAGTCTGGATGAACGGGTTACCGGTGGCACTCAGCGGATGACCACAGCATTTCGTCAGCTGGCGGTTGGGTTTGCCATCTTTACCGCAGGTGCCATTGCGGTTGCCGGGGCGTTCGCGCTGGCCAATGCGGCAGGACGATTTGAACAGGGCATCGCCGCGGTGGGGGCGGTAACAAAAGCGACTACCCAGGAATTGGGATTGCTTCGGGAAGCGGCGATTCAGGCGGGGATTCAAACTCAGTTTTCACCTGACGAAGCAGTGGAAGGATTAACGTCTCTGGCCACTGCCGGTCAGACCGCCACCCAGGCGACCCGCACATTGATACCGGTATTGGATCTGGCGGCTGGCTCGCTTGGTCAGCTTGGCGTGGCATCGGCGGCGGAAGCGGTGGTGGGGACATTGAACGCCTATGGGATGGCCGCGGAAGAAGCGGCGGGGGTTACTGATAAACTGCTGCGCATCACACAGCTGACCAATTTTCAGACACGGGACTTCGAAGGCGGACTCGCCAAGGCGGCTGCCTCCGGAGCGGTGTTCAGTCAGAGTCTCGATGATACGCTCATCACCATGGGGCTGCTTCGAAATCGCAACATTGATGCATCAAGCTCTGCGACAGCCTATCGGGAAGCGGTGCGACGAGTGGGTTCAGACGCCAGAGCACAGCAGGCCATTCTGGGCGCAGGCATTCAGATTTTCGATCAGACGTCTGGAAAAATGCGTTCCATCGTGGATATCATGAGCGACTTTTCAAGCGCCAGCGCAAACATGACCGAAGAAGAGCGAAATCGCAGGGTCGCAGTTGCATTTGGCGCCCGCGGTCTCCTGGCATTCAATTCGGTGATGAACGCCGGCTTCACCACTATGCGGGACGGGGCTGAAATAACTCTGCGCGGGGCAGAAGCCATTGAAGCACTGAGGCAGCAGATGGACATGGCGGGTGGAACTGCCGAAGGGTTCAGGGAAAAGCTGCTGGATACCTTCGAGGGTCAGAAGACCCTGCTGCAGGGAACGCTGCGGACCTTCGCGGTGGTGCTGCGCGAACCGTTTGCAAAGGTTTTTAAACCCATCGTGCAGGCAGTGGTGGAAACGCTGAATTCGATATTAAAAGTGTTTCAGGCCATACCCGCGCCCATCAAAAAGGTACTGGCGGGAATCACTGTGGCAATCGGGGGAATACTCATGCTGGCGGGAGGCGTTCTTGCGGCAAAGGCGACCATCGCCCTGTTTGCCATTGGGCTCAAGGCGCTGGGCATCTCGCTGGCAGGCATCCTCACCACCCTGCTGCCGGTCATTCTGATCCTCGGTGTGCTGGCGGCAGCGGTGGCGGGATTCTCATATGCCTTTAAAAGGAACCTTGGCGGCATCGCGGATTTTTCCCGCCGTCTGTGGGGAAGTGTTCAGCTGCTTTTCAAAGGGCTGAAGCAGCTGTTTGAACAGGGCGGATTCTCAGGCGCAGTGCGCGACGAGCTGGCCAGTGTGGAAAATCAGGGACTCAAGCGATTCCTGGTATCCATCTATCAGATTACATACCGCATTGGTCAGGCATGGGAGGGATTTAAGGACGGATTCACCCGATCCATCACATCCGCCGCGCCGGTTTTTAAGGACCTTGTATCCGCCCTTTCCCTGCTGGGACACGAAATCGCCATGATTTTCACCGGTGTCTCCGGTGGTGCGGCACCACAGCATTCGTCGAAATAATTCGATTGGCGTCGAACCTATTGTCCGGATTATGAACCCAAAAGAATAGAGGCTATTCGGGACATCATTTCCCACGATAGTAACGAATGAGCGGAGGGAATGGGTTGTCCTTGAGATCGATATTGCGATCGTTTGGTGTCATATGCCGGTCAAAAAAAGTGTTTTTGTAATTCTCTGGTGGCGGACAAATTTCCTTATCGATAATGATAAATTGAGTACCCTTCAGTTCGGATACGGAGAGGTCATATAGCATGTTGAAAAAGCCCTCGAATTGGTCCCGGTTTTCCCGTTCGCTAATATTCTTCATTGGAGAATCGATAATAAGAAATGTAGGTAATAGAGCGTTTCTTTCTACTGCAAGTCTGTGCACTGCGACAGCAAAGCAACATTTGAAGAAAGTTTTTTTACCGCCGCTTCCCCAATTGCTGAACGAACTCACAGCGAGGTCACCGCTTCCGACTGATGATATTTCAGGCAAAAAGGACGGAGATTTCATTTCAACAATATCGTCTGAGTAAAATCCGGGTATTTTTGAACGAACAAGACAACCTAAAAACAGTTCCTTTAATCTCGTCAGATTTTGCAGATCTCTTTCAGCTTTGTCACGTGCGTCCCGTAAATCTGAATTGACAGTGTTCTCTTGAACCGACAAATCTGAGACCTTTTCTCTCATTGCGCTTATTTTATTGGCCAGAAATTCAATTTTGCTCAAATCATCTAATTGCTGTTTCAACGCAGCTCGTCGTTTTTCTTCTTCGAGAGCAACAGACAAATATGCAGAATCCTAATTTTTGATCAGTTGATTGATCTCTGCATCCAATGCAGCTTTCTTTGTACGTGAAGCTATTAATCTATGCTTAATATTTGTAAGCGCCGCTTCATGACGCGTGACAAGTTCACTCATTTCCTTAATTCGATTATCGAGGTCTTTCTCGATAACATGCTCTTCCAACGATCCTGTTGGAGATTCAGCATGCGTCTGCCCACAGACAGCGCAAATCGAGTCTTTACGGTGATGCAATATTTGGCCACATTGAGGACAGTCTTTGAATGAGACACCACTTAAAAATTCGCGTGCAACCTGGGTTCTGCGAAATCGAGATGTGGTTTTGCAGCAGGCTGGCGAGGAGGTCGCGGTTCCATTCCTGCCTGCAGGAGGTGTTGAACTGGCTGCTCGCCGATGTTGACCGATTCCCCGATATTTTCGATTTGGAAAGAGCGCCTGAATCCTTTCTGGATTTAATCCTCACTGATTTGGGAAACCCATTTCCCTTTGAACTCGAAGAACTCGCCAAACGACGCCTCGCAGCGGTGCTGGCGGAAATGTATCGCCAGAAAGGCACTGCCATCGGTATCGAAAACGCCATCCGCTTTTTCCTTGGCATCGACATCACCGCCATTACGCCATTTACCGCAGATACAATGCGCCTCGGTGAATCCGAACTCGGCGTTAATTGAATACTCGGCGCCTCCGGCCGCTTTGCCCGCTACGCCTTCAATGTGGAAGTAAACGTGGCGCTGACCGATACCGAACGCACCCAGCTTCGCGCGATTGTCGATTACCTGAAACCGGCTCATACCCACTCTGTTGATCTCATCGAACCTTCAGCGCCGGTGGAATACGACCATTGGGTGATTGGGGTGAGCGAGATGGGATTTACGACGGAGCTTCATTGATGCGGAAAGTATTCTTTCGAAAGATATCGCCTCGTAGCCGCCATGTGTCGCCCAGGGAGGCATGGACATTCCATGCCTGGAGCGACGTCGCGATTTGTGACCATGAAGTATTGCCTGTGGCGTAGTCTTTTGCCTGACACTTGATTTTCACCGCCTGGTTGAGATGTTCGTAGAAGTTGAGAAAGCCATCCTCCAGGCGCCTGGCCATAAGGAAGCGTTGCTCCTTTGGAAATTTGCGCGTGTGCTGGAGCACCCAGACCATTGTTTCGTAGGCCTTGATAAAAATCGGTGATTCTTTCAATCATAACTCCTCAAAAATTTCGATCGGGGGCGTTGCCGCCGACCCCCTAAAACAGAACTCAGAATACAGAAATTCAGCATTCAGAATCAGTGGGACGACCGAACACACCGAAATCCGATGAAGAGGCTCCCAGAGTCGGCGCCGTACCTGACGCGGGACGACGAACGCAAGTCGCGCGGATTACTGCTGTCCCACGAGGCCCCGCGCACCACGCGACCGGGCTCATCCTCAGACACCCATGCTGAACCGTCCCTTGGCGCATCTTTATAGTTATCATGCCATGTGTCTTCACACCATTCCCAAACATTCCCATGCATATCGTACAGATTAAAATTATTGGGTTCCTTCTGAGCAACCGGATGGGTTTCTCCTTTTGAATTCTTGTCATACCAGGCGTAATCCCCAAGTATATTCTCGTCGTTTCCAAAACAATATCTGTCATTACTACCAGCCCGACAGGCGTATTCCCATTCTGCCTCGCTCGACAAACGATATGTTTCCCTTGTATGCGCAGACAGCTTGTCACAGAATTTTTTTGCATCATTCCATGACACATTCTCTACCGGTCGTTCAGGTCCTTTGAACGTTGATGGGTCGGTTCCCATCACCGCCTGCCACTGAGCCTGGGTCACAGGTGTCGATAACATCCAGAATTCGGGCACCTTCACTTCGTGAATGGGTTGCTCATTGTCAGAACCTTCCCCTCCCATCTGAAAAGTGCCACTGGGAATTTTCACCATGCTTTGCTGCAGCGCCCTGATAATTTTGTTGACATCTTTGCTATCGGAAACGTTATCATCGCTGTGTACCTCCCCCTGAGTCGTCTTCACTGCTTCTCCTGCGTTACTGCGGCAATTATCATCGTCGCTTAGCCACTTGCGCCCAATTTCAGTGCTAAGCAGATTCAACAGATGGGGATTGTCCGTCAGTATCTTTGCAGATTCCGCCAGTCGGGCCTCCCCAATTCCTTTGATTTCAGTTCCAGGATCGCTAAATCGAAGAAACGTTTCCTTCGACTCAGTTGAGATGTTCCCCAGTATCTCAGCTATCCTTCCGCCAATCGTCTGACCCCTTTCCTTTTGCCCTAAAGGCGTATCCAACATCAAAACAAACGGGCGGTACCTGGGTTCGTCCATGGCCAAATGAAGCAGCAAAGCAAGAGGCTCATAATTTTTCTCATCCAGCTTACCCACTTCTACAGCTACTTTAATTCGATTTATAATTCGAACGATAGATCGCGGATTCCGTCTTCCCGCTTCAGCGATGAGCGCCACGGTACCTTCAGGTACATCTTCTTCAAAAACCTTTCCCTTTGTCAGCAGCCCAATGATGTATGTCTTCTGATGTCATAATTTTGGCTGCTCCCCGTTTCCAATTCCAGACGGTCTTTCAGTCCACGTCTGAATATTTTTTCTTAAATACAACCTGAAATCATCGATTTTTTAAATCTAATCAAGATGTAACAGAGAGTAAAGAAAACTTTCCTGACCAGCCACTTATTCTCGTGTCCCCATCAGCCCGCGTGGTCCCTTTGCCTCTCTGGAGAAACAATCCTCCAGGGAGAATGCATGGCTGATAGAACCGACTTTTATTTTAGACAGCGGGTTACCGAAGCAGAGCTGGATATTGCCTTTGACCTGCTTGAAAAGGCGGATCGGAATCTGGCCGCGGACATCGGAGTGTACGGCATTGTCAGCGGCGCCCAACCCGCACAGCACGAGCCGGTGGCGGACCTGACCATTGACCTTTCGGCGCCGGCCAGAGCATATGACCATCTGGGGCAGCGCATTTTCTTTGGCACCAGACAGGTGGTGAATCTTTCAGCCGATTATGCAGGCATTCCAACCGGAGTCACATCGTCAGACAGCGAGCGCTGGATGGCGGTATTTTTAAAATTCGACCGGCTGCTCTTTGACCCCCGGACAGATGGCAATTCCCAGCAGGTGTTTTTCAGGCAGGATGAGTCGTTTCAGATTGTGGTGCGTCAGGGGGCCGAAGGCGCGATTGGCAGCGCAGGCCGGGTGCCGCTGGTGGAAAACGAACTGCTGGTGTGTGATGTGCTGCGTCGCGCCGGACAGACGCAGATTGTCGGCGACGACATAGACACATCAAGACGGCAGGCGTTTGTGTTCGCAAAAGGCAACGCGGTGGAAGTCGTATCGGCGCTGTGGAAGACACTTAAACCCGCTGAGAACACAGTGCAGTCGGTCTTTGACATTGTGGATGCTGAACTGAACGTTCATTTCAACCATATCGGCCGAAGGCACAGCGCCGCCGGAATCGATTTTGGCGCTCATGAATACATCGGCGCAACCAGTGTGCAATCGGCCATTGCGAGCCTGATTGATGCACTGAGCGCCACCACCGCGGGGACACCGGGCGCATCACGCATTGGGGCGGATGCGGTTGCGGGTACACCGAATGCGCTGCCCGCCTCAAACGTGAACGTGCAGCTGTCCACTCTCCTTGATCTGGTAAATTCACATTCGGGCGCGGCAACCGGGGCACACAGCGCCAGCGCCATTGCCGCACAGTCGCACAGTCACATTACCGGCGCCAGCGTGCAGGCGCAGCTGGAAGGCATCGTCACTGCGCTGCTGTCAAAAAGCACATCCCAGGGCGCGACGCTGGTGGGCGCTGCAGCCGTTGCCGGGAGTCCGAACAATCTGCCGGAAGGTACCGTGCGCAGTCAGCTGAACACCCTGCTTACGGACATCAACGACCATCACCATACGTCCGATGCGCACAAGGCGTCTGCCATTTCGGTTGCGGATACCGCCGAAAAACTGTCCTCCCGCAATCTTGAGGGAGTGCTGGCGGAAATCATCGACGCCTTTGATGATGACCACTTTCGGGGAAACGAAACAAATGCGGGATACCATCGCACCATTCGTCAGCCCAAACTGGGTTCCGGCATGGTGCTGCTCTGGGATGCGAAAGGAAATGGCAGCCTGGATGCGCGGCTGCGCGTTTTTGCGGACTCCGAATCAGTGTATTTTGTTGTAAATGCCAATTACGATTCGACCGGGGCAATGTGGAAAAAGGATGCCACAGGCTCATGGTCGGGCGGTTTCTGCTTTTCCAGTCATGCGTTCACCATTCTGCACAATCACAGCACGGGTGACGCCTTTTCCTCATGGGAACAGACGTGGAAACTGCCAATGAGCAGCACGGTCAACTCCGCCTTCGAAACAACCGGTGCAATACAGGAAATCGGACGCATCGGGTTTCAAATCGCCAACAATGCAGACAGCGGAAAACAGCTGAGCACAGGGAGTGCCGTTACATTTCGCAGTCGGTTTTCCATGGCGCCATCGTCTGTGACGCTCAAAACAGGAAGCCGCAGCTACAACTGGAACACTATACCGGACGTGAGCCTGGTCGACCGGGACGGATTCGCCTGCCACTCCTGGCAGTACGTAAACCCGAATGAAACCGCCTTCTGGTACGGGCAGTATACCGCAATTGCCTGACCCGGTGATCGATGGAGGAAAACCATGTCCTTAAGGGAAATCATGAACACGGAAATTGAACAGGAATGCAATGTCTGCGGCGCCACCAATGTCATTGCGCAGTCTGACCTTGCCGCGGGTACCGCAATGGATGGCCAGGTGGATGCCAGGGTTATTCGGCTTCCCCCCTGCGAAAGCTGCGGGGCGGCGGAGTTTTTAATTCGTTCCGCTGCAGACGAACCGGAACATCCCTCTCCCGGCAGTTTCGGCCATCTGCACCGTCTTCTGGTGGACGTGCTGTATTCAAGGCCGATGAGCAGCCAACAGTTTGCAGTCGGCATCGCTGATAAAGACGCGGCGGGAAAGGAAGTAACAGCCGGGGAAATTGAACAGTGGTTTGGAAACGGACTGCGTCTCACGCGCGCAGGCGATGGAGACGTCATCGGGCCACTCGAAGATGAATCAGCAGAAGCGCAGGAGGAGCAGCAATGAACAGCCATTCCAGAATTATCAGCAACACGGCTTTGCTGGAACTGCCCAAAGGACTTGTGCTCCGCAACTTTCACGACCCTTCAGTCGTGCGATTTAAAGGGAGAAAGCGCAGGATTCCCGTCACGGAGGTCATCGTGCATGAGACGGTCACCACGAGTGTGGCTGCCACCGTGCGCATTCTGCAGCGTCGCAGGCTGGGTGTTCATTTTATTATCGGCCCGGACGGCGAGGTGACTCAGCATGGAGACATTCAAACCGACCTTCTGTACCATGCCGGGTTTCACAACAGGCCGTCAGTGGGAATTGAAACCGTGACACCTTTTTATCCCGAATATCTGAAGGAAAATTCGCCCTGGAAAAAAGTCATCGACGCCCCGTGGGCCCATAAAGGCGCGTATGTGGTACCGACACCTGAGCAGGCCGAAGCCACCTCGCTGCTTGTGGACTGGCTGTCGTCAGAAAAGGCAAAAGGTATCCGCATTCCGAAAACGTGGATTGGCCTTGATAAAAAAGGCATTGCCATGGGCAGAACCCATGCGGCAAAACGACGCATACCGGGGCTGTTCGCTCATACCTATTTTGGCCACTCCGATGGGGCATGGCTGATTCTTTATGCATGGCTGCGTCTTGAAGCCGGGCTCACACCCGTTCAGGCTTACGATGAGGCAATCAGACGCGCCGTCGGTGTCCGAAGATTCGCGAACCTTTCCGGACTGGTCAAACACCACAACGTTTGAAATGGAGCAGATGATGGACCCACTCGGACTATCGATTTACGCGGAGATTTTAAAGGCATCGGGACCTTACGCTCTCGTCGCCGGACTCAGCTGGGGATTCTGGGTAATCAATGAAAAAAAGGACAGAGAACTGAAAAATCTGTCGACCAAAATCATCAGCATGGCAGAGGCTCAAACGCGCGCCATCATGAACATGGAGTCGGCGCTTCTGGCGCTTAAAAACACCATTGAACAATTGACTTCCATTGACAGCGAATAGTCCGTCTGCCGCGTTTCTCCGGTATTCGCCCGGACAATTTCCGGACCTGCAACTATTTGAAAATAAAGAAGAAACAGTCGGACAAACCACTTGCTATATACGCCGGAAAAGGGATGTATGTGTACACGATGGATTTTAACACAACAACAGAACACGGCATCAGACAGGAGAAACGAAAGATGAAAAAAGTAATCGGAACAACAACCACATTCAACGGTACCGGATACGGGTTCATGAAAAATCAGAAAGTGCGCATCATTGCCATACTTCGCAGCGATGTGGACCCGGACAGCGAAGACGCCATTGTAAGGGACGATGAACACCTGGAACGCGTTGGCGGCGTCAGAATCAACGACAGAGTCGAAGTTGCCCCCTGGCTGGAAGAGGCAGGCCGC
>JAFGQN010000114.1 GCA_016935665.1 Deltaproteobacteria bacterium | reverse complement strand
TTTCCTGTCACGAATGCTATTTTTACGTTCATGAAATCAAATATGAACGAAAAACCGGCAATCACGCCAAATGGAAGGCAAAGGGAACTGGCTTTTGTTCTTCCTATCGGTTTGACGCGGATTGGAATTATGAGCGGAGCTGGCTCATGGGAAATGGGGATTGCGGTTTACGTCATTGTTAACCAATCCAAGGTAGTGGGTTTGTCACGGAAAGATTTAACGCCGATACCATAAATACGGTTGTAGGCGTCCAAACCCATGGCGGCAATGGCGTTGAGGCCAATGATGGCGGCTTTTTTTATGTGTTTTGCCGCACGCTTTGTTTCTGGATTACGCAAATATAAAAATACGGTTCTGTCCAAAGAAATGTTCGTTACATCCACAAATACCAAAACCTGCTCCTTTGAACCGATAAGTATCCTGTTGGATGCGGCGAAGGCTGCAATTACTTCTTCCGCAGAGGCATTTGCATAGTTGCCGCAAAGAATGTCGTGTCCATTGTGCGTTTCCCAGGTTATTCGGCTCATTGTGTATCTGCTTTCACTGTGGCGAAAGTCCAAATATGGGTCGCGTTGAAATCCACTCAAACTCCCTAAACCATTATATAGCCCGGTTTCGGACATGAACCAGGGGACTTTTCAACGATGAACGGCTGGCTTAGTGGGGCTTTCCCTGTAATAAATTCGGTTGGCGTTCGGCCAATTTTTATCGAAACAGGTTCCCAAACGGCGATACTGGCGTGTGAAATGAATCAGAAGTATCACAGGATCATTGTAAAACAAGGGGGCAGAAAAGGAGTATTTATGGAAATCAGAAGCATTTTAACCACCATAATAGGGATGAGTCTTGGCGTTTTACTGTACTACACAGTGCAAATTGCCAATGCGTGTTCCTGTGTGGAACCCAGGGCACTCATTCAGTTGTCCACGGTGGAAGGGGGAGATGGTGCATCGGAAGAACAGCAGCAGGAAATGCGTCAACGATTTGCTGCGTTTACACAATTGGATCTGTTTGAGGTGTATGGTGAAAACGCTGATGACTACACTTGCCTGTCAACAGGGAAATACTGATGGAAACACGTCATTCAAAATTAAAAACAGTTCTGTCAATCCTGATTCTTGCTCTGGTGACATTTTTGGTGTGCTGCTGCTATACGGACTGTGACTGCGAGGATTACAGTACACTTGAGAGCGGCACATACACTGTGAGAGGTGATGGGTGTCCATCCCCACAAATTAAAGATGCAAATGGCGACCCCGTTTTAAATAACGCAGTGGCGAAGGTCACCGCGACCGATGTGAATATCCATTTTGATTATATGGGAATCAACTGGACGCTTCGGTACGACAGAGCGAAGTAATAAAACACTGAGAGTTTTTGGACGATGAAAAATGGCTGGATGTGCGACACGCGAACACGCGGCAAATGGTTGAATCGCGGCTGGATAAGGCTCCTGATAAAGCGTGTGACGGAGTTGAACCGGATAATATGGATGGATATGTCAACGACACCGGGTTTGATTTCACCGGTACAGACCAACTGGATTTTCCAGCACACCCCACCCCGGTTGTACATTTTCATGTAACAGGAAAAGCCCAGCACACCCCAGCACACCCCACCCCGGTTGTACATTTTCATGTAACAGGAAAAGCCAAAAATTTTCTCCGTGAGTTAAATCTGGTGACTAATTTCGAATAATCTGTATGAAATACTGAGCGCATCAATACATAGAGATAGGAACATACACCTCAGTTTTCAACAGAAGATGCAGGAGTGCAAAACACGCGTGCGTTGCCATCAAATTTTTTTGTAAGCGCGACTTCGTTTATGCTGACGACACCGAAACACCCGAATGAATACGCATTGCATAAGTGCCCGCCGGAAACATGGCATCCCTTTTCCCTTCTTTCCACCGTTTCAACGCATCCCAGTACTGTGAGACAAAAAATTTGTAACGACGTATTGCATTGATTCGCAGCTTTTTTTCCAGCGAGAAGAATTTCGGATTCATGCTTCGCCGCTCTTCGGTGGATTGTGGTCTGGCTGTGTATGATTGCTGTAAAACCGCTCCCATTCCCATGAATGTCTGACGTTTTTTTCTCATTGCTTGTGCAATTTCGTCTTCCTGCGTGGACAATTGTTCTTCAATCAGCTTTTCATATGCGACAACACCCATGTTTTCAAGCGACACCGGTACATGAATCTGCAGCTCTACCGTTTTGGGCATAGTGCCATCACGTTGAAAATATTTGTCTGGACGCTTTACTGTTCGCGAGTGACTTTGTTTGCAAAGCCATACACCTTTCCACTGCGATGCTTTGGCCGTCAGATGGGCGTTGACCGGATTGATAAGACAATAAACAATCTTACTTTGGATGTCCTCCGCCGATTCCAGCGGAATAACACTGGTCTTTTCCGATGACCAAAGATTCTCCCATCGTCCACGGGATCAGTTAATTGCTTTGGCCACATACTTGTGCACCCATGCGTAAAACTGTGCAATCTTTGTCTCCGGGTCTGATATCACGGCATGCCAGTGATCGCTCATCACACAGGCCGCATGGAGCCGCACCCCCGTTTTTTGGGCCGCCACTGCGATGCAATACAAAAAGATTTGCGTGTTTTTCTTTGTCGGCTTCAACCAGAATTCCCGCTGGGTCGTTCGTCTGGTAATGAAGTAAGTCGTATTTGATAAGAATTGTCTGGGCAGTGTCATAACCCCCTATCGGCCGCTTTGAGATTTTGCAAAAAAAAATAAAAAAGTAACCCGGGAGAGATTTTTGGAATAACAGCCTGCACAACAGCCGACAGTGACTTTTTGAATAACCGGGGTCTACTGAACGGGTCAACTGGGGTCTGATCGATTTCTGATTGGTTCCCTGACACTTCAGGAATAATCATTTCATTTCTGTGCGTTGGGTGGCAGGGGAGCCATTGATGAATTTGCATGGGAATTGGAGTTGCCAATGAAAATTGACATTATCGTTGTGTATGAGCCCAGGTACATGAAAGGACATGCCAGAGACTTTGTTCCGCCGGTTACCGGGATGTATCTGGCTGCGTTGACACCGAACGAACACCATGTACGACTGTTTCATCAGCAGGTCGATGAGATAGACCGAAACTCGGAAGCGGATTTGATTGCCCTCTCTTTTTTCAGTGGGTTTGCCGAAGAAGGATATCGACTGGCCGACTTTTTCAGAAGCCGGGGCAAGCTGGTGATTGCGGGCGGGCCGCATGTGACCTTCTGCGCGGAAGAAGCGCTGTGTCATGTAGATGCGGTGGTGATGGGGGAAGCGGAAAGTGTCTGGGAGACACTGCTGAATGACGCGCAGCGCGGAAAACTGTCCCGGAAATATGTGGGAGAGGAGATTCCATTAACGGGAATGCCCATGCCCAGATATGATTTGCTCTCCTCCCGGTATTTTATTCCCAGGGTGATTCAGGCCACACGCGGGTGTCCCTACTCATGTTCATTCTGTACGGTCCCTGTGTTATACAGCGGGCTTAGAGTTCGCCCGGTCGACGAGGTGATTCGCGAAATTCAGTACAACGATTTTCCCCATTGGTGGCAGCGCAGAATTGTGTGGTTCTGGGACGACAATCTGCTGGTGAAGCGCCAGTGGGCCAAAGAATTGCTGACGAGAATGATTCCGTTGAAAAAGTGGTGGCTCACTCAGGCCAGCATCGACATTGTAAATGATCCGGAACTGCTGCAGCTGATGAAGGCATCTGGATGTATCGGGATTTTTCTGGGGATTGAAAGCTTCAATCCGGATTCCATCGAAGAATCCAACAAAAAAAACAACCATGTTGACACCTATAAGGAATCGGTTCGCGTTCTCCACCGTTACGGAATTGCGGTGATGGGAGGGATGATTGCCGGATTCGACAATGACACCCCGGAGGGCATACTGGCAATGGAAAATTGTATGGCGCAAATTGGCGTGGATGTTCCATTTCTGAGTATATTGACGCCGTTTATGGGGACGCCGCTTTATGCACGGCTCGAAAGGGAGAATCGCCTGAACAGAGACAGAGGATGGCGTTTCTACAATGGCTACAATGCAGCGTTTTCACCGAAAAAAATGACAGCGGACCAACTTACGGATGCGCATCGGAACCTGTGGAAGAAGGTGTTTTCACCCGCAGCAGTTCTGCGTCGCATCGGACGCGCCATATTTCAATCGCACCCGGGCGCTCTCCTGTTGTCGTTCATGATGAATGGATTTTACGGACACAAGGCCCTCACCGGAAATCTTCCAGTGGATTTTTCTCGAAAACCGGATGAAGTGACAGACAATGTCACGATGCACAGAATACCAGATATGTGTCCCTGATTGAAATCGTTGCTATCGACGATTCGCAGTTGAATCAGAGGTGCACCCCGGATGGTGACGGTCGTCGATGAATGGAGGGCATTTCACTCGACACACGAACTGTACGATAAATTCGCAATTGTGGCACAACAGACGAATTTGATGGGGTTTT
>JAFGQN010000113.1 GCA_016935665.1 Deltaproteobacteria bacterium | reverse complement strand
GAAGTACATTTTGACAAATGGGATGGTGTAGGTGGCATTTCATCGGGAACCTTTGAGGGGTTGGCAACTTTAGACAAGACTAACTACATTGACATCGCCAATGGACAATTCTACGCGTCCATATCCGAAGAATAATTCAAGCCGGTTTCGCTTTCGTATTTTCCGTATTTGACTGCCATAACATCAGAGCCGTTTCCTGGTCAATTTTCAATAATCAATTAAAAATTTGTCGTTCGTGCGTTATAAAGGAGCCGGTCGCCAGTTGGGAATGCAGTGAGCCAAAGAGGCGTTTTGTGTGCCGGAGCAGGAACAATTTGTAAGCTGCCTTGAAAAGGCGACGCAATCATAGCCGCAAGTAAAGGAATGCTTGGGCCCCTTTGGGGGCAAGATTCAAACATCAACAGACGTCCAATGCAGTGGAAATTCTAATTGAGGTCAACAGAGCGAACGAGAAGGGTCTTTATGTATTGAATCGGCGTGTTGGCGCAGGTGACCCGCATTTAGGATACTGATCGAAATTAATTTACCAGGTTGGCAATTGCTGCGCCCGACTGGGAAGGCGCGAGGAGTGGAGAATATCGAGATATTTGACCGACGAGTAACGCAGCCAGCCGGGATGCGGCAGCAGCCAGATGGAAAATTAATTTTGGTCAGTGTCCTTAGTTTATGGTGTTTGGGGATTGGGGAATTACTGGCACGCTGTTGCAGATGAGTAGGAAGTAAAGAAAAGGGGCGTTTTGTGTCCGCTGGCTACGAGTGATTTGTATGGACCGAAATAGTCAACGAGAGGTGCTTCGATGGGATTACTGCAGACAAACGGTGCTGTCATCTGGCAGGAATCCAATCATTCCCTCACACATGACATCACAGGAGGTGGGTGTGCCGAATATATTGCTATCACAATGCGGGCTGCAAACCGACATGGTTTCGTCTGTATTGACAGTACATATCAACCCTGGTTTACACAATCCTGAACCGGGGCAGGGCGTGCCCTTATCCAGATAGCCCGCATAAGAGCAGAGTCTGTCGGCCTCTCTTCCCACATAGCAGCCAAGATAATCGGCGCCACAGTCCTGGGCAAAGACATCGCAAGTATCAGGCGCACCGGTGCCACAATCTGTCACGAGCACGCGATATCCCCAGCTTCCGCCGCTCGTTCCACTGATGTCAACGACGTACTCGCCTGTGGGCAGTTGCGACTCTGGCTGAATCCAAATACCATGGATGCTCCCTTCTCCTCCAAGCACGCCGGTTTCCACATTCCTTTTCAAAGCGTTGCCGTTGTCAATGTGATAGAACGTAATTGTCGCGTCATCAAAGGAGAGCTCATCAAGGGCGAAATGCCATTGAAGCACACCATCCATTAGTTACCGTGTTTTTGAAAAATATTCCCTGTTGCTTCACAACTTCAATCCTCTAAAAATGGGGAAGCAAAAATCATTTTTTCCCTTATGAATCTGCTGTATTTCATCTGTAGGTTGGCACCACCTTAAAAGGGGTGATCCATATCCCGAAAACAGATTTTGCGCCAAACACCCGAGGTAGGAGCCCAGAGCGGTAATTTTGCTCGCTGGAAACTGTGCGGGGGGCAGCTCGAACCCATTTGTGCTAAGAGCTGTTCCTACCGCGACCAATGATTTTAGATTAAAGGCAGGTTAAATAAGCTCAATCGTGAGCTGGAGCAGTGTTTCTCCAATCATGATTTTATCATTGTTGTGCAGGGCGTATTCCACCACGGATGAGCCGTTGAGAAATGTGCCGTTGGAACTGTGCATGTCTTTGACGCGAAATTCCATATTCACAAATGAAATTTCAGCATGGAACCTTGATGCCTGGTCATCATCGAGTTGAATATCCGCCTGTTTGCCGCGGCCAATGACGGTTCGGCTTTTCTTGAGCTCGAATTTTTTGCCCTTGTCGGGACCTCTGGCCACCTTCAGCCGGGCACGAATGGTGACGGGAATATCGGCGTTTTCCTTTCCGGACTTCTTTCTGGAAACAACCTTGGTGACCCCATCGGAATTGTCAGTCATTATGCTCCCTTTCGACTTTTATTATCATACTGTAAGCAGTGGGCCAGAGCAAACATCGATGGGTGATTTTTTAAAAAAAAAGAAGGGTATTCGGGATGTTACAGATCTGCGTCCAGTGTGGCGCGCACGACTTCGCCAAAACTGGTAATCCCTGCGGCCAGTTTTCGGATGGCGGATTCTCTTAAGGTAACCGTTCCATCAGCGCGGGCGGCGCGTAGAATGGTGGGCGCATCCGCTTGATTGAGAATCAATTCCCGAATGGTATCGTTGACTGTGAGCAATTCAAAAACGCCGGTTCGGCCGTAGAGCCCGGTATTGCGGCAGTGCACACACCCAGCGCCTTCGAGAACTTTCAACTCTGTGACACCACTGGATTCCAAATCGATACCCAGCAATTCCAGCTGATTGCCATTTAATGACACCTCGGTTTTGCATTTGGTGCATACACAACGCACCAGCCGCTGGGCCACTACGCCCACCAGCACCGAGGCCACCAGATGGGGATTGGCGCCCAGTTCCAGCAATCGCGTGATGCTGGACGCACTGTCGTTGGTGTGCAGAGTGGAAATCACCAGATGGCCTGTCAATGCCGCCTGAATGGCCTGTTCCGCGGTTTCGGTGTCTCGAATCTCACCCACCATGATGATGTCGGGATCCTGCCTGAGCACATGTCGCAACGCATTGGCGAAGGTGAGGCCGATTTTGGGGTGAATGGCAATCTGATTAAACTCCTCAATCACCATTTCAATGGGATCTTCGATACTGACAACGTTCACTTCAGGGGAACTGAGGTGGCGCAGAGTGGAATACAGAGTGGTTGTTTTTCCGGAACCGGTCGGGCCAGTGACCAGTATCAGTCCGTTGGGTCTATCGACAAAATTCATAAATGTGGGATGGTGCTCCTGCTCAATGCCCAACTCCGATGTGTCCTGTATCAGAATTGTGGGGTCGAAGATGCGAATGACCAGTTTTTCACCAAAGGCCACCGGCAGGGTGGAAACGCGCATCTCCACTTCCACATTCTCCTTCTGGCTTTTAAACCGACCATCCTGGGGACGTCTTTTTTCGGCCAAATCCAGCCTGGACATGGTTTTAATGCGGCTCACCACCGCCGGGTGAACAGGTTTGGGAATTCTGTAAATATCGTGCAGCACACCATCAATCCGCATGCGCACCTGACTGTGGAGACGTTTGGGTTCGATGTGAATATCGGATGCCCGCTGATCAAAGGCGTAGTGCAGCAGATAATCCACTGCGTTGACCACATGCTGGTCGTTGCTTTCAATGTCATCCACTTTGTTGAGTTGAAACAGCTGCTCAAGATTGCCAATATCAACTCCGCTGGTCATTTCCCGGGCCGCATTGGTGACCGATTTTTTAAAGCCATAAACTTCTGTAATGAATCGCTGAATGTCGCTGCGCATGGTCAGCACGGGATGAATTTCCATACGGGTCAGAATTCGCAGTTCTTCAAATAACTCCTTGTCGTATGGATCACACACGGCCACGGTAAGTTCGTTGTCACTTCTCGATAGCGGCAATACGCTGGTGCGCCTGGCAAATGGCAGGGAAACAGTGCTGGTAATCAGGTTGGAGTCCAGTTTGAGCGGATCGATTTTAATGTACGCAATCCCTTTGGCCTCTGCCAGCGTTTTGACAATGAGGTCTTCATCGAGGGTTTCACTGCTTCCATTATTATTGAGAGCAAATTGAAATGATGCGATCACCTCGGCGGCGGTGATGGACTTTTTGTCCCTCTGGATTTGGGAGGCGTTGGATGATCGCTCCAGCGACAACCGGGCACGCTGGCTTTCGGCGCGAACCACTGCATCGCGGGCCTGTTCATTGGTGAGCAGTTGTTTTTCAAACAGAATCTGGACGAGTTCTTCGACAGTGACACGTTGTGTTCTCATGGAGGAATAGTAGCATGGAATTCATATTTTTTAACCCCGCGAATGTTTTTTTCACGATGCCGTAAAGCCGGTGCCAGGACTACTCAACCGCGCCCGCGGTGCACGGTGTATTGCGGGGATTTCCCAATTGATCGGTCGTCGGACAATCGTTGCCGGCGCTGCGGATAATACTATCGGCGCCTGGACGCAGGGTTTCGGTGGATCCACCGTTGTTTTGCAGGAGACCCAATTGCGGGTCTGTAACTGTGATGGCATCGGTGCAAAGGGCGCCATCCGGCCACTGAAAGTTTCCGCCCTCATCGTTGTGGGTTTCGTTGCAGCCAGGTACCCACATGGCGGTGTTGCCGGCGATAACGGTGTTTTTCAAAGACAGACCTGCGCCGAAAATGGCGCCTGCAATCTGGTCGTTGGCAATGGAGTGGTTGTTGGCGATGGTGCAGTTGAGCAGTGTTCCGGTGGGCGGTCCGCTCAACCACAAACCGCCGCCATTGCTGCCAGTGGCGGTGTTTTCGGCGATGGTGACATTGGTGAGCATGGCATGACAGGTGTGAATCCATATACCGCCATTGTAAAACGCGCTGTTGCGTGAGATGGTGCTGTTTTCAATCACCAGCTGCAGTCCCTGCAGGTAAAGGCCGCCGGCATTGCCGTCATCGGTGGGGGTGACCGTATTGTGATTGAATGTGGTTTGATTCACCGTCATTTTACCACTGTCATCATTGGAAACGCGGAAGTATGCGCCCCCAATGGCGCCGGCCTCGTTGTTGGAAATGTTCACCCCGCACAGACTGGAAAGCTCATCGCGACCATCCTGGTAAATGGCGCCGCCGCATCCGCCATTTCCGGGATTGCCGTCGTATCCAGCGGCGCGATTGCCCTGAAACAGGCTGTTAATTATGGTCAAATCGCCGTTGAGACTGCCCACAGCACCCCCGTTGCTGGCCGAGTTGCCGATAAATGCGCTGTCTGAAATCAATGTGTCGCCACCGCCAAACGCGTAAATGGCGCCCCCGGCAATATCCTGTCCCGGTGACGGCGCCCGATTGTTTTCGAACTCACAGTCAATCACCGTCAGACTGCCGCCATCCCGGTAAATGGCGCCCCCGCCCTGAGCGGTATCATCGCCGCCTTTAGGGGCAGAACCATTGACAAAGCGGATGTGCTGCACCGTTAGCCGTGGTGCGGTCTGATCATAGCCAGAATCCAGGTATAGAATGCGCGTGGTCTCCTGACCATCGAGAGTGATTTTGCCGCCACCGTCCAGTACGGATTCTCTGTTGAACACAATGGTTGAAGTAATGGGAATTGTGACGGCATCCGCGCCGCAATTGAACACAATAATGCCGCCGGCCGCAGCCGCGCTCTGTAACTGGGCGGCGGTGCAACTGGCGCTGGTGCCATCTCCGACCACGGTGGTTGGCAATGAGACATCTGCTGCCAAAAGGGACTCACACACCTTTGCGACTTTTAAATCAGTGTCTATTTCCATCGGCGTTGAATCCGAATCGCCTCCCTTTGAATCGCTTGCTTTGTCATTGTTGCCACATCCTGTCTGCTGCATGAACAGCCAGAGAACCATTGTGCCTGTCCATACAAAAGGCCGTAGTGCAAATCCATGTGTCATCATATGCATTTTTCTCCTTCAAAATATCAGTATTACCGCAAACTCTATTGTCGTCATCACTCGATGGTGAATCGGGGTTTGTGATTGGCCAATATTCATAATGAACTATACAATTCGTTGAACGGGTGTATAATTTCCATGTTTCTTTATTTTCAGTGTTTGTCCATTTTAAGCAAAGGGGTAAGAACATGAACTATGCAAAACTGTTAATTGTCAGCGTATTTTTGCTTGCCTGGAATACCTGTTCGAACGTCGCCATGGCCGATCTGATTATTCCGGATTCCGAATTTGAGTCAGATGCCGATAGTGACACGGATGGAGACAGTGACTCTGAGAACGACGGCGACTCGGATGCGGACTCCGAACCGGTTGGTGACAGCGAAACAGGGAGCGATGGCGACAGCGATACCGATAGTGACACGGACGGCGACAGTGACAGTGATACGGACAGTGACGTGGATAGCGACAGCGATGCGGATGGCGACAGCGACACGGATAGCGATACGGATAGCGACAGCGATACCGATAGTGACACCGACAGTGACACGGATGACAACGACGATGATGATGATGATGATGATGATGATGATGCCGATGACGATGACGATGGCGGCGAATCCACCTGTAGTTTCTCATCGGTAGACAATAGTATGACGTTGCAGTTATTTGCCGTCATCGCCATGCTCGGACTGGGATTGTGGCTTGGCCGAAGGTCCAGGTAATGCTCCACACCCGGAAAAGAATACTACGGTTCGACGGAACCGGCGGCACAGGATGTGGTTGAGCGTGATTCGCCACGCTGATCTTTGGCGGGGCAATCGGCGCCAATGCCAAGCACGGTGTCTCCTGGTAAAAATGTGGGTGTGCATCCTCCGTTGTCGCCAATCTCTCCCAGCTGCGGGTCGGCGAATGTGGTTCCCTCTGCACATGCATCTCCCTGTGGCCACTGCAGATTATCGCTGCCGGATTTCGCGCTGTTGCAGTCCATGTCGACAAACAGCGAATTGGTAACCGTGAAATTTCCGTCCAGAGGCGAGTCCACAATGGTTGAATTTTTGATTGAACTGGGATTGTCCACGATGAGTCCGGTGGGATGATTGTTGTACACTGTGCAGTTCTCAATATCCATAGTGCCCTGATTTACCCACAGACCACCGATAGCATCGGCACTGTTGTTCATGATGGTGGTGTTGCGCACGGTTAAGGTATGGTCTTTGATGAACGACACGCCTCCGAGTGCTGCTGTATTGCCATCAAACACGCTGTTGTCGATGTGCATTTCTCTGTCTCCCGAGTTGGGTGTTCGAAACAGCGCGCCACCCAGTTCATTGGCGCTGTTGTTGCGAAATACGGTGCCGCAGATATGAAAGACTTTGTCTTCATCGTTCAGACCATCGAGGTAAACCGCGCCGCTGTTGCCGCCGGCGCCGGTTTGATTTTCGTGGCCCACGCCAACGCATGCCGTATCGCAGCAACCGTTTTGTCCCAAGCCCACGGCGGCGTTGTTTTCGAACAGGGAGTTGTAAATGCCTGGATTGCCGCAAAAAAGCATTCCCACTGCGCCGCCATTGGCGCCTTTGTTTCCCACAAATACCGACCCCGAAATGATGAGCTCCGGTACCCCCACCACATAAATGGCGCCGCCGCCCACATCCGGCCCGATGAGTGCTGCTTCGTTGTCGTAAAATTCACAATCGACAATGTGAACCACACCATTGCGTACGTAAAGTACGCCACCGGAGCCGTCAGCATAACCGTACGCACAATTTGGATTGTCTGTATCCTGTTCGTGATAATCTGTTGCGGGCGCCTTGCCGTTGCGGAATGCGAGGCGCTGCAGCACTACGCCATCGGGATTGTTCATCCAATCCGGTTCATTGAAATAAAAATGGCGCGTACGCTTTTGAGCGTCCAGCGTGATTAAACCACCGCCGTCGATAACGGTGGTTTTATGATTGGGCAGCTCGATGGTCTGCGTTATGAAAATGGTGCTGGGAACAGAACCGCAGTTGAACACGATGGTGCCGCCGTTTTGAACCGCACTTCGCAATGCTTCTTCGGTGCAGCTTGTCGCAGTGCCATCTCCAACGATTTCGTCAGGATTACTCACATCGCGAAGGGAGACAGGTGAGGTACAGGCCGGCCCCGGTGGATCGACGGCGCTGCTGGTATCGAATGGTGAATCCGAACCGGTGTTTGTGTCTGTACGGATGGTTGTATCCGAACTGATTTCAGGTTCCGTCGCAGATGCGGTGTCAAAGAGAGTCGACGTATCCGTGCCAACGTCTGTTCCCTTTTCTGTTGCAGAAGACGTTTCGCTATCCAACGCCGATGGCTGGGTGGTACTCTCGGAATCGCTGTCCGTGTCGTCGGCGCCAATGCCACCATTGTTCGCGTCGTCTCCGCATCCGGCTCCCGCCAGCAGGGCCAGTGTCCCAATGCAGATTAGCCAGCTTGTCTGTTTCATGGAATCTCCTTTTTTTGGGGATTGTTTTTGAGACAAAATTAATTTATTCCAGTTCAAAGAAGCGTTTCTCCTTGAGTATGACGCCTGGTGCAAACCGTATCGGGAAAGGAAACTGTTTCGGGCTGGAAAAGTGAATGCCATGCTCCTATTATGCCTAAGGACTCCATTTCTGTACATCTTGTCCTCCTGCGTTATGCTTTTTTTGCAGGTTACTTCGAAAAAACAAAGACCTGCGGTGACTATTTTTACGTTGTTTGGGCCGTGAAAACCGGGCGGTTGTCAGTAAGTGGGGTATTCCGAAATTATTTCTGTCTGAAAGCGCCCCTTGATTTTTTTGTGAGTTTCGCTGCTCGAAATGGATTCCCTGTATACGGGTTCAGAAGCTTTGTCATGATTTTTTTTGAGCGATAAAGTCGATTTTTTGACAGAGCCGCTTTTAAGAGAGCAGGTCTGTTTTTTTTCATCAGTATCAGTATCAGGATCCGGTGGAACTGCATCCGGCAAGCGCTTTTTTTCGTTGACGGTTGAAGTCGATATTTTTGAAAGACCTTCTTTTTCTATATGCGAGGCTGGCAATGGCAAATGAATATTCCTTTTAAATGAAGGTGCGGCGTCAGGTCCCGAAAGCGGGATATCTGAACCAGACACATCGGTTCCCTCTAAAATGGCAATTATTGCCAGACCTATAATTGGGAATCCAATTATAGGGATGATGTATCGCCATCGTTTTTTGTAGTGCTGATGCCGAAACCTGGATAATTCATCTTTTAAATTGTCTGAACCATCCAATATCTCGTCGCAAATCGTTACCGTTGCAGTGACGGGCATGACTGCGCTTTTTGTTGAGGACGCAGGGCTTATCGCTTTTGTATTACTATGTTTGTCCTTTATTGAGAGCAATGCGACACGAAAGGACGCCGCGCTTCCGTACCGATCTCGTGGGTCCTTGCTCAATGCTTTTTTTATGATCTGTTCAAGTTCTATTGAAATTGAAGGATTGGCTTTTCGCGGTGGAATGTATGGCGCCTCGAGTATCTTTTGAGTCAGCTCGGCAAAGGTATCGGCATTGTGGGGACGTTTGCCTGTCAGTAACTCATACAAAATAACACCCATTGCGTAAATGTCGGATGGCGCACCCGCGTCTGCGGCGCATATTTGCTCAGGCGACATGTAGGCGGGGGTTCCGTTGATTTTTCGGGGATCGTCAACAAGAGGCGAGGAGGTCTGACCAATGATCCTGGAGATACCAAAATCAAGAAGCTTTACAAAATCAACTCGGTCACCAACCTGAGTGATAAAAATGTTTTCTGGTTTCAAATCCTGGTGCAGAATGCCGGCATAGTGGACAGCCTGCAATGCCAACAGCGCCTGTTGAACAATATCCAATATTCGGTTGAGGGAAATCTGTTCGGATGCTTTAAGCTGTTTGAGTGTGCGCCCTCTCAACAACGGCATCACAATGAACGGGTGATGCTCTTCCAACATACCAAAATCGGTGACTTCGCAGATGTTGTCGCTGGCTACGGTGCCAGCCAGATTGGCTTCGCGGCGAAATCTTTCGAGAGCCTGGGGACTGTCCACGTACTGATGGTTCAGCAGCTTAATCGCTATGGGCCTCGAGATGGCCTGTTGAATCCCGCGATAAACAGTTCCCATTCCGCCACTGCCGATCATACCCTCGATTCTGTACTTGCCGTTGATAATCTGACCTGGTTTCAGCCTGATGTCTGCGTCCATTTTTTGTCCCTTCGCTGCAGATTCCGATGTTATCTTTAATGCCAAACCATTTCGAAAAAATCTATACACTCCAGTATGAAGTCATTACAATACGCCAGTGAAGAACAAAACAGTAACAACTACTTTGCCTGAAATAAACGCCGCTGCGAGTCTTGAACCTTCCAAACGGGTATCTCGAATTTTTGTTTGTCATGCGCCGCTGGGTGAACATATTTCCGATCGGGCCCGCGTTCAATCTCCATTTACCGTTGGCCGCAGCTCCAGTTGCAGTATGGTTATTTGCGACAGCCGCTTGTCCAAAATGCACTTCAGAATAGATTTACAGGGAGACAATGCCGTTCTTGAAGATTTGAACAGCACTAATGGCACCTGGGTAAATGGTGAACGTGTTCGTGGGCAGAGGCCTCTTTCAAGAGGTAGCATTATTCGTGCGGGTGAAACGGTTTTCTGTTTTGAGCAAAATACTAATTCCTTCACGGCTCCGGCTTTTGTTAGAAATTATGGAATAGAAGGAAAGTTCTGGCAGCACGATCTACTGGAGCAGTTAAAAGAAGCTGCGTTTTCCGAACGTCATGTTCTGATTTGTGGGCCAACAGGCTGTGGAAAGGAACTGGCGGCCAACGCGTTGACGCAAATGTATTCCGAGCAATATGGCGCCATGCATATGGTGTCTCAGAATATGGCGAGGTTTTCATCGGAAGAAGAAGCCGCATCCAGCCTGTTTGGTGTTGCAACCAGGGTGTTTACAAGTGTTGGGGCCAGGGTGGGGCTTATCGAACAGGCGGATGGTGGTGTGCTGTTTTTAGATGAAATTCACAATCTGCCAATGCGGATGCAGCGGTCGCTGTTGCGCGTAATGGAAGACGGACTGTTTTCGCGAATGGGGGACAACGCGCCCAGAAAGATTACTGTCAGATTTGTTTTTGCGTCCAACGCTACTGAGGAGTTCTGCGGACTCGCACCGGACCTCTATTCACGCTGCCGGGTTATTCAGCTAAGGGGACTCGAAGAACGCCGTGCAGATATTCCAGCTATTTTCAAATCGATCCTGCAACGGTTTTCTGAAAAGCATCGGCTTGACAGCACATCGATTTTAAAACAGTTAGGCAGCTCTCATGTTGAAGCCATGTGTCTGGATAGTTTTTCAGTTGACAACGTCCGCGGCATCATCGACCTGTGCGACCGCATTGTAACGCGTATAAAGAACAGTTCGGATGTAAAACAGGCAATTGACAGTGTATTCGAGCAACGCTTTCCCAAAAGTCCAGTATTCTCGAGAAACACCGTCACGCCGCCGCCGGATTCGTCCCAACTTTACCGTTCCGAATATGAACGCAATCGAGCGTTTATTTCGGATGCGTTTCGGAAGTGCGACGGGAATTTTTCTGCAACGGAACGAATGCTGAAAAAATACGGCATTTCATGCTCGCGACGATGGCTTAAAGTGTATGCGGAAAAATGGCAGCTAAAAATATGAAAGCTGTTTCTGCTATGACAAAAATCCATCTCTTTCAGAAACGAACACTCATACTCATTGGGGACAATTGAAAGCGACTTACGTTTACGTGATTGGGAGCTTTTTCGCGATTTCTTTTGCGATTGATTTTTAACAGTGTCAACCCTGTTACCAGTGTCACAGAGCCGGCGATAAGACCACTGGCTATGAATGCAAGATTCAACGGCAACACTTTTTGATTGTATTCAAGCCTGGCCTGCTGGTCATTTGATTCTTCTATCCTGGCTTGATTGATTTCTCCTTTGATTAGAAATGCCAAACCCAATGCCACTCCCAATGCCCCTGTCGTCGTGGTCACAAGTCCCGCAACGCGAAGCGGTCCAAATTTTTTTGCCCGCGTGGTTGTGGTGTCCGGCCCAGTACGCAACGGAGAATTTGGGATTGGTTGCTGCACGTTTTTATCTGTCGATGTTCGCATATTGCCTTCCGTGGCAAATGATACAAAAAATGACAGTTTTTCTCCTGGTACAATATCCACGACTTTTGTGTATGGTTTCCATCCCTGTGCCTCCGCCTTAAAATACACCTTCCCCGGAGTCAGGCTGGTGTTGAGCGGACAATTTCCCATAAATTTTTCATTAATCCAGATACTTACTTTTTGAAGGTCGCAGTTCACCGAAAGAATGCCCTTTTTTTGAATTAGTGTGACTTCCCTGACAAGCTCCTCTCCGGCATCTATTGAAAACTGGAGTTTATACTCTTCGAATCCACTGGCAGTCACATTGAGATAATAAGAGCCGGGGTCAAGTTTAACGAGGGCGTATGTATCCAGCTCTCGGCCGTTCAGGCGGACAACCGCTTTTTTGGGAACGCCCAGAAGTGAAAAAATTCCAAGCTGCGATTTCAGATACTCCAATTCCTGTCTGGCCCTGTCCAGTTCAAGAGATTCTTCCATCTGTAAATCGATGAATTTTTCAAAATGCGCGATCGCATCCACATAGCGATATTGCGCTTTGTAACACATTGCTATGTTGTACAACACTGAGGCTTTGGCATTTAATAAATACGACTGTTGAAAAAAAGACAAAGCGGCCGGATAGTTTTCATCTCTAAAGAAAACAACTCCTTTCTCAAACAGTCTTGCAGCATCCTTTTCGACATTGATATCGTCCGCCTGGCTTATATTGACAAAACCAAGCAGAGTAAAAAGAATACTGCAAATAATAAATTGAACCATCATTTTGAACTTATAATCAGATTTTAACAGTAGCATTGATATCCGCGTCACTTCTCGGTAATTCACATATTTTTTGTCATTGCATCCTGTGTTTGATTTTTTTTGAAACGAGAGCTTATATCGTTTTTTTGGAAAAATCACACTTTCTGTCGAGCTTTATACCTGGACAGTGTGATTTTTCACCTGAATTTGAGCGCTGCTTCACAGAATGTAAAAATTGAATTGCGGGAACAGGGAAATGTACCTATCAATGAATAGATGCGGAATTGACGGGTTCACCACAGATCCGGAATTTTAAAATAGGAAGCGCCGTTGAAATGAGATGACTCATGATGGGGTTCAATCAATGTTTTCGCGGTGGGCGGGTGATAACACACTGCATCTGCCTCGCCGTCGCCATCCATGTCATCAATAAATTGAACCTGTTCACTGCCGTCACACCAGAAGAATCCTAAACTGGTCCAGTATCCAGCGAAATCAAATGGCTGGTTAGTATCTGTACCTGCCCACTCGATGTATGTTTTATGGCCACCCGGCCAGCGACAGTACAAATCGGCCCGTCCATCGCCGTTCAGATCCTTGATGTCCCGCAATTGGGTTTCACCTCCACACCATCCACTGCCCATTCTGATATGGATTCCCGAGAAATCGCCGGCAGATGTTGCATAGTCCACATATACTGCAGTACCAGGCAGCCAGCAGGCGATGTCTGTTCTGTCGTCATCATTGATATCCTGGAAAAACAGCTCTCCAGTTCCACACCAATTGTTAGTTTCAATCCACCCCCACCCACCGTCAAATGCTGTGTAGAAGTTCCCGTTGTTTAAATTGATGGACCGTGACGAGCCCTCCCGACAATACAGGTCATCATATCCATCGCCATTGAAGTCACCAACGTGAAGGTCTCCGTCGCAGGCAACATCAAACCAATCGAATATTCCTCCAACGAATCCACCGTTCGGTTTGGCCAAAATCACAAAAATGCGGTCCCCCCGATTGCAGAGGATATCATCACGATCATCATTGTTGAAATCACCGACCATCAGGTCATTTGTGCACCAGTTGAAGGTTTGAAAATTTGTACCGTTTGGAAATTCTGTAGAAGAAGGAGACAGGTCTATCCAGCTGCCTCTGTCATTTCTGTTGTAATGCAGCAAATCGCCCATGCCATCCCCATTGAAATCGCCGGTAATCAACTCTGTTTCGTAAGCGTCTCTCATGTCTTCAATCCATGATGCATAATTGTCACCAACAACAGCGTCGATGGATCCGTAATCAATGACTTTACTATCTATTAATCCAGGACTTCCTGAATGTAATCCAACAACTTCATAATTGCTATCAAAGACAGGTCCGCCAGAGTCTCCCAATTCTCCATTGGCGTCCCCGCCAGCCGCGTTCTGGCAGGACATCTCAAAAGACATACCGCGATCGCTCATTATTGTATTTGACGAGCGTACACATTCGGCACGTCTAAGAGGTCCGTCGACGATACTTTGTTCTGTGCCAAATCCATAAAAATCCATTGGCGTACTCCAGCTGATTTCTTTGTTTCCTTCGAAACCACCGGTATACGGCAATGCATTGACAGGAGGATGTTGCAACACCCAAAATCCAAGGTCTGGCCCGTTGCCACTATATCCGGTACCACAATAGTTGGGATGTTCGATTTCATCCACCACATTCAATGTTTCCAGTCTCGCCCATGGGCGGCTGTCATTGCCAACAAATACGCCAAGGTCTGAAACACATGATTGTTTTTCGTCATTGAACCAGCAATCATTTCCATCTGGATTATTGGCGCAATGGCTGCCAACGTGCGCTGCCGTCAAAACCAGTCTTGGCCCAACCAGTAGACCTGTTCCACCCGCTATTGAACTAGTGATTTCGTTGATCCCAACTACTGCGTTTTTAAGCGAAAGCCACTTATTGTTTACATCGGTATCAGTGTCCGAAGTAATAACATCACCATTATACACTTCCTGCTTTGGATGGCGCTGGTTGTCCATTCGAATCATTTCCGATTCTGTACAGGCAACACTCAGTAACGCAGCGATTGCTACCAATTTTAGTAATTTGTTTTTTTTCAATTTTAACCTCCTGAGCAAAACAAGCGCTACGTTTGTAGCGACTCGTTTAAAATGGTCGAATTTTGAGTCTATTTCATTTTATTAAACACAATGATAAAGGGTTTGCTTTTCGCTTGACGCAGATCTTTTGCGATTTACATGCCAGCTGTGCGACTGAGATGTCGTCAGTCCCCCTTTATGAATAACTGTGCGATTTTATGGGAATTTTCTTAGCGCAAGATGTTTGGCACAACTATTTGAAAGGGATAAACTCTGTAACTTTTACTATTTGAAGTAACACCTTGCTGTGATCTGGAACACAATTAACGTGACACAAGGCTTTTTAGAAATGGTTCGAAATGGTTCAAAAATTTTTTCCGGTATTTCCGGTATTTAAAGTAAAATGTGTCTATGATTTCAAAATCATGAGAAGCTTTCAAAAAGCAGTGACAAATTACTGCGAGCTGTACTAATGACGATTTTTTTATACGTATTTGCATATCAGGGAAGGGCGTAATGAGTACCACAGTTAAAGCTATGTTATTACAGATGATTATGAGGATCAAAGAAATATTCTCCTTCAAATTGGGCATTGCCTATATATGTTTGACGCTGCTGATATTTGGCTGTCTGTCTCCAGTATCTGTAACCATGGATTCTGAAACTGACACACAGAATAGAGTTTCTTCGAATAATGTCACTGATTCAATAGGGACGGAACATCTAACAGAAACTGGCGGCATTGACACGAGCGATACTGGTGATACGAGCGATACCGCCGACACGAGCGACACGAACGATACTGGTGATACGAGCGATACCGCCGACACGAGCGATACTGGTGATACGAGTGATACCGCCGACACGAGTGATACCGCCGATACGAGTGACACCAATAATTGCGTCCTGGATAATGTGAAGAATTGCGGCGCATGTGCCAACAACTGTGAAGAAATGGTTGAACTATGGCCCGAATTTCACAATACGTTGCCCGCGAATATGGCAGAGGCAACCTGCATAAGGGGCACGTGTGCCGTACAGTCTTGCAGGGGCGGATACACAGATAATCCTGCCTCTCCCCATAAAGACTGCGACCTGTTTGTCAAACAAATGGCGGCTGGAGAATTTCATATCTGTTATCTCCTTAGTAATGACACCGTGTATTGTGTGGGCCGAAATAACAAATTGCAACTTGGTTGCAGCGAGTTTAAATCAGAGTTTAGTCCAGGTTTTAAACAAGTGTCGGAATTGTCAAATGTATCAATGATTAAGTCGACACCGGCAGGCCAGCACACTTGCGCCATTGTTGACGAAGGAAAGGTGAAATGCTGGGGAGACAACATGTTCGGTCAGCTTGGAGTTGGCCCAGGTTCCCTGCCAGCCAGCAGCACTCCAGTTCTTGTCAGCGATATTGAACAGGCCATTGATTTGGCGATTGGCGCCGCATCAGTATGTGCACTCCTGAGTGACAAAAAAGTAAAATGCTGGGGGGATAACACATTTTTTCAACTCGGGTTCAGTACATCAGACAGCACATATTCACATACTCCCGGGGAAGCTGAAAAGGTCTTGAATGCAAAAAAAATATTTGCATCAGACGCCAGTTATTGCGTGATTCACGAAGACAATACCGCAAGCTGCTGGGGACGAAATCATACAGGACAACTTGGACCCTCATGTGATGAAAACCAATCCATGGATCCTATTCTTCTTGGACTACCCGATACAATAGAACATATGGGAATGTCTGGTGGCCAGGCCTGTGCAGCACTGACCAACAAAGACGTTTACTGCTGGGGATATAACAGGTACGGACAAATCGGCATGAACCCAGATGCTTCTGGTTACGATTATAAATGGTTTAATAAACTTCCCTCAATAACCGGCGTTACCCAAATTTCTCTGTCACAGTGGCATACATGTATATTACAGGATAGCGATGGCAGCAATTTGTCCTGTTGGGGAGTTAACAGTACTGGTCAATTGGGGGCGCCGCCTGATCACGATTTCGAATATTTGCCTGTGAAAAATCATGACTTAAGTAACGTTGACACAGTAATAACGGGTGCTCACTTCACTTGCGTTCTGGTCAAAGGCGACCATATACCCAAATGCTGGGGGTCCAATGAATATGGTCAGCTGGGGAATGGAAATTTCGGATCTGATTATCGTGTAAACGCTTCTCCTTTACCCGTAGAAGGTCTTTTCTGACAGTTGCCATTTTGGCGGTTGTCATTCATCTTTTTTACAGGCGTTTTTCTCCACTGATTATCAACGATTATTGAAACAGTTCCACAAAGGCGTAGCACAAACTGAACAACTGTCTCAGTAATAACAACGCCTTAACAATGGTTGATGCGATAGCGTTGTCTGCATTGGATTGTGAAAGGTGGTTAAGCGCAATAGCTCCAGGCCCCTGGAGATATTTGGAACAGTCGTTTGGCGCCATGGAAACATTGATCCCTGGGAGCTTTTTTCTTGCAGTGCTTCAAACCCAACCGTGATGCTCGTCTCCAACTGCGCAATTGGTTCGTTGTCGTTACGAACTGAGCTATCGGTTGTTCTCGGACGATATTCTTTGGCGGAAAACGTCGGTGCGGGCGGTGTCATCCGTTATCCGATTTAGTTTTCGAGTGAGCAGCGCCATTCGTTCCACTTCGGCCTCCATGCGTTCCACCAGTTCGAGAACCTCTGGTGTCTGTCCGGATACGCGTCTTTTGAAGAGTGAAAACATACCCAGTAAAGAGGTGAGGGGTTGATTCAGATTGTTGATGGATGAAGCAGTGGCTTCAATAAGAACAGCGGACTCGTCGCGGCAGTTGTCTGGGAAGTAGGTATTGGGAAATTTGCCTTTCATGACCCGTACTCCTTGGTTCATCGCAGCTGTGCGGCGGTGAATATTATTGGTCAGGGCAATCCGATTCTTTCAGGAAATGCTGAAAAAATGAATTTCCCCGATTATAACGGAAATTGATCATCTCGTGGGTGCTTTTTTTGATGTAAACGGTTTTTTTTACCATTAGTAAAATTTGTTTTCGAAGCATTTGCATATTCAAAATTGCATTTGTGAGAATGATCCGCTATCGCGAGAGGTCGGGAAACGCTTTGGCCACGCCAGGCAGGGTTATTTCACCACTGCGCAAATTCAGCGATTTTCTGTAGCCCGATGATTTTCCCAGAAATTTGTCCAGCCCCTCCGCTGCCAACTCCCGGCAATAGGGCAGCGTAGCGTGGCATAGTGCCTGAGCACTGGTACGACTGACGGCGCCTGGAATATTGGCCACACAGTAGTGCACAACACCTTCCTCAATATATGTGGGTTCTCCATGGGTGGTGGGGCGACTGGTTTCGAAACATCCCCCCTGGTCAATGGCCACGTCCACCAGTACGGCGCCGTTTTTCATATCCCGCAACATATCGTGGGTTATCAGGCGCGGCGCCTTTCCACCGGGAATCAACACGGCGCCAATGACCAGGTCTGCGTAGCGGCTGTGATATGCGATGGCATGGGGATCCGAAAAAACCGTGGTCACATTGGCAGGCATAATATCTTCCAATTGACGCAATCTATCGAGATTAACATCCATTACAATGACGGCGGCGCCCATGCCGGCGGCAACCCATGCGGCATTGGTTCCAACAACACCGCCGCCGAGTATCAATACATTGGCGGGTTTGACGCCAGCGACACCTCCCAGTAATATACCACGGCCCCCTCGATGTTTCTCCAGACAGCGCGCCCCTTCCTGCACGCTCATTTTGCCGGCAACCTCACTCATGGGTGTGAGCAGTGGCAATTGCCCGCGCGCGTCTTCAAGGGTTTCGTATGCAACAGCTGAAATCCCGGCGTTGAGACACGCTTCAGTGAGTGTTTGCGAGCTGGCAAAGTGGAAGTACGTAAACAGTATCTGTCCATCCTGAAGCAGTGGAATTTCAACCGGCTGGGGCTCTTTCACTTTGACCACCAGATCCGCCTCTCCAAAAATGTCTTTGGGCGAATCAATAACTCTCGCGCCCTCGCGGAGGTAGTCTTCGTCCGGATAGCCACTTCCCAAACCAGCATTTTTTTCTATCAGAACTGTATGTCCGTCCTGTACCAGCAGTTTTGCACCGACGGGGAGTAATCCCACTCGGTATTCATCGGATTTCACTTCTTTGGGCACGCCAATTATCATTTGCACTTCTCCCTGTTGTATTTCAGTTGTAATTCCAGTATGTGCTCAATTGCAGTGGCATCCAAAAAAGGGTCCTTGAAAAAAGACTTTTTATTTTGTGACGTCGCTATTGCAACCCTCACGATGAAGTGTCAGGGTTGAATTATGCCAGATGATTCTCTGGATGTGTTGAGAAAACAAGTAGATACTGATTCTGGCACACAAATTGTATTTCCATATGCAGATGATTCCAAACGCACCATCAGATACTATTCAATCTCCTGGCTACACCTCTAAAATGCGTTCAGAGGAAAATGGGGCAACAACAGCGCGCCGTGCCTTGTTTAAGCGTCTCGCAGCTGGTTTATCGCGGCCAAAGCGGCGTGATTTTCAGCGTCATCTGCGATGCGCCGTCGAGAAATCGTTTGTTTTGAAAAAACATCTTGAAGATGGCGCTCCCGTCACAGCCACTGCGGTTGAGCTGATGCTATTCGCGTTTCGGGATTTGCATCATGCCATGTTGTCATTAACCGACACCCCACCGGCGGAAGCCACCGCGCCTGTGAACATTTTTGCACAGGGGAGTCCATTATCTCAAATTCATGGATGGCAGGCCGACAAATTAAACTGGCTGAACCTTTTGGATTCAGTGGATTTTGCATCCGGCGAATTCTATGCGCTGATGGAAGATGCCTACGACAGGCTCTGTGACGGTATCGTCCGCGTCCGGAAGTGGCGTTGGACGCATCGGGCGAAATTGTCCGAAAGAATTCTGCGCGCCTGTGCCATGCTGGCACAACTGGGAATGCTCGCATTCCTTGCTGCGGTAATAATTTGGGGCGCCAGTGAATATTTTTCGAGACCAGGTCCCAAAGACGGGCTGGCTGTCACGCATTACGAAAAGCCGGAGTTCAAGGGGCATCCCTTCATGTGGACAGACCATGCCACCGAGTTTGACTGGATAGATCGCCCACCTGTCAAATTCAGCAGACATCGTGATTTTTCGTCGAAATGGCTGGGCTGCATTGAAGTGCCGGCTGGAAATGTGTCGCTGCTGGCGGAAACCACCGAAACCCACTTGCGGGTCCTTGTGGATGGTGCCACGATCATCGATTTGGCGCCCGGGAGCGGTGTTGCGGCGCAGCAGTCGAAACTTAGTGGGAAAACGTCTTTCGTTTCAAAAATATCTGCGCCCCTGACGCCTGGGGTTCACACGATTGAAATTCAAAGCGCTCAAAATCGTGTGCCGGCGCAAATTCATCTGCGTTGGAAGCCGAAAAATGGAAAGCCGTATGCCATATCTCATCATGCGCTGATTGCACCGGGGGGGAATGATATCCATCAATGCCCCTCGTTTTCGAAAATAATATCCAAATCAAAGCAGAACGGGAAAAAGAATGTGGCGCATCATTAGCAGGTATTTCACCCGCGCAGAAAAGCTGTGTCAGGCAGTGCCCCCGGTGGTATGGGTGACCGTGATATGCCTGTTCGCACTGATTGTTCATGCGCCGTTGCTGTGGGGCTATTTTACAAACTACGACGATGGCGGTCAGATTACCCAGTTCGAGGATGTGACCAAACAGGACCCATCCGTATTAAAGGAAATGTTGACTACCAACTACGAGCGGAAAAACTCCAATCCCATGTATATCAGCTTCTTTTTGAACTGGTATCTGACTCCGGCGAGTTACCTGGGATTTGTGGTGTTCAATCTGCTTTGGCTGATGCTGACCATTGTCATTTTTTTTCGTTTTTCCAGACTTTTTCTGGCCACCTCCAAATGGCAACTGTGGAGTACAGCGCTGTTTGCGGTGCATTGTATCAACGCCGATATTGTTGCGTGGATAAGTGCACGATGTCACTTTGGCGGGATGCCCTTTTTGCTGCTCGCGTTTATCACGTGGGACAAGTATTTGAGCAGCGTGCCACTGAAGCAAAAAGCCCTATGGTATGGGGTATCGATTCTTTGCTGTGCCGCCGCGGTCATTAACAAAACGTCGTTTGTTGTGGCAGTGCCAATGCTGCTGTTTTTCGATTTCTATCGACGTCGGCGGTTCAGTATATCCATATTGCTGGATAAAGTCGTGCCCGCGGCGGTGATTGCACGGCTGGTGATGATACCTGGTAAAGTCACCAACTTCGCCGATGGCGCCTTGAAGAAAGAGTCTTTTGCCGATCAAATTGTGAATCAGCTTCCCATGGCCATCGGTGAACTCGGTCAGTACTTTTATTCTTTATTTGTTCCAGGACCCACTGTGATTTCGGTTGGGGCAACGATGCCTCAGGTTGAATACTATTTCGGTATCCCGCCTCAATCCGAAGTGATGATAACCAATTTTATGCCGATAACCAGTCTGGCCTTTTTGCTGCTGCTGTTTTTGGCCTCAATTCTGATTTGGAAAAAGTATCGCGAGCCTCTTCCGTTGCTGGCCTTTTTGTGTATTGGGCTGGCGCTGGGGCCAGTACTCGGATTCGTTAAGTGGGCTGTGGCATTTGGATTTCGCTATTTGTGGATTCCCACGGTGTTCTTCAGTTTGGCCGTCGTTTCTGTTGTGCGCCTGGTTCACGTGCATTTTCACAGGTGGGGCAGGCCACTGGCCGTTGCGGTGCTGGGATTGTATATCGGCTGGCATGCAGTGGTGTGTTTTCGGCAGTGCGCCGCATACGACACGACGGCCAAGTATTGGGAGTACAGTCTGTCGCATTTTCCAAATTGTAAAATGTGCGCATACAAACTGGGTAGAGCCCAATTCGAAGCTCATCCCATGGCTGCAGTTAAAGCGTACTGGATTGAACAGGAGATTGAGACCTGTGGGAAAAATGACCACCGCAACAAGGGCATTCGTTTACCCCGGGCGTTGAAGGCGATGGGGGAGGACCAGAAGGCGGCGCTGTTTTATGAACGTGCATTGATTTGGGACAACCTTGGGGCCGGCCGTCGCAAAGAGGCACGCAAATTCCTTGAAAAGCACCCTATTACGGAGGAAACCCGTCAGGCGTTTGAAAAAGCGAGGTCACCATGGGGATGGTAACTGCTGGCGGTACTTTGTTTCTCAATGAGGTGCAAAAAGCGCAAAGAGAGCTTGCGCAGGCCCAAAAAGCGTTTGGCAGCCGAGGCGCGCGCTTTTTGGTATTGCCGTTTGTTCACAACGGATGGATGGCCGTGCAGAATGCATTTGTTTTTTTTGCCGCGGAAAATGGGAACCGACAGGCAACTCTGGACGTGGAGTTCCTTGCCAGTCGAAGTTCAATTTCCGCAAAATCGTTTGATGCATTGGTGACAGCGTACCACCACTATTTGAGTACGGGGTGTGCCGAGGTTAAATCGGGGTTGTTGCGTCGCCATATTCGCGCAATGTCAAGGAGCGTTGATGCCCTCTGGCAGTTGGCGTGCGCCGCAAAAAAGACGACTCGGTTTCCAGTGCACTGGTTTCGCGGTTATCGACTGGTGGTGAGCACATTTGTTGCTGTGGTTCTCATTGCTTCAGCTGCTCTGGTGGCCAAAGAAGTGCCCGGTGACGATAACGGATTGACGGCCCTTTATTACAAAGACAGTGCGTTTAAACGCAAACACCGAATACAGATAGACAAAACCATTGATTTCGACTGGAAAAATGGGCGTCCCATGAAGGGCATTGGCCGCGATCACTTTTCGGTGCGCTGGGAAGGATATGTGCGCATCGCAGAAGGGGAGAAAAAGCGGTTTGCCGTGGCGGCGGATGACAGCATCTGGCTTTTTATCGACGGCAAACGGATCATTGCCAATAAAGGCCCGCACAGTTTCAGGGAAAAAAAGTCAGAACGCATTTTTGGCCCTGGCATCTATAAAATCCGTGTGGATTATATCGAGCATACAGGGGCAGCGCGTGCGCGATTGTCATGGAACACTGAGAATGGTTACTGGTCAAAGGTTCCAGCCATCCGATTGCGCGCGAAAGGAAGAAAATGATGAGCAGGTGTTTATCATCCGTTTTGGATGAGCATGTATTGCGCCGCTTTTGGGACGCAGGAATCCGTTAGGGGTGTTGGGTTAGCAGGCCGGGGCGATACGCAAGGTGGTATGAAGCCGAGGGAGATGGCGGAACACGTCCGCTATACAGAAATTGCAGTTTGCTGCAGGCGTCGATAGTGTGGGTTTGATCGGGATTCTGGCGGAATATGTCACCATGGCCGATTTCGGAGGTCCATTTGATGGGGAATATGGCATTCCGTTCTGAGGCAAAGTCCCCCATGAAATTCCATGTCCCCCCCAAATCATCCGCCATCAGATAATTATAGGAACGCGGATTGGAATCATTGCCAACCAGCATGAGGTATTTGCCCAATCCCTGCACTGTATAGACCTGCACGGCTTCGTAATATGCATGATGGTGCAGGATGTCCTGTGAACCGCTGAAAAGGCCAGGAAAACTGCCGATGGGCATGGACGCGCGATACACATGATCGTTATTGGCAGTATAAAACAGGTAGCAGGTCGTATTATCACAAATGATATCCGGGTCCACTGCACCATATTCGGAATGGGTGATGTCTTCTGTCAATAACGCCTGTTCATCGGACCATCCATTGGGATTGGTGGGGTCTGCAGAGGTCCTGTAGCAGAATGATTCCGTGGTTAAGCAATAATGATATGCGAGCACCCAGATGTGTTTTGGAGCGAAATACATCAGGCTCGGTGCTGCGCCGTAAAATGGCAATGGAATCTGTGCCGCTGAATCCATTGAATCCCAATCATAAAATACCGTCATCTGAATGCCAATCTCTGAACTGTCGTGATAGGTTGAATACATCATCATCCGGTCATCATAAGCGCAGGCCGAGAAATCAGACAGAGACACCCACCGGTTTTGGGGTTCAGCCAGAGGCTTCCCTTCATCCATCCAATGAAAGGCGTCGGGCAATACACAGACAGGATTGCTGTCAGTGGCTGTATCTTCGGCTGTATGTGAATCTGAATCTGAATCGGAGTCGGTGTTGCTGAGAGTATCTGTATTGGTATCCGTATTTATATTGGTATCGGAATCGGCATTATTTTGGGTGTCTGCATCCGTAGCTGTATTTGCATGGGTATCTGTGCCTGTATTTGAATCCGAATCGCTGTCCCAGGCTGTTTCCACAATCGAGTCCATTTGAATATTCGGGGCTGTGTTTGATCCCGTCCCCTCCAAGGTATTTGCACTGGTATCTGTTTTTATATCCGAACCTGGATTTGAATTGGTAACACTATCGCTTTCCAGTGCGGAAGAATCCATAGGATCACTCGATTCGTCTGTGACACAGGATAAAACACACCAGCTCAACGCACATAAAAAAAATGTTTTTCTCATTTCATTACTCCAGATTTAATGAATGATACCAGTATACATATTGATTTGCCGAGAGTAAACAAAATCGTTTGAACCATAGCCGTGGAGCGCGTTAAAGGTTTAGGACAAACAAGTGGCTTTCAGCTGGTTGAGAGCTGTTTTCAAACGACGCGGAGGGACTCGGTCAGTTGGGACTATTTCGGATTCGTTCTCAGGGAACACTTTTTGATTCCGCCTCCGCCCCTCCACGTTCCCGCCCCTACATTGTTTCGCTACTCTGTGCCAAAAAATCTATGGTGGTAACAAGTTGGACAATACCGTAAGTATTCTCCATATTAAATACTCTCTTTTCAACACCTTGAAAGGGTTGGGGACATGAACTCAAAGGTGAACGAAAAGTCGACAATTATGCTGGAAGGCAGGTAAAGGGGAAATGACGTTTATTCGGCCTTAAGGACTTTGAAAAATAATTCACCGCCCGATTTCCACACCGCATACGAACATCAGATTCATGAACCGTTCAGAATAGTTGTTTGTTGTTTGCTGTTTAAAGTTGTTAAAGATATCGATTTGAAAAACAAACGCACCAAACACTGACGACCGATCGAATACGCTCATATACCATCCTGCGAACAAAGCGGGCGCCACCGAAACACGACGGTGATTGTCCCAATATGCTTTTGTGACTTTTTCTGTCTTTTTCTCTGCCCGATATTCGGTAACGGTTTGCGTTCGTAGATGGAAACTGGTCACCACGTCCAATCCGATACGAAGCTGATCTTTGGAAAATACAATACCTGCCGGGATTTCCAGAAACAGAGATTGCAGTTTTACACTATAGTCGGCGTTGTAGTCTGTTTTCTGTTCCAGTTTCGCCCCTTTGCCCGTTATCCCGGCTCCGATGCTGAATCCAAGTTGCGACGTGGCAAAACGTGTGTAGCGAAACTGTCCAATTCCTGCCAGGCGGGGCCGCGGTTTTTCAACACCGTTGCCGGTATCGCCTGATGTGATCAGGTTGGCAGTACCGATGCCTCCAAACGCACTGAAACCGTTTTGGGGCAATATATGTGGTTGTGCGGATTGCTCATGCGGATTGCCACGTCCCTCTCCAACCGCGGTCGCCGCCGCAGGGAGTGAGAACGTCAGGAAAATAAGAAATAATGCGTTGGGTATTCGCATGGCCATCTCCTGTGGCAAAATTGATGATTCCTACTGCGGAACCCTTAACATGTGCAACTACAATTGCCAATTGAATTGCCTTCATCCGCAATAATGATGTAGCGTGTCTCTCAAGCGAAATGGTGAACGCGAGATTTAAGTACTTTTAAAAAAAGGCGGTGGATGCCATATGAGTGAGCATGGCTTAAAGCATTTTTTTTTCAACAGGATGGCATGTGAGATATCCAGATTAACATTGGCTCTCATTCATTATCTGCCGCTCCTCCTGTTGTTTTTGATTGGTGTCGGTTGTGGCGAAAAAGTACTGCCGTTTCCGATTGATGACCATACTCAGGTGACGCGTGGAGAGGGCCCTCCCAATGTCGTTTTTATTCTCGCCGATGACGTGGGATGGCGCGATTTGGGCGTCTATGGTTCAGATTATTACCAAACGCCGCAGCTGGACCAGTTTGCCCAATCGGCAATGCGATTCACGCATTCCTACTCGGCCAGTCCATTATGTTCTCCCACACGGGCCAGCATTCTGATTGGTCAGGAACCCGGGCGTCTGCGCCTGACGCTGCCCATTGTTGAGAAATCGGATGACAAGATTATTCTGGACCCCAAACTACGCACTTCCACTCAGCCATGGCAAAAAACGGCCGTCCCGGAGTCGCTTACGCGATTGCCGAATGAATACGAAACGTTCGCGGAAGTATTGAAAGAAAATGGATATACGACGGCGTTCATGGGAAAATGGCATTTGGGAAAAGCGCCTCATATTCCCGAAAATCAGGGGTTTGACGTTGTTGTGGGGGGGCGGGATTATGCGGGGCCGCCACCGCCGGGAAACTACTTTGCACCGTGGGATGGCGATACATTGCCTGGTGCACCGGCGGGGACACATATTGCCGAAGCATTGACGGATGCGGCCATCGATTTTGTTTCTCGGCAACGCAATTCTCCATTTCTGTTGTGTCTGTGGTACTATGATGTCCATGGACCGTTTCAGGCAAAGTGGCCTTTGGTTGACCAAGCGAGGCGCAGGCAGACTCCCGACCAGATACAGCGAAATCCAACCATGGCTGCCATGATTGAAACAATGGATGCCAACATCGGGCGATTTCTCGCACATCTCTCCGAACTCGGATTGGATGAAAATACGATTGTGATATTTACCTCGGACAACGGAGGAAATTCATACCACATTTTCGACGGTGCACCAGCGACCAACAATTATCCGCTGCGCGGGGGCAAAGGAGTGAACTATGAAGGCGGAGTGCGGGTGCCCATGATGGTGCGCGCGCCAGGAGTCACTGCACCAGGAACGGTGTCAGATGTGATGGTATCATCTGTGGATCACTATGTTTCGATCCTTGAGCTATTGGGGATTCCCATGCCGGCACGACATGTCACCGATGGCGTTTCATACGTACCGGCACTTAACGGTCAATCGTTCGAAAGGCCGCCCATGTATTCACTTTTTCCTGCGAATCTCGCAACCACGGGGAGCAGAGCAAATCTCGCCATGCGGGATGGCCCCTGGCGAATGTACAAGTTTTATTACGACGGACCATTGCGGACGCATCGGTACGAACTGTACAATTTGTCATATGATGATATTGGAGAGCAGGTCAATCTGGTCGCCGAGCACGCGGATATTGCAGATAAAATGCGTGACAGCATGGCCCTGCGCGAAATCGAAGCCGGATATTTGCTGCCCCAATGGAATAAACGGTATCGGGGAGACGGTTTTGGTTTGTGGCATATTTCTCCGGACGCCACATTGTCGTATGACGACGGTGAGCCGGTGGTTCAGTTCTTCGCAGGTGGGGGATACCTGGAAACACGGTATTTCCCGTATGTGTCCGAGGGAGATTATTGGCTGGAATTTGAGCTGAAGTCTTCGGGCACTGGAAACGGTGCAGTCGTTTGGCTGGATGATGATAAAATACGCTGGGAAGTCGCTCACTCGATATCGTTTGCGCCTACCCACGATAACCTGTGGCATCGGTACCGTATTTTACTTCAGATGGACTCCCGAGCCCGAGTGCTTCGCGTTTTCCCGTCGGAGTCCGAAGGGGAGATACAGCTGAAAAACGTTGTTTTGAAAACACCGGACGAACAGCGCATTTTCGATTGGCCTGTCCACTGAACCGTGCACAAACATGGCCGACAGTATCGGCTGTATTGGGGTTTCTTCCCTGAACAATCCGAACGACAGGTATTTTGCAGTTTCAAAGGGCCATTGTCACCTCTCTTTGTGAGCGCTTGTCCAACCGATTTATTTGGCAGTGAAAATCATCATTTCAGTTCTGAATTTCAGCGATGCCGTCTTCAGTGCTAAAATAGGCTTCATCGCGGCGCATCCAGCCCCAATGGCGGCTGCAACCAAAAGCAACAGAAGACGAATACGTCATTTAACGGCGACCATACGTGGAATCCAGGGGGCACAAATTCGTGGGTGCCAAAGGAAACCTGGAATTTTTTCGCACAAATTTGATGGGAATGCACATTTCTGATTAAATCTCCACTTCCACTCTGCGAACAGTTTATTGATACGCCGTTGAGACGTGCACATCGCTCTCCTTGTTTTCGCAATCATTTACGTGTGACGTACTATTTTTCGGGAGTATAGGGCGCGAACTGTGCTGAATCGAGAGGGTTTATGGCGTAGCGGTTTTCCAGTTTTATCACGGGGTAACTGGTGTAGGGCACCTGGTAGTAGCTGAGGGCCACATCGAATGGACGGTGCACTTTTTTAGGGAGTATTGCGTGAAGCAGTTCTTTTAAGTCCAGACCCACGCCAAAGTAGAGTACCCGATTGGTTTCTTTGGCATGATCAAATGTGCGAAAGCCCCGGCTGTAGAATCCCATGTGCAGTTCCACCAGACGCAACGGCGACTTGGGCATTCGTTTGATAAACGGGAAACCACTCATGCGCAGGGCCATCAGATACTTCATGCCGGAATAATCCGCGGCCATGACACCGCCATCCATGTACGATGAGGTGGGCCAGTATTCCACTCGGAAATCCAGTAACTTGTCTGCGGTTGGTGACAGCGCCAGTCCGGCGGAAATGGCGACACCGATAAAGTCTGCCAGAATATCTTCCCACGACCAGCCATATGCGCTGGTGGCATCTCCCACTTCTATCCACGTCATCAGGCCCATGGCCACCGATGACGCGACAAGAGCGGAACGCAATCTGGGCCATCCCTGCCTTCGCAGCCGCCAGTTGAGGAAATCGGCGATGATATACGAGGTGTAAAAATGTCCGGTTTTATCCGCTCCCCCGGTGGACGATTCCTGTCGAAATCCAAATTCCCGTTTAAAATGAAAAGAGTGTTCAAACCAGTTCCAGTATCGAACGCCCCAAACGGTGATGAAGCCAATGCCCAGAAACATTTCATCTCCCAGAGCGATGAACGGATTCATTTTCACAGGCGCCTCGGGGCTGGTTTTCGCTACCTGTTTTGTGGCAGACGAAGATGTGTTTGCGTCTGAATCGTTGTCCTGTGGCGCAACAGGTCCGGCAAATTCAATGGTCATTGAGTCGGCGGCCGCGTCGGACTTCAGGGCATTGGAATCTTGCCTGCCGGGCGGTTGTGGGGATGCATCCAGCATGTCGGAATCGCGTTGGGGCTGGGATGCTGCGGGAGTGCTCTCGGAGTCGTCTGGTATATCTGCAACTTCTCCGGAGGCGGGACTCGCCGTTGTCAAAGTCGCCTCGGTCGATGTGGCATCTGTATCTTCAGTCTGTGCCGTCGCTGGGAACGTGACCCATAGTAAAGTAAGGATAATATATGAAAACATCAGCGATTTAAGTGCGATCATTATTTATTTTCCTGTCAACATTCAGTTGGTTATCTGCCGGTATTTATTAAACGGAACCGGCGTCAATAGAAAGGGAATATTGGGAAAAGTTCAACTTCCAGGCGCTCCTGGACGATTTACATATCGTCTCTCAAGCCGAAGTCCTTCATTTTGGTCTGCAGCGACTTTCGACTGATTTTAAGCAGTTGCGCCGCCCGTGTGACATTTTTATCGGTTTGTTCCAGCGCTTTTATAATGAGCTGTTTTTCGAGGTTGGCGGTGGCTGCGCGCACCTGGTCTTTGAGACCACCGTTTTCGATATCCAAATCTGCGGTTGCCAGTGATATGTCGGGGCTGGAGGACCGCTCACTCTCGCCGGAAACATCGCTGGGCAGATGGGAGACGGCGATGAGCTCGTCGTCACAAAACAGTGTACAGCGTTCAACCACATTTTCCAGCTCGCGGATATTTCCGGGCCATTCGTAGCGCAACAGCGCATCGAGTGCCTCGGAACTGAAATCACCGATGTTTTTTCCCAGACGCGCGTTGTACTTGGTGAGAAAATGCATGGCCAATAGTGGAATATCTTCCTTGCGATCGGCCAGTCTTGGCAGCGGAATGTGTACCACGTTCAACCGGTAGAACAAATCGTCGCGAAATCGGCCGTCTTTCACCATTTGACGCAAGTCCTGATTGGTGGCGGTAATCAGTCGCACATCCACTTTGATGGTGCTGACACCGCCCACCCGCTCGAATTCGCCTTCCTGAATGGCGCGCAGCAGTTTTACCTGCATTTCTATTGAGATTTCGCCCACCTCATCCAGAAACAGAGTGCCGCCGTTGGCCAGCTCAAAACGGCCCGGCTTGGAGGTTTCAGCCCCGGTAAAAGCGCCTTTTTCATATCCGAATAATTCGCTCTCGATGAGGGTGGGGGGAATGGCGGCACAGTTCACTCTGATGAACGGCATTTTTTCGCGCTTTGAATTGTCGAAGAGGGCCCGGGCAATAAGCTCCTTTCCCGTTCCGCTTTCGCCGGAAATTAAAACGGTGGAAGGTGTGGGCGCCACCCTGTCCACCATTTCGTAAATCTCCATCATTCTGGCGCTTTTTCCTATTATTTTAAAACGCCCGTCCTGCCTTGTGTCAACGCGGATTTCCTTTTTGGCCAATTCGCAGGTCTTTGCGGCCTTGGCCACTACGTCTTTAAGAGCGTTGCGGTCGTAGGGCTTGGTTATGTAATCGAATGCGCCCAGCTTGATGGCTTCCACCGCTGTATCTACAGTGCCGTGAGCGGTAATCATTATCACGGGCAGGCCATTGTTCTCTTTTTGAATGGCGGAGAGCAACTCCATCCCGTCCATTTCGGGCATGCGCAAATCAGTGATCACAATATCAATGTGATTTTCGCCCAGGGTTTTCATTGCTTCTGTACCGGTTTCCGCCAGGTGAACTTCGTATCCCCAGCGTTCGAGCTGTGCTTTGAGCATCCGGCGCAGATTTCGTTCATCATCGGCGACAAGCACCTGTATTTTTTCTTCACTCATAATCGTTTCGTTGGTCGGAATTCGCCCTTTTAGGGGGTTTCGTTTCACTGTCACCGACTTGGATACGCGGTTTCAGCAGGAAAATTGCTATAACACAGGCTCAATAAAGATGAAATTGCGATTTCAATTCCAAAAAATGTTTTTCTCCCGCTTCCCATGTGGCGGCAATGTCGTTGATCGACGCCTTTGAGTCGATGCCTTTACGCACCAGGTCATTGCCACACAACAGATCAATTGCAGGAATATCCGATATAAATTCGTACGGATCGGTGCGCCAGGCAAACTGGGCGGGCGCCGTCTGTTTTAGTGCCAGGAGAACCGCAACTCCGGTCTTGAAGGGCAAAAATCGATGCCGTTCCGTAATGTGTGCCTGCACGCCTTTGCAAATCTGTCCCGCGTGTTTTTGAAACATGGGCTTGAACGACGCGGGTCTGAAATAGACGCCCGGGAGGGATTGGCGGTTGAGATGGGCTGCCAGTTCACTGCCGGATAGCCCCGGTGCGCCCAAATATTCAAAGGGCAACGTGGTACCGCGCCCTTCAGAACACCAGGTGGCTTCCAGCAGACATTGCCCCGGATACACAATGGCGGTGTTCAGCGATGGCATGTTGGGGGACGGCATCACCCAGGGCAGGCCGGTGTCGTCAAAATACATGTGGCGCTGCCATCCCTTCATGGGGACAATCGTCAACACATCCGAATGCCCCTCCTGCCGTGCCACCATGCGTACAATTTCTGCCACTGTCAGTCCGTGGCGCACCGGTACTTTACGCAATCCCACAAACGACAGAAAGTCGTCCAGTTGAGGGGCGCCTTCCACTGTGGTTCCGGAAATGGGGTTGGGTCTGTCGAGTACTATCAGTTGCGTGCCCGTTTGATGACAGACATCGAGACAGAGCACCGCCGTCCACACAAACGTGTAATATCGCGCTCCCACGTCCATTAAATCGACTACCAGCGCATCCAGGTCGGCCACCGCCGCTTTTAACGGGGACAGACTCTGGACGGTTGCGCCGTAAAGGCTATACAAATCGATGGCCCCGGGGCCTTTGACAGGGGCGGCGACCGGTTCCATATCCTGTGCCTCTCCGCCGAATCCGTGCTCCGGTCCAAACAGCGCAGTGACGTGTGCGCCGATGCGCTGCAGCGCGGGCAGAATGTGGGTGAACCGACAGGTGATGCTGGCCGGATGGGCCACGATGCCGATTTTTCTATTCTTTACGAGATGTGCATGGTTGGCGAGCAGGTTGTCCAATCCGGTTTGAATCATGGCGCAAGTTTATCACAACGGCGTCACCTGAAAAGAAAATAGGCAATGGATAATAAATGGTAACGCACCAGGTCACCTACCCTCTTGACTTAAACCGGGCGTTTGCCGATAAACCATTTATGGAAAAGAAAAACATTTTATTGCCGGATAGTCCTGGTTCCAAAGAGGGAGCCATTGCTTTTTTAAAAAAACTCCATCATGCGGATGTGCCGCAGGCGCTGGTCCAGGAACTGGGGGCCCATGATCTGCTGTTGGCCATGGCGGAGGCGGATGATGAGCAGCGCACGGATTTGCTTGTACTGGCATCCAAAGAGCAATTCGAGCAAATGGTGGATTTTTCGTGCTGGGATGGATACGAGATGCAGCTGGAAAAGGTGGAGGAATTTATATCTCCGCTGGTGCATTCCGGCATCGGTGGCGCCATTCGGGCGCTGGATAAACTGAATGACGAAACGCGGACGCTCATGCTGCAAAATCGCGTCATCGTGCATCTGCGGGAAGAAAAGGATGAAGACTTCCCGGATGTGTTGGATACGTCGGATTTTATCACAACACCAGATGGATATTACGGCATCGAAATCCCGGATGCGGAGATGTGCCCGGATGTTATCAAAGAGTTGATTCGCGCCATGCTTTTCAAGCCGTTTGAATATTATCAAAAAGAGCTGGAGGCGATTCGTCACGAGCTGAAGTTCGATCAGATGGAGGACGCACTTCGCTGGCGCAACGCACGTCTGGCGGATTTGGGATTTGGCACCTTCGAAGAAGGTCTGGCCCTGTTGTCGCCACGATCGACTAAAGCCGTAAAGGAAAAAATGGCCAAAAAGGAAATGCCGCATCCGCTGGATCTGGAATCTCCAGTGCCTGCCATATACCGGGAACATCTGAGTGGAAATGAACTGTTGGACGAATCCTTTGCGCTGCTTTCGGGGGCCAAAGACGCCAAATGGCAGGAACGCGCGACGACTTTGCAAGCCGAAATGAGCGCCATGGTCAGTCTCTTTTTAACGGGAATCAAATGCAATCTGGCGGATTTGGACGCCATCTCCAAAGGAACAGTGCTCGCCAGGGATATTTTAACGCTCGGACTTTCCGACATTGCGGAAACTCCCCACGAAGGCGCCGCCGCATTGGCGTATCTCACTCCGGGAGAAATTCTTCAGGTGGGCATGGGACTGGTGATACCGTTGCGCGAGCGGGCAAAAAAACTACAGTACAGCGATGTATTGCAGACAATTCAGCTGGATACGCCCTGGCAGGTGGTACTGGATTGCGTCAGTTCCTTTATTCCCAAATGGTGGCCCATGCTCGACGATGGGTATGCGTCCGCATCCATTGTGGAACCGTTACCCGACGAGCTGGAGTTTATTACCACCACGAATCGGGTATCCCAGGCGGCGCGATATCTGGACGAAATGGAATCCCTGCTGACTGTGCTGGCGCAGTTGGAGTGGCGGGATGGATTCTCCAGTCAGCCGGTTCAACCGTCAACGCTGATACTGACTGCACTGTGCAATGCATACGTTGATGGACAGGCCACTCTGGATGTGGTCCCGTCCAGGGATGCCGAACAGTTTACGAGTGCATTTTTAAATCAACCCGTCGAAGAGATGCTTGTGTCTTCGCTGAAAGTGCTTACTTTGCCACTGAATGTGCCGGAGGAGGGAAGTTTGTCTCCCGCAGATGAGCGTCATCCGCTGCGTCGTCTTTTGCTTCGGCTGCTGCTGATAGGAAGAGACAGACTGGAATCCGAAGCCGTATCCAGTGCAATTTTAACAATGTAGGGGAGGGTCCCCGTGCCCGCCCAGGATAACAATGAAGGGGCGGCCCCATATCCGCCCGAAGAACACCAGGTAGTCTGCCGGAAATTTCGAAACACACATGAAAAACAAGAAGAACGTTATCTTTGTAAAAGGGGCAACAGAGCACAACCTTAAAATCGAGCAACTGGAAATTCCCAAAGACCAACTGGTGGTTTTCACCGGCGTTTCCGGTTCCGGCAAGTCATCGCTGGCGTTTGACACGCTGTATGCCGAAGGGCAGCGCCGATATGTGGAATCACTATCCTCCTATGCCCGCCAGTTCCTGGGACAGCTTGAAAAGCCGCGATTTGAAAAGTTGAGCGGTCTTTCCCCCACCATTGCCATCGAACAGAAAGCCGCTTCGGCCAACCCCCGGTCCACAGTGGGCACCATTACGGAAATTTACGATTATATGCGGGTCCTGTGGGCGCGGGTGGGCACCCAGCATTGCCACGAGTGCGGCAAGGAAGTGGCCGCGTTGACGCCGGATCAGCTGGTGGACGAAATCTCGCAACTGGGCAGTGGGGTGCGCGCGGAGATACTGGCGCCCCTCGTGGTCAATCGCAAAGGGGTTCATCAGGATGTGCTGGATCGCACCCGCGAGCGGGGGTTTGTGCGCGTGCGCATAGATGGCGCCACATATCGTTTCGATGACGAGTTGCCGAAGCTGGCTAAAAATAAAAAGCATACCATTGAAGTGGTGGTGGATCGCATTCAGGTGGGCGAAACGGAAATGATTCGTCTGGTGGACTCGGTGGAAACAGCGCTGGCGGAATCAGGTGGCGAATTAGTGGTAGCGGTGTCCGGCAAAAAAGATTTGCGGTTTTCGTCCAAACATCACTGTGCCGACTGCAATATTGGTTTTCCCTCGTTGTCGCCCCAGTCGTTTTCGTTCAACTCCCCCATGGGCGCCTGTGAGTCGTGCAACGGCCTGGGGACGCGACTGGAGATGGACCCGGCGCTGGTGGTGCCCAATGAAAATCTGTCCATTTACCAGGGGGCCATTGCTCCGTTTGCTGCGCAGTTGCAACGGTTTGATGGCTGGAACGCGCGCATTTTTGAGGCGTTGGAGCGGGAAATGGGAGTGGATTTGGATGTGCCCTGGAAAAAGCTTCCCAAACGAATTAAAGATATCGTTTTGTACGGAACCAGTAAGCGGGTCAATGTGGAGTGGGATAGAGACTCCTCTTCTCACCGCATGGCCATTCGATTTGAGGGCGTGGCCAATACGTTGCTGCGCAGATTGCAGCAAACCACGTCGCCGCAAATGCGTGAGTTTTATACCCAGTACATGTCCACCATTCCCTGCAGCGAATGCAGTGGCACCCGTTTGCGTCCCGAATCGCTGGCCGTCAAAGTGGGGGACAAAAGTATTGCCGACGTAACCTCTCTGAGTGTGGAAGAGGCCTGCCACTGGTTTGAAAACGTTGAACTGTTCGGGGCCAGAAGTGTGGTGGCCAAAGAAATACTCAAAGAAATACACGACCGAACCGGTTTTCTGGTCAATGTGGGATTATCGTATCTCACACTTGATCGTCTGGCGCCCACGCTGTCGGGCGGGGAAGCCCAGCGGATTCGTCTGGCGAGCCAACTGGGCGCGGAGCTGTCGGGGGTGATGTACGTGCTGGATGAACCGTCCATTGGACTGCACTCCAAAGATGCGGCGGCGCTGCTGGATGCATTGTTCGGGCTGCGTGATTTGGGCAACACTGTGATTGTGGTGGAGCACGACCGCGATACCATAGAGCGCGCGGATTACGTGGTGGATTTTGGTCCGGGGGCCGGCCACAGTGGTGGACGGGTGGTGTGTGAAGGCTCATTGGCTGACTTGATGAAATCCAAAGCGTCCCTCACCGGTGCGTATTTGAGAGGGGACATGCAGGTGGCGCCAAAGCGAGCGCCCAGAAAACCTTTGGGATGGTTGGAGCTGCAGGGCGCAACGCTGAACAATCTCAATAACGTGGATGTGCGGGTGCCCCTTGGAACGCTTACTGTTTTTTCAGGTGTTTCCGGCGCGGGCAAAAGTTCATTGCTGTCGGGGACACTTTTGCCCGCGCTGCAGAAAACCCTGCATGGCTCTTCTGTGCACGTGGGGCCGTACACAAAGCTGCTGGGGGTGGAGCAATTTGACAAAGTGATTCATATTGATCAAAAACCGATTGGTCGTACGCCGCGGTCCAACCCGGTGACGTATACCAAAGCATTCGATGAGATTCGCGCCGTTCTGGCGCAGACCAAAGAGGCCAGGGCGCGAGGGTACAATGCGGGGCGGTTCAGCTTTAACGTAAAAGGTGGTCGCTGTGAGGCGTGCGGCGGCGCGGGTGTGGTGAAAGTGGAAATGCACTTTCTGGCCGATGTGTATGTCACCTGCGAAGTGTGCAAGGGACACCGCTATAATGACGCCACGTTGCAGGTTCGGTACAAGAGTCGCAACATCAAGGAAATACTCGATATTACGGTGGATGAAGCACAGGAACTGTTTTCCAGTCATAAAAAGCTGTCACGCATTCTGCAAACATTGCAGGATGTGGGGATGGGGTATGTGCATCTGGGCCAGCCGGCCACCACGTTGTCCGGCGGCGAGGCACAGCGTATCAAATTGTCGCGGGAGTTGGCCAAACGCAGCACCGGGCGAACGCTGTATGTGCTGGATGAACCCACCACCGGACTCCATTTCGATGATGTGCGCAAACTGCTGATTGTGCTGCAGCGCCTGGTGGATGAAGGCAATACCGTTGTGGTGATAGAGCACAACATGGATGTGATTCAATCCGCCGACTGGATTATCGATTTGGGTCCTGGGGGGGGCGACAAAGGCGGCAATGTGGTGGCCAGCGGACCGCCCGCGAAAGTCATGAAGGTGGCGGCATCCGCGACGGGACAATGTCTTAAAGAATACGGCGGGCTGGGGTGAAAGAGAGGCTGCCGTTCAGATGGGCGCACATCCCGCGTCAGTAGCAGGTTTCATAAAAATCGTGGTCATCCAATTCGTCGTTTAAATAGTCGATATTTTCCTCTGTGACATCTTCTTCACAGTCCAGGGGATTGCCCTCGATAAAAAGTTCTTCCAAATCGTCCAGTTCGATGATGGGCGAGATATCGGTGATGTCGTTGTTTTCGATGTACAGCTGCGACAATTGGGTCAGGCATGTCAACGGTTCCGTGTCGGCGATGTCATTGTTCGAGAGGGTCAGATTCGTCAGTTCTGTCATGCCGGACAAAACAGTGATGTCGTTGATGTTGTTGTCACTCAGGTATAGCTCTGTCAGTTCTGTTAAGTCGCGTAATGGGGTGATGTCATCAGTTCCGGTACCGTTCAGTGCCAGACCGTCGAGTTCGGTCAGACAGGAAATGGGTCGGATGTCATCAATTTCATATCCGCTCACATCGACCCATGTCAGTTGCGGCATGCAGCTAACGGCGTCGACTTCGCTGATTTCATTGCCGTCAAGTTCCAATACCGATAGACCTGTCAGCTCTGACAATTCATCAAAAGTGGTAATGGTGTTGTCACTTAACCGCAGGGATTCCAAATCAGTGAGACAACCCAGGGGCGAAATGTCTGTGATCTCGTTTTTACGCAGGTCCAGAGTTTTGAGCTGGGTCAGTTGTGCAAGGACGTTAATATCACTAATCGCGTTATCTTCGAGATCAAGGCGGGTTAGATTTCTGAAGCATTGAATGCCATCGAGTGTGGTAATATCGCGGCCTTCCAGATCCAGTTCTTCCACGTCTTTGGCGTCCTTGTAACTGATGTTTTTTTCATCAATGTCCAAATCGGACAAAATTGCCTTTTTCAACGCTTTATCGACGAATTCGAGTATTTCTTTACAATCGTCATCATCGGTTTTTGGACAATTCGCTGCGGCGTGGTCCTCCTGGAATTCCTCGCAATAGCTCGCACAGAATTCCTGAGTGTAGCCGATGACCTGACTGGACGCGATACTTTTATCTCTGTCGTAGGGGGCGACGTTCCAGCAGGCCAGTGCCCCAAACGTGGCGGTACAAAAAACGATACAGGTAATTGGTTTCATGATTCCCTCTTTTTTGGTGGTTCAATTTTTTAGCGCAACGCCACAAAAGTCGGTGGGGGAAAAAAAAATTTAATGAAAAAGGCAAAAAGGAAGGTAAAAAGTGCTGACGCCAACACAGAACAAAGCGGATTGCTTGATTTATTCGGAGTGGGATATAAATATGGAAAATCGGTTGTTCTCTAAAGTTTTCCTCGTGTAAGCCGATGTGGTTATTGTAGGCATTGTATGCTGCCATGTGGGGGCGTTCATGATAAAAAACTGGTTCATACTGTTCATATTGGTGGTGGTGATTTCAGGGTGTGAAGGAGAATTTCTGGGAAAATTGGAAACCGATAGTGCATCCAAAGAACTTGAGCCATCTGAAAGCGCTGTTTCAAATTTGGAAGCCGATGCAAATCTGCCGCAGGATTGCCAGACCGGTGATGTGATTTGTGATGGGGATAGGGTGATGCTGTGTTTGCTGGGCAGCTGGGGAGTTGCGGTGGATTGCCAGTCGGGGCAGGCTACATGTACAGTGGAGCAGGGAACCCCCATGTGTGTTAAAATATCTACAGTCGATGAATCCACAGATAGCAGCAATGCATCAGCGGACACTGAAAACAGCACTGACAGTGACCGGATATGGGATACCGCCCCTGAATGTCGACTTAAAGACGATGCCTGTTACAATTCCAGTGATTCTCCGTGTATGCCTCGGTTTGCAGCTCCAGGACAGCTGGACTGCGCCAGTTGGGCGGTGTTGTATGGTCCGTGCGTCGACGTGACACAGGATTGCAAAGACGACAGAGGGTGCGTCATACTCGAAAGCTGCGTCAGCATAGCGCTCATGTCGGCATCCCCTGAAACGCTGATACAACGCTGTTTAGACTCCGCGGACGCGATCACAAAGGAAATGTATCTGGACGTCGCAGAGTGTGTATTTTGCGAGGCGTGTTCAATCGCATGTGACACATATTTTCCCGATTCGATGTGCGACTCGGCCGATGTATTGTGACATTGACGGCGTTTCGTATTCCTGAACAATTTAAAGGTACGCCTCGACTGTCGTTGCCAGGTTGTGAGCGGAGCTAAGCTCGAATGTATTGGTGACCGTCTTTTCGCCCCACCTGTAGACAGATCCCCATTTGGTTTTTGCAGCATACAGTATTGCGGCGGCTAATATCATTAATTGCAGTGGTGCCACCCGCTTTGCTGTGTGACGAGTCCACTGGTTTTCTGGGTACGCCTGCGATGCATTTTTCCAAGGATAAGTGCTATTTTTAAGGGCATGAACTTAGATGTGAAAAGCAAATCAGGAATTATGCTGAATGGATGGTAGAAGCGATATGGCTTTTATCTGCCCTAAGGATAAAAACCGCGCCATCCCTCTTTCCGCCTGGACGATTATTCAGCCAGACAGCAAATCAGGCGTTTACTGCTTTCATCAATCGCCACAACGGTCCATTCCCCGCGCGCACCACCAGATATAGCGGAAACTGTACTGAATTGATGCGCGTTTATTTAGTGAACGCATCTTACCATGGTTGGTGTCGTAGCACGGAAAGTATTAATTACAAAACCCATGCTATAGGAAGCGCCCCAAAGCAAACTTTGTTCGCTGTCCGAGTAGGTTGAAGTCCAATATTGTCCCGCTTCTCCTTCCAGTTGTGATGGCCAGTATTCATCTGTGGGACAACCCATGGCGCAGCCTGAGACTCTGTTACAGTAGTCAACGCTGCAATTTGTTACGGTACATAGGCTCGGCAGTGATTTACTGACAGGAGAGCCATCCTGGCATCCCCTCATTATCGTTATTGCTTCATGTACGGTGGGTATCCGCCAGCCTTCCGCCAGTCCCGTACAATATGAGTCGGCTTCCGCGTAGGTCAGAGGCTGAGCGTTCGGCGTAACTTGCCAGCAGTAGCCGTTCGTACTATCGTACCAACCGTTATCGCGCGTTGTCCAGCCCTTCTGGTTGTTTGCCGCGTTGCAGTACTGGCATGTGTTGTTTGAATTATCGTCGTTATTATCGTAACAGATATTGCCTATTAAACACTTAGAGTTCGCGACAATGTTGTTGCATTGTCCATTGCTGCACGTATCAGTGGTACAGCTGATTCCGTCATCACATTGCGCATCATTGCCGTTGATGCATTCGCATCCTTCATTCACCAATCCATCACAGTCTTCATCGAGATCGTCATTATTGCAGAGTTCGGTACCGGCGGGATTTATACTTTGGCAGGTTCCCCAGTGACTATTGCTATTGTCATTGGCCATGATGCAGCTTTGAGTTCCTGATTGGCATATGCCCTGCTCACCAGGCACCAGGCAGGACCGAGTCTTACTATTTTCACATTGGCAAACATCGTCCGTGATATTATCCGCAAAATTGTCACAGTCATTGTCTTTTGATGAATTGCAATCTCTAGTACCGGGCTCAATGCCCCCCTCACAGGCGGTGGGCCACAGGCCGTCTTCACAGCTTCTTGAACCATATTCACAGACACCAACATTCGTACCGCAATCCTGTTCTGTACCGATAACGCAATTACAGCCTTCATTGCCGATACCGTCACAATCCTCATCGGTGAGGTTCTCATCACATACTTCCGCCTTTGGTTCAACCGCTCCAATGCAGGAGGAACTCCAGTCCGAGGTGGACGTGCCGTTGACGTAAACGCACCGTTGCTCGCCGAGCGTGCAAATACCGATACCGCCTTTTCCATACGGATCGCAGCTCCTTTTCGCGCCGGGGATGCAGTTACAATCACTATCGGTATTGTTGTCCGGCACACCGTCGCAGTCGTTGTCGATTTCCGACGCGCAGTCCCGCTCTTCCGGTAAGACCTGCCCAATGCAGTCACTGGACCACGTGCCACCGATACAGCTCTGGGTGCCACTTTTACAAATGCCCTCATCGGCCGGACCACATGAACGCACGCTTTCCGCGGTGCAACTACAGCCTTCATTCATCATGCCGTTGCAGTTGGCATCATCGTCAAGTTCACAACTGTCCGACGTTTCGGGAAGAATACTGCAATTGGACCAACCCGAACCGTCTTCGAGACACGTTTCATTCCCCTTTGCACAGTTCCCCAATACGTTTTTGCATTTCCGACTCTGGAATGGTTCACAGACTGCCGTATCCATATCTGTATATGTATCTATATTCGTTCCACTGTCTGTATCCGTATTGCTGTCGGTATCAACGCTGGAGCTACCGCCTGAATCATTGGTATCGGTATCGGTGTCCTTGTCCGTATCGGTGTCCGTGCCCGTGTCCGCATCTGTGTCGGTATCTGTGTCCGCAGCGGAGTCTGTTGAAGACTTGATACTGATGTCATCCGTTCCGAGTATCGCGTTGCAGCCAAAAGCAAAGAGTATAAAAGGTAGCGTAATTATTTTGTGAATTGTCTTTCTCTTTAACATCTAAAACCTCAGTTTGAATTCTAAACCGGCAATGTCAGGGCTTAGCACCGGCTGGAACGATACGGTCCGCGATTCGCGTTTTTTACCTACCACCAGCAATACGATGCCGGTTGCTGCAACCGCGCCTCCAGTGACAAATAGAATAGTAGAAGCGACGCCCGCAGTCGTCGAGGCGTTTAAATACTTCTCCGAAGCATTGGAACACGCTGCGCTGGCGTCATTTCCGCATTCGGAATTAAAATCATCTCGTTTTCCAATGGCGATGGCGCCGGCTACCGCGCCCCCCACGACCACAGCACCGCCAGTGATGGTAAGGATCAATCCGGCAATTTTCAGCTTGTTTTTTTTATTATTCGGTGGTGAGGCTGCGTCCTGGATCGGTATTTGTTCCTGTGCTGTTGTTTCGTCTGCGGCGGCCTCTTGTATTGAGATGTTTTTTTGCTGCCCACTGTTCAAACGAAACTGCAAATTGAGCAATTCGTTTTTGTCTTGAACGACGCGAAGGGTATGAGTTTTACCTGCTGATACCCAGATTGACCCTGGAAGAGGCGTCACACCCCGTTCCATATCATCAACGTACACGATACAACCGTCGGGGGAGTCAATATCCAATAAACCAACGATGTTTCGAAATCGCTTGATTTCAGCATGGACTTCATCCTGACGTTGCTTGGGAATGGCGTCGCCACCTTCGCTGATGTAGATTTCAAGTGCCTCCAGCGCAATGCCTGTACGGCCGGCCGCTGCTTCTGCCTGACCGATATTGTAGAAAATTTTCCAATTGTTTTTTAATTTGTTGGCTTCCCTGAATTTGTCCGCTGCCTCGTCGAAATCTCCCCGTTCATAGGCATCAATGGCTTCCCTGAAAACGCGCATGGCATCTTCCCGGTCATCTCCGTGAACGACTGGACAGGAAATTAGCGTTGTCATAATCAACAGACAGATAACTTGTTTTATCAATTTGTTCTTCTTTCTATCTACGAGGTTTCCACCAATACAGCTGTACTAAATAGGAAACCCATCCTGACGTGTACCGGCACATAACGCATATTTCTATGAAAACCACTTTTTGCATGATGCTTCTTTGAAAAATCAGAAAAAGTATCGTTGCCTGGAAATGATATTCCTTGTGGCGTCCTTAGGCGGACAAAACCCATTTCCGTTTTACCTTCCGTTCGGCGAAATCCCCTTGTTTTTGTTTGCGATTGATCTCATGAACGCAAAAATAGCATTCGTGGCAGTAAGATTCCATTAGAAAAAAGATACGCCGTTCAGCATCATTGGATTCTTTTACTTCGCTGTCGTCTAACGGCGCAACAATACGCTGATTTTAAATTTTTGTTTCTCAACAAGTATCACGAAAATATTGCAGGTTTGATCAGGTTTTTTTCTGCTTTATGGGCCTTCTTCCAAAAGCCCTTTGTTTAGGAGTATGTTGAAGTCGGCTATGACCTCATGTGTGATTGACCGAAATTTCTCGACCAGTTTGGCCCAGAGTTAGGCAGGAGTCACCCATCAGACGAAAAAAGTGCGAACGAGGCACAATGGATTCGTTTTACCTCTTGACAGTACCTTCTAATGGGTCCGATTTCAGTGATTCGGATGGCGATTCCGACTCCGATACCAATAATGGGACCCCCGGCAATTACCCGATTGGCAATGAGCCGTGCTGAGCGACGCCTGCGGGACGCCAACAACTTTAAAAACAGGCGAGCGAACCATCAACAGTTCCAACCAGAATCGGGTTTATTATCTCGATATTCCCGCCAACTACGAAGAAAACAAGCCGTATTGCCTGTTCTACATTTCCCACTGGATTGGCTCCCGCTATCAGGATATGGTCAACAACAAAATGTACGGCCTCAAAACGATTGCAGAGCAAAAAGGGGAGCCGGCCATTTTTATCGCCCCCAGCTCGGATGGCCAAACCTGGCAGGAGAAGGACCATGCCCTGTTCGATGACCTTTTGGCCTTCGCTAAAGAGAATCTCTGTTTCGACACCTCGCGCGTCTTTGCCACCGGATTCAGCTTCGGTGGGAATGATCACGTACTCACTGTCGACGAATCATCAAAAAGACATTCGCGCCGCAGTGGGCATTGCCCCGGCCAACTACAACATCTGGCTCCCCCGGAAGACCCACGAGCCCATTGCCTGGATGCAGACCACCGGTATGGGCGACACCACATATCCATGGGACCAGAACGGCAGCACCAACGGCGCGAAATGGCTGGGTCTGGAAAAGGCCGAAGACAACAATTGCACCATACCGGGGGACATCCCCACCTGGAAAAACGGCGACCATGTGTGTTACGACTTTGAAGGATGCGACGAGAACCATCCCACCAAAGTGTGCACCTTCAATGGCGGTCACCAGGCTGAAAGCAACGATTCCACCTCCAGCAACTGGATTCCCGACGTATCCTGGGAGTTCTTCTCTCAGTTTTAAACTTCCTCATTTTTTTTATTAAACCATTGGATTTACATTTCGATCTATGTATGCCAGTTCGATAATGTTACCGTCCGGGTCCAAAATGGCGCTTTCGTAGAATCCGTCGTCATACTGTTCCCTGTCTTTCACCAGGGGAACATTGTGTCCCCGAAAATACTCGGTCAGGCGATTGACCTCCGCCCGACTCGCCACTTCGAGGGACAAATGGGAGTAACCCACCCGCTCGTGTGAATTTGTTGCAGACAATCCGGTGCGCGACATGATTTCGATGAGCACCCCTTCGCAGATACGCATAAAAATGCATCGGAAGTCATCAATTGAATGGCGGAACAGTACATGTCCCTCAAAGTAACGTTTGTAAAAAGTCGCCAGTTTTTCAATATCATTGGTCCAAAAAGCAATGTGGTGGCATTTCATTTTTATTCCTGCCTTTCCGTTGCGCCGGTGAGCGCTTTGTCATGTTTAATGAGTTGTTTGGGTTAACCTTGTTTGCATGTTGTTGCAAGTTTGTGCATTTTTTGCTTGGTAATTATGCTATTTTATGCATGACTATGCAATGTTTTGCGTGCGTCAACGGGATAAAAGTGCAACGGAAAGGTAAAACTGTATGGTAACGACATATTTGCCGGAAGAGCGGCGATCCAGAATTGCAACGATTCTGAGTGAAGAGGGAAAGGTTACGGCCCAGGATTTGAGCAGACGTCTGGGCGTTTCGGCCGACACCATTCGCCGAGATCTGATTCAGCTCGAAAGGACCAATCAGCTCAACCGAACCCATGGGGGGGCGTTGCCTCGTTCGCCGGCGACCGCTGCGTATCATTTGCGCAAAGAGCAAAACAGTACTGCGAAAATGCAAATAGCCAAAAAAACGGTAGCGCTGCTGCAGGAAGGACAGGTTATTTTTATGGACAGCGGGACCACCGTTGAAGAAGTGGCTCGCCATTTATCTTCCGACTTCACCGCGACGGTTGTCACCCACAGCCTTCCGGTGGCCATGACACTCGGCAGCCACAGACATCTTCGTGTCATTATGCCAGGCGGAACGGTAGATGGCGAGTCGATGATTCTTAACGGAAGCGGTGTCATGGACCAGTTTCGAAATATCCGTGCGGATGTGTGTCTGCTGGGCGCCTGCAGCATTGACGCCGATACGGGAATAACATGCACGCGCTTTGAGGAAGTGGACATCAAGCGCCAAATCATCCGCAATTCACGGATGGTGATTGTGCCTGCAACCTCCGACAAGTTCGGTACCGCCGCACCGTTTTTCATCGCCCCCATGGAATGCGTGAGCGTGATTGTGACCGAACAATCCACTCCGGATGAACGACTGCTCCCATGCCGCAATCTTTCCATTCGTATCGAAAAAGGTGAGTCATGAGTACCGTTGACCTTCATATTCATTCGGCGTTCAGTTCCGATGGAGAGTTTGCGCCTGCCGAACTTGTCAAATTGGCAACCCAGCGCGGTTTGTCGATGATATCAATTACCGACCACAACAGTGTCGGCGGCGTGAAAGAGGTTGTGGCATCGGCAAACATCGCAGACGTAAAAATGCTGGCGGGTATTGAAATTGACTGTGGATTCGATGAGTTGAATCTGCATGTGCTCGGATATGGCATTAATATCGAAGACCCTGCTTTCGCTGAAATTGAACGAAATGCAAAGGCAGAGGAGAAAAATTCGTTTATGGGGGCGATTCGAAAGCTTCAATCCCTGGGGTTTGAAGTTACCGAAGCGGCGGTTTTGCACCAATCGATGAATCCCATTCCCGTGGCCGAAGATATTGCGGAGGTGTTGCTGCAATCGCCCGTACACCTGGATGACGCCAGACTGGCGCCCTACAGACCCGGGGCGAGCAAAAGCGATATGCCCAACGTGCATTTTTACTACGACTTCTGCACCAGAGGAAAACCGGCGTATGTTGAGAAGCATTGGCCCGATTTGCGGGATGTGGTGCGGATTATCAAAGACACAGGTGGCATACCGGTCCTCGCGCATCCGGGAGCCTCACTTCGAGTGCCATCCGCGCAAATGCGACAGACGCTATTGGCGATTCTCGAAACCGGCATCGAAGGGATAGAGGTATTCAGCAGCTATCACAGCAGGGAAGAAACCGATCTGTTTTTGGAGATAGCTCAAAATTGCGGACAGCGCATTACGTGCGGCAGCGATTTCCATGGCAAACACAAACCCCAAATTCTCCCCGGGGCCATTGATTGTCGCAATATGGATATGGCTATTTTACAGTCTTTTCGTGATTTGGCATTGGAATTGTGAAAAGCGGACCTGTACCGCAATAGCCCGCTGGTCACGGCGCCTGCGCCCTCATTTATCGTTGACAGACAATTTATTCCGGCGCTCCGATTTGCAGTTTGAAAGATTGTGGCCGGATTCTGATAAAGGTGGTTTTCTTCAGCGTGATTCCTTCGGTGGAAACGCCTGTGGGCAATGCCAGGAGCACCTATCCTGAAAAAAAGGGAAATGACCGAATCGGCAACATTGCCCGCTTCGAGTCCGTTCATCGCCGGGAGGCCCCGTTGCAACGGATGCCGCTATCAGTGCAACGTCTGCTTGCCATGCTGCTTACACCGCTGGGTCCCAAAATGGACGCCCTTTTTCCCTTTCATTCGCTTCGTCAATCACTTCTGTCACACTTTTTTTTTCTTAGGGGATTTTCTCTTCGCATCTCACTGCAGCAGACACGCGACCCCTGCGAAGAGATGCGAAACCCGTCGCATGAAGATTTTAACAACATGCAGGAAGTGACTGAAACACAGTTTGAAGCCGCCACAACTCCGCAGAAAAGGTCCCTTTTTATTATAACTTTTCCAGTTCAAACCAGGACATCAGGCATCCGGCGGGCAATACTTTTTGGGAACGAATACCGCCCTCTTTGAGCAGCTTTCCCAACTCGCCCTTTCCATTCGCCCGGGCCGTGGAACATTTTTCCACACCTTCCAGCACGGGACGCACTCCCAGTGGCGCAAAAATATCGTCCAGCTCCGTGAACAGCCGTTTTGATTCGGCCACCCGCACAATATATCTGTTGAGCGTCCATGCGGGATCCCACCGCTGGTTTCGCGTTCGGCGGGCATCTGTCCAGTCACTGTCAGTGGCGGCGGCCTGTGCGATGCGCTGTGCGACCTCCGGATTGCTGTACCAATCCAGACTGGTGCTCATCGAGGCATGTGCAAGGACGGCTTTGCCTTCCGCAGATGCCAGCTCCATCAGCATATCTCGCAGCACACCTGTTTGCTGGCTCATCGGTTGCGCCCTGTTCCACAGAATAAAAATCCGTTTCGATTTTGAACGCCAGTTGATTGTCGGGCGGTCTTTTCCTTTTGGCGAAATATCCACGAAGGTTTCGCAGGATGTCATCTCGCGTCTGATTTCAAACTGCGGACTCGGCGGCGGTGCGACATCGTTTTGGGAAACGTCTGGCGGAAGCTTTTGTTTGGACTTTTGCTGGGTCGGCGTATGCGTTGATGACGCAGTGTCCTTTGGGTTTAACACGCTGTGATGTTTGTTTGGCGTCTGTTTTGAACTGGGGGATGGCGTACAACCGCTCAACAGCAGTTGCAGTAACAGAAGCAACACAGGAAGATTTTGTGCTGCGAAGACCCTTGTGTTCATTTATTTATACCGCTTTTGTCGATATCTCCACTTAACGGTGGCATGGTATCTTCGATTGTTGTGTCACCGTCGTCAGTGGCTGTTGCCATCGTATCCAGCGGCACTCTTTCGGTATCTGCCTCAGGAGCGGTATCCGCACTCTCTGCCGTGTCTTCGTCCGGCAGGTCCTGCGTATCCGTATCGGCATCATGGTCTGAACCCGATGTATCACTGTCTGCCCCCATATTGACCGTCGAGGTATCGCGATGGGTCCATTCCACATCGCTGCCCAGATTCACCAGCGGATCATCGCACCCAATGCACACAACCGCGCTCCAAGTGACAAGACACCTTTTTTGAGCCAGACCCAGGCGCATTTTTCTCATGTTAATTCCCAGTATCCCGTACCATGGCGTTCCCCGGCGCCTGACACTCCGGCGCCACCTGAACCATGACAGGTGCGTTTTTGTACCGCCTGCGAAACGCCGCATCGGCCTTTTTTGCCCGCTGGATGTTGCCGGCTCCACACAATGCCGAAATATACAGCCCATCGCGCTCCTGACGCATTGACCCATGGGGGAACCGGCCTTTGCAGTCCTCCAACAACTGAATCGCCCGACTAAAATCATTTTGCCGAAGCGCCAATACGGCCGTTTTGATCATCGCCAGTTCCTGCAACACCTGATCATCGCCCCTGTCTGGGGTTGCGTTTTGAATCGGCGCCGTTTTGGCGGTGGTGCCCCGTTTGGGCGCTCGAGACAAAGGAGCAGAAATGGCAGTGCCATCATTTGACTCAATGGGTTCCGAGATAGTGGTTCCCCCTTTTTCAAAGGGGATTGGGGGGATTTCGTCACGTTCATCGAACTGTTCAGACGGTCCTATTGGAACGGGATCAGCGTGGACGGTGCCCGCGCCATCATCCCACCGGGTAACCTTCCTCGGCACATCTTCGGTTGTGTCCTTTTCCAGCTCGTTAATGCCCGCTGCTCCCAGTGCGATAACGCCCCCCAGCAGCAGTCCGCTCACTGTTATTTTGACCACGGCAACCGCACCGCCCGAAATGCCCAGCGATGACGCCAAACCGCTCGTTGCTTTTGCCGCCGATGCGCTTGCTGCCGTCACCACGGTCGCCACACCCACAGCCCCCATCACTTTGCGATGCATGCGTTCCCTGTCAATGGGTGTCGGTTCCAGCGTTGACCGGGCATCCGACAGGAGGTTGTCTATATGCCTGTCATTCATAGGGGACTCCCTGCACGTCTCCCGTGCGCTCATTCATAAATTTGGCCAATTGGCTTCGCACGCTGCGAATACGCGAATACACCGTATTGAGATTCAGCGCCATGGCCGCCGCAATCTCTGGCGCCGACAGCTGCTCCAATTCGGAAAGGATAAACAGCGCCCGCCACTCTTCATCAAGGGTGTCGGCAAATGCCAACACAATCGACAGCGCCTCATTGCGCGTGGCGTGAAAATACGGATCGCGCCCGTCTGCGCCCACATTCACGTCCGTTGCCGCCACCTTGGTCCCCCGCCGCTGCTGCGCTCGCCGAAAATCCCGGGCGACACGGCGGACAATACCAAAAATCCAGCTGCGCAATGACGCCTCGGGCGTGTACGCAGACAGTCGGCGATGAATCACAATAAACACTTCCTGAACCGCGTCATCCCGCTGCGCCAAAGATACGCCAAATGCCCCCACGGTGCGCCACACAAACTCAAAATTTTCTTCATACACCGCTTCAAACGAATATTCCGCCAACGCCGTCGTTGCCGTTGTGGCAGCAGAACGATGGCGTTGAAAGAGCGCGGCGATGGCACATATAACGGTCATCACATGGTATATGGCCGCAATGATCAATTTCCGTTACCTCGCGTGAAAAAAAGAGAAATAAGTGCCGTCGCCACCACACGTCGAGGCTGATAAACAGTGCCCACCCCCTCCACATAAAACCGGGGTCGTGCCAAAAGGGCATCCGCAGAGACGGTCAACCAAACGCCAATGGAACGGGAAAAGCGCCACGCCACATGCCCGCACACGCTCCCTTTGCCCGTCCATACCGAGCGTTGCACAGGCCGCACAATTCCCGTGGCCGCCGCCCGGATGCCAATGGCGGCAACCGCTACAGATCCCCCCAGCAACAGGCGATTCAGGTGGATAATCCGTCCCGCCCCCACCGCCGGCAAGAACGCCTGCGACGTAAAATGAACGCTGTGTTGAGCCGTGGTCACTGTTTGGGTCATGGGCGGCAGGTATCCGACCGACACCGTCCCTATCCATTGCCGCCAGAAAAAGGCCCCCGTCAAAGTGACCCCCGGTCGAACTGCGGCGAGCGTTCCAAAATCCATCTGCACACCGGCCCCCGCAGCAAACCGAAACAGCACCCAATTTACCCCGCCTGCCTCTGTCGCGTCGGCATCCGCTGGTGCGGGCGTATTGTTTACCGGGGCAATGGGCGCTGGATCAGAGCGGACAGCGCCAGTGCCATTTGTCGGCACAGCCTTTGAAGGCGCGTCGTTTGCCTGAACAGGGGCGGTCACCGGTTCGTTGACGGTATCATTGTCCAATTGCGCCATGCGGGCTTCCAGTGACGGGTCGTCAGAGTGCATCACCGCCATCGGATCAATCGCCAGCGCCGTCAGCAGCGCCGCCACTTCGAGTGCCGCATGACATGTGTGAACGGTAATCGTCCGTTCGTACGGCTGCGAATCGTCAAACACTCGCATCCCCACTACCCAACGCGCATCCACCGCCCGAATCTCGCCGTGCACCCGTCGATTTGTCGCGGCCACAAACGCCCCGTCCAGAATTCGCGCCACACGAGACACCACATCGGCTTCACCACCGCATACGCCTGGAACACGCCATTGATACGGCAGCGCTTTGTCATTTTGGCAAAGGCCCTTTGCGGGAACCAACCAGGCAATTATTGGCAGGATAAACAAATACAGAAGGGGGCGGTATATACAGCAGCGCATCTGTGGCTCAGTATACCGGCAGAACAGATAATTCAACAGTGGAAATGTCACTCATTGTCAGGATTGAGCATCACTGGGCCCCATTGGGATCGGGCACGGGCTCTGTATCCCATTCAGTGGCATCGGGCACGGGCTCCGTATCCCATTTATCGGGCTGGTCGCTCCATTCCGAATCATGATCGACGACGTCAACCGGGCTGGTGTCGGGTGCAGCCGTATCCTCGATATACTCCCAACCGGTATCCGTCTGGTCAGCCGTATCCATCTCCCCGCTCCACTCCGTCGACGAGTCCACCTCTCCGCACAGACAGCTACACCAACCCGTATCCGGTGCAGCGGTATCGCCATCTCCACCCCACACTGTCGAGGTATCCGCGTCCACCGGCGCACTCCACATGGTATCCATCTCTGTATCCAATGCGCCATCGGGCATGGGGCAAACCCAGTGAACGGGCAACTGTTGCCGCGCCGTCACACACAAATTGTATGCGTCCGGGCTATCGTAGAATCGCGCAGCCTCCACCGCAATCACCCATTTGGCCAAATCATCGCACTGGGACAACAAACCGGCGCACACCAGCGGATCCTCTCGCTCGCCATCGACCGTACCCACCAGGCAAAACTCCACAATCCCAAAGCAATCAATCAATGGCTCCCGATTAAAAACCATATCGTCATCATTGGCGTCGCAATCGTTGGCTTTGGCGCCACAATCGTCAGCCCCCGCATCGGCGCAGTCTGCCACATCCTGCCAACACGATACCGATGGCCCCCGCACGTCCTCCAAATGGTCCCCCAGCGCGAGGCACTGCTCCTCCATCAATTGGCAAATATTTCCTTTCGCATTCCCGTCGGCGCATTGTGGAACGCGCGCCAGACACTCGGAAACCAGGTCCGCATCCGACGCCTCCAAATCGTCAATCGCTGCATTCGCGCGGTTTCCCGCGTCGTCAAGCAAGTCGTCCAGATTTCCTCCGCACGCCATGGCCAACAGACACACTCCGGTTAAACATAAAATTCGGGTCATCGGTTCCATACACACTCCATCAATTGCAAAGAGCGACACATTTGCAGCGCTCGTGTTTGCTCTGTAAATGGCCGGTGGTATGAAAATCCGTTGGGCGGGAAACGATTTTTTTTTATTTTGTGGCGAACCGGTTTGCCTTCAATGTAGCCGCGATACCCCATGGGCGCCAGCTGGAAGCGCGGACTGTCATCGGGCGCCCACGCGTAACCAATTATGGCGGGATCGTAATCACTCATCACATCCCACAGCGCTTCAAACGCCGGTCCCTGAAACACCAGCATGGCGCATGGTGCCAAATCCGTTATTTCAAATCCCTCTGGCACAGTGCCATCGAAAGCCGCCGATACTTCAACCCCCTGCACATACTCGGAGCATCCATCGGGCTGTATGTATTACTGTATGATGAGGTGACCGAGATAGTTGTTACCCAGAGCGAGAAACACAGAAAAGCCAAAACAGATTTCAAGGAAGCGGAGGAGCACGCGAGGGACCTTCGGGCCAATTATGTAAAACGGAACGTATTTCATGAATGCAATGATCTGGCGGTATTGAGAAGTGTGATCGATGCGTAATGCGGTAGTTGTCGTTGTGTGTGATGATTGAAGGGAAGGATAACTAATTACCCGTAATGGAGTTTATCAACGCTGCCAAGTCGGTATTCAGCACATTTGCCAGGAAATCAGCTCGGGGAATATCAACATCATCTATGTAGTGCTTTTTTAAATTTCCAACTGCAATCGTCCAGCCATCAGCCATTTTGTAATCAGGATTTTCCTGCAGTGTACCATTATAGCCGTAATTGGATAATTTAAATTTTAGTCGTCCATTTTCTTTGTAGAAATCAAGACAATTGACATTGATTTGTTGGTCGGTTTGTTGGCCTGGATTGTTCGGATTGTAGCATTCAAACCGTCTTATAAAAGAGTCTGAAGAAGAGGGATAAATCATTTTGTATGGGGCAATAATGTGAGCAGATGGGAGTAGATTAAAAAACGACTTTGGATCAGCAGTTAATCCACCCTGGGGCAGAAGTGCAATGAAATTGGCATTCTCAACACAGGAATTCCCCGATTGACTCTGGGCCAATACCTGGTCGAAGCTCAGTTCAAGGTCCTGCAACCTCCCTGGGAGATCTGGTGTTCGTATCTGGTCGTAGAAATGGAGTAACACCTCTTGACTTAGCATTTTGCCTGCTTTTTCCGTCAAAAACTTTTCTCTTGCATCCTTGTCATCGCCAAACAGACCTGGGCTTCCCACGAGGTAGGCATATAAAACGGAATTTGACATCCCGAAGCAAAGACCTGGTTTTTTCTTAACAAAAAACCATTTGTAAAAACCGAACCAGGCCAATGCAACAACATCGCCAAAAGCTATTCTCACTTCTGCGTCCTGGCCGTAGGTCCTTTTGAACATACCTATATCTCCCACGCCGCTCCATCCACCATTAACAAATGCATACCCATTTGGGTAGGGTCGCATCCCGAAATCAATGCAGTTTTCATATCTGACATAATAGCTATAAACGTTAGATTGATCCAACACTTGAACGCATGCGTGTGTATTGAAGTCTTTATATGGGTCTGATGGAATTGGCAGAGTCCCGGTTAATATATCACCATTTTTCTGAAGGTTCAAAACGTCTTCATTATTTATTCGTAGCCTTGGACTGGATGTTAGCCCACTACAAGTTACTTTAACTGCCGACCCTCGAATCAAAATGCCTGGTTCAACGGAAACAATTCTGCCTTTTACTAAGATATTCGCATAATTACTCTGCAGAATTTCGGTGCCTTTTATTAGCTTTACAACGATTTGATAGTTTCCTGCAGTTATCGCTGGATCAATTTTAAAATTGAAACTTGTGGACGTTAATCCCTGTATTGCAACTTCTTGCCTTCCCAAATGGAGTTTTGTCGTATATCCTTCCTTCTTCAAATTCATACCTGCTGCAGCGATAGTATCCCCTGGATGACATTCTAAGGGGTCGATAGTTTGAATGATAGGATTGCTCGTGACAGGAGTAGGAATATCATCAATGAATGAAATTTGCTGTACACCATAAACAGCTGAAGCATTTTCCTCTCGACCTATGCCATTTCGGCCTTGTGTCCCGGATTTACCAGCCTGACCGCTTTTGCCGTCTCGATCATGACTACCAAAAGCTGTTTTACACCATCCTTCACGTTCTCCTTGCCGACCATAATCTCCGCCGGTGCCTTGCTTTCCGCCACTCCCTCCTACGCCTTTTCTCCCGCCACTCAAATCTATTGACAAATTAATGTTCACCTCACTGGTGTGGAGTGCAAAAATACCACCCTTACCGCCATCGCCGCCATCTCCACCGCTACCGCCATCTCCACCGTTGCCTCCGTTTCCACCATGCCCCGGACCGCGGTTGCAGTTAAAAATATTTGAAGCAGAATGGAATCCTTTTAACCCATCTCCTCCGATTCCTCCATTGCCTCCGTTTCCCCCATCTTGTCCGTCTCCGCCAATAAGAGCGATATTGGGCAAACGGTCAAATTTTACAGCCCATAGTTCCAGGCGCGGAGCATCGTCTCCATCGCGTCCAGAATCGCCATCCCCTCCGCGACCTCCATGTCCACCGTTTTTTCTGCCTTGGCCTGGTTTAGGGCTATGATGCGGGTCTTCGTGTTTGGGATCCCAGTCAGGATTCCCTTTCTGGCCATTGACACCCTTGGGAGCCGGCTCAAACATATTCGATTGACTGACAATTTTAACGTTGGTTCCACATACCAATTTGTCTGTGATGATTGTTAAATTGTTGATGTTTTTTCCTATGATGATTACCGTGTTAGTTTCTATTACAATTTCATTGGCAATAATAAGAAAACGATTAACGACCTGGTCTCCACTGATTGTCTCTGATTGGCAGTGAAGTGCTGATGGAAACGAATAAGGAATATTTTCGGCAAGTGGACCATAAACATATGGCCCCACAGAAGTGTATGAACCTAATGGCCTTTCTTGTCGGCTTTTCAACAAACCTGGTTGGTTAATATACATTATTGAAGAGAGATTGATTTTGTTGGGCACTGTCATCTGATTAGTTTTCAGTTTTTCCAATAGCGTTTGAATTGTCACTTTCTGGGCAAAAGAATCGCGAAATGACAATACAGTCGGCGAACGCAACAAATGTAATCGCGAGAGCGAATGTGATATTCCGGTTTTCCAGGAAGTATATTCCTGTGGAGCGCGGTCCATGAAATCGGGAACTACTACACCGGGCCGGGTGGTTTCCGCCACAGTGTTGTGGCGACGTGGTTGAATTACTGGAATGTTTGAGTTTGGCATAAATTCTCCTTTGGCGAAGGGTCTAATGTGATGACCCAAATCCTTTATTTTCACAAAGACAAGGTGACTGCGTCAATGAATGTAGTTATCGTGAAAAAACTGTGCTTCAAAAATCAAAGAAGGCAAAAGTTTTCAAACTACCCAATGAAAAGCCTTTTATTGCCGGTCATCGTTTCCATGAAGCATTCCATTCATTTTATTGTTCATTAGTTTATTATCGATAACCAATCCGTCCATTTTTTCGGAAATGATGATTTCCTTTATCAATATTTCTATGCCGTTTATCTCACCAGGAGGATCGAGTTCCAATTTTCCAAAAACAGTGTCCTTCCGACCAGCCTGCTTAATTGAAAAAAAAGTTGAATTATTTTTCGAGATTTTGCTGATAGTTCCAGGGGAGCCATTGAGCGGGGGACTGGGCTGCGGCTTCGAAGTTTT
>JAFGQN010000112.1 GCA_016935665.1 Deltaproteobacteria bacterium | reverse complement strand
TCTGTTAGTTTGGGCCTCAAGAGCCCGTTTATGTTTTCGTTAAAACAATTTTAACTAACGGAGAGGGGCCTGTTCATAGAATCTCCAAAGCTGTTTGTAATTGTGAAACACCTCAAGAAAATAAATTGGAAAAAAAATCGGGAAACTGAAATTTCCCTGGAACGAATTTGTCAGGCATTGCTTTTCGATGCAGCGATGAGTTTCTTATTCTTTTTTTTGTGAAGTATGCATCGGGATCGCGCATGGGTTGGGGAGTCGCTGTCGAAATATTCAGTTGAGCCGTTTGCGGAAGAAGTCTTTAATCCTGAGAGAAGATGATTGCGGCCCACGGACCAATATCGAGACTTCCGCAACACGGCATTCCATCCCATGGGACATTTTCCGCATCCATATCCGTTGTGACAGTATGGTGTTCAAATGAGTCGTAGCCGCTGTAGTTGGTATTCAGACGCACCCGCCATCTGCCCTCGCCAGGCAAACCAATACTGTAATGATAGTGAGTCCAGTTGCTGAAATTGGCCACAACAATGACGTCGTCCCGTGCACCGCCGTTCTGCCAGCGGTGAAACGCCAGCACTTTGCTGGATTCATCCTGATGAAACACATTAATATTTTCGCCGCGCAGTCCGCGCGTGTTGTCAAACCAGTTGCGGCGTAAATGAATCAGGTCGCGGAACATAAAATAAATACCGGCAAATCTTCCATTCGGCTGACAATTGCTGTTGTTTTTTCTGCAGTTGGCACAATCGTCCTTTTCACAGAAACGATCCCAATCCACACCGGTTTTTTCGGGATTGCTTCCAAGTCGGCGCCACTCCAGAACTTCCTGTCCCTGATGAATCATGGGAATTCCCGGCGCCGAAAGCAACATGGCGGCCCCCAGCATACTGCGTTTTCGTGCAAACCACCCCGTATCCACATTTCCAGGTTCAATCAACTCGGGCAGTCGTCCAGGGCTGTTTTCTTTGTCGGCCACCTTGTCGTGATTTTCGATGAAGATGATTCGCTTGAACGGCTGGCCGTTGTATCTGGATTCGAGCGCATGAGCCACTTCAGCCATTGAACGCTGGTGATCTTCGGGCAGGGTCAGTGTATGCTTTATCCCATGATAGAACACTTCCTCCCACTGGGAATCAAAACCAGCTCCGCCCAAATAGTCTCCTTCGGCGTGGCCAGTGATACTTTCGTTGTTTTTCAGGTCTTCGGCAATCATGATTTTCCAGGGATAAAACACATCCACCGTATTGTTGATGGCGCGCATCAGTTGCCAGCCGTCGGGCAAATCACTGGCAGGATCATTGTCTTTGTCGGTGGCGCTTCGGATATTTCCGGTGGAATCAAACCGCAGACCATCAATGCGATATTCATCCAGCCACATCAGGGCATTCTCGCGCAGAAAATTTCGGACCTCCATACGGCCGTAATCGGGCCGGTTATCGCCGTATTCCGGGGTGGTCGCCCGCCAGTCGTTATAAAAATAGACGCCCCCGTAATTGTCCTGATGCCAGGGCGTGAACTGCCACAAACCCCGGTTGTCGGGTTGCAAATGGTTGTATACAACGTCAAGCAACACAGCCATTCCGTTTAAATGAGCCATGTCAACAAAATGCTTTAATTGGCGGGGGCCACCGTACGCCGATTCCACTGCAAAAATGTTGGAAGGATTGTACCCAAAGGAGATGTCTCCCGCGAATTTAGCGGTAGGCAACAGCTCAATGGCATTGACGCCCAATTCCTTGAGATACCACATGTCTTCAATCACATCGTTGAGCTGATTCTCCTTTCCCCTGTCTTTGTCGGGGAAGGTGCGCACATGCATTTGATAAATGATCAGTTCGTTCCACAGGGGCATGGAAAAATGGTTGCATGTCCACTCATAGTCGTTTTCATCGACAACAACGCTTTGACCCGCCGAGTGGGTCACTTCTTTGGCAAAGGGGTCCAGTCTTTCGCCGGCGCCTTCGATTTCGAAATTATAGCGCTGACCTTTGCCCACATTTTGAACGTAGCGTTTCCACGAGCCGTTTCGTTCGTTATCCATTGGTATTTTTTCAGTGAGGTTTCCATTGGTATCAAAAAGCATCAGATTGACCCAGCGAACAGGGGCGTCCCCGATTCCGGGCGCCCAGACACGAAAATCGGTGCCTGTATTGCGCAACCTGGCCCCGTATTGTAAATGCGATGACATACTTCACAATCCTTTCTGGCAGCCCAACCAGGGGGTGACCGGTAACAGTGATGCCAACCAGAGTTCAATTCTATTTCGTGCTGTAGTGATACGCGGGGAAATTTAACGTCAAACTGGGAAGATGCAATCTGCGTCATATCACAATCTGAAGAAATGGGGGAGCAGTGTTACTGAACGAACGCTTTGGTTTTTTGTTAATGTTTAAACAGAAAAGTATAGAGCGAAGTCGCATTTTCGGATGCATTTTTTCAATCGTAGCGCTACCGTTTTTTTTTTTCACTTGCAAAAAATGACTTAATCCATGGGAAATTGATTCCGTGTGATTTGATGTCTGGAACCGAACATTCAACCTCGAGTTGTTTTCGCGAGGAGGAGTTTCAATTGGGGAACACAAAAAAACACTGACGAATGCCACGCAATCTGTCCGTTCAACAGGTGTGCATGAACTTCCAGCAGAAGTTGAATCGCTCATGACGGCATATCAACAACAGATAGATGGTCAAACTCACCAGGAATTGGCTGAGGCATTGGCCGGAGTGAGGGACGCCAGCCGGGTTGAAGATGTTGTCGTCAATGCGTCGCTGCCGCCCTGCTTGAATCTCTGGCAAAGCACGAGGAGATAACGGTTCCCCCATCCGCGACATCAGGTGGAACGGATGCGGAGATGCTGGCATTTCTGGACGAAATGCAAAATGAAATAAGGGCTCGCTACCAAAAACGAGCGGATACCGGATATATAAATCTGGCACGGGAACAGGGAATTCTTCAACATTTTGAGAACGCCCGAGCCTTGATATTGCCTCAGGCAGAAGCCAGAACAGGAACCGTCCGCGACTGGCCTGTGGCAGCGGAGGAGATCCCCGGGGAGTATCGTCAACGACGGTGATTTGCCGGCTTTTTTGGGGGCAACTGGCTAACTTGTGAACCGATAAGCGGTGTTGGGGATACTAATACTGCAATACGTTTATGTAGCTTCGATGGTTTTGAAGGTTTCCGTTATCGCTCCATTTAAGAAGAGTGGCGGCGCGCATTATCTGGTGATTAACCAGTCAACCCTGTATGAGTGGGCATGGACTGGCGACGCTGTACAAGGAGGTTAATTTGTTAAATTGTATGAGAACGATTGGGGTGTTGGCGGACAGCGCCCACTGGTCGAATGCGGTGGATGCATTGCTTTCGGATTTGCCAGACTTTCAGGACAATCTGAGTTTGATGATGAGCGGCATCATTGAGGAATAAGCATCTTCAAAAAGCAGGAATGTGACGGCACAATCAGGCGTCGTTTAATGCTGAATGTAACAGGGTATAGGCCTCCCCGGTTTTTTTTGCACTGGCCAGGGGCAAAACAACGGACAGTGACGGGGCGTGGATGTTAACCCAACGACAAAAAGACCTTATGGGCCACCTCGTAGACGTTGCCGGCGCCCACGGTGAGGAAAACGTCGCCGGGGCGCAGATAGTCGACGGCGCGCTGAGCCGTAATGTCGAAGTTGCGGGTGTATTCGGCATCAATGCCGTTTTTACAGATTTGAAGAGCCAGATTTTCAGAGGTGATTTCCGGGGGAGCCTCTATGTCTCTGGCCACGTAGATGTCGGGTAAAAAGACTTTGTCGGCGCCGTTAAACGCATTGGCAAAATCGTTGAAGAAAAAACGGGTTCGCGAAATCTGGTGGGGTTGAAAAGCCACCACGATGCGGCCTTTTGGAAATCGTTCTTTGGTGCCCTGCAAAAGGGCGCGAATTTCGGTGGGATGGTGCGCGTAGTCATCTACAATGCACACATCGTCACGGATGCCAATTACTTCGAATCGACGGCGGACGCCTTCAAATTTTGAGAGTCCGTTTGCCAAATCGATGGGGGCACAGCCCAGTTGCAATCCCACACAAAAGGCACCCAGGGCATTGAGCACATTGTGGCGACCTGGCAGTTTGAGCGTGACTCGGGTGATCACTGCACCAAATCGGCGGACATTGAAGCTAAGCAGGCCATTGGCGCTGGAGATGTCTGTTGCGGTGAACTGCGCAGTATCAAAACCATAGCTGACGGCGTTTCCGTGGAATCGCCTGGCCAGAGCTGTGGCTGCCGAGCTTTCACTGCAGTACACCAGCGTGCCGTTTGGGGGAAGATTTTGCGTGAACTGGTGAAAACTGTCGATGATATCATCAATACCACTGTAAATATCGAGATGATCTGCTTCGATATTGGTAATCAGTGCGATTTGGGGATGCAGATTTAAAAAAGAGCGATCGTACTCACAGGCTTCGGCGACAAAACAGTCTTTACCGCCAAATGCGCCGGCGCCAAACTGATCCACATAGCCGCCAATAACAAATCCCGGATTTAGCTCTGCGCCGCGCAATGCGGAGACCACTAATGCCGTGGTGGTGGTTTTGCCGTGAGTGCCCGCAATGGCCACGCCTCTGCTGGAGTTCATCACCACCCCCAGCATGGCGGCGTACTTCAGAATCGGAATCGCCATTTCAGATGCAATCTGCAGCTCTGGATGCGACGGTTTCAGCGCAGCGGTGGTAATGAGCAGTTGTGTATCGTCGGCGATGGCCGAACCGTCCTGCTGCAAAAACACTTTAATGCCTTGCTGTTCCAGACGCTGCCGGGTAATGGGGTCGATGGCGGGATCTGTGCCGCGAATCTGAAATCCCTTCTGGGTCAGAAGAATGGCCAGACCGTTCATGGCGCTGCCGCCAATGCCGCTCATATGAATGGGTTTTTCCAGGGTCAAATCTTCGAGTCGCTGTATGACATCAATCATTAGGCGTTTATAGCGTGTTCGAATTATATTGGGGAGAGAAAAGTAATCTCTTTGAGCGTGATGCCCAGTGAAGTCCCCTTTAATGAATCTTTTGATACCATGATTCGTGATGCCATGGTGTAGCGGAGGTGCTACTTTACTGGAAGGTCGGCCCCCACATGCTGTTCAATCTCAAGCACCGTTTCGATTTCCCGCAAGTCTTTTTGCGTCTGTGCGACCCAGGCATTATCCAGATTAAGACGCAGGGCAAACGTCATGGTCCGTCGCCATTGTTTCACTGCTTTTTGCAGCAGTATTTTAATGCGCTTGCGCAATACTTCATTGTAAACCCCCTCTTCCTCGGCAGAAAGCCCATTGGGGGCAGGGGCGTCGAGCATATCTTTCCACAGGTGATGATAGAGTGCTCCCGTGCTGTAGGCGGCCGCGGCACTCCAGTGGGGATGGCCTGTCTGAATGACCTGAGTATATAAATATTGTGCATCGAGCAGCAGTTGGCACTTGTGTTCCAGCGCCCTGGCCAGCGCCTGGTCGTTTACCGGCAATGAGACATTGCGCATTTCGGCGTGGGTCAGTTCCGCCAGTTTGAACTGGGCCATGGCATAATAGTAGTCCGGCGCAGTGGGAGATACCCGGTTGTCCCGGGTGAAAATGCGGATGGCGTGTTCCAGCTCGATGCGCGCCAGTCCTGGTTTGTCTGCCGCCAGCAGAGCGGCCCCTTTTTTGGCGCGAATTTCCACCTGGTCCACGGGGTCCAGCAGGTCCCTGTGTGCTTCAAGGGTTTCCAGCGACGACACCATTTCGTCCCATTTTTCCAGCTCCTCGAGGGATGCGGCCAGACGAAACAGGGTATTTTTCACGTCACTGGAACCTGGAAACTTTTCCAGCAGTTCTCGATAGGCGATGACTGCTTCCTCGTGTCGCCCCTGTTCATCCAGACAGATGCCCCAATTATACAGTGTGGGCAAAAGCAGATTCGATTGGGGAAACTCATCTCTCAACCGCTGGTATAACTCGGCGGCTTTGACGAAGTCCTTTGTGGACATGGCGTCGCCCGCCGCCTCAAACAGGCCGTGGGCATCATACGCCAAAATGGGTTTTCCCTGTGGTGTTGGTGAGGCCACAACATGGATTTGGGGCAGTGTGGTCACCTTGGGTGAAACGGTATTCTGGGGGTGGGCACAGGACGGCAGCCAAATCAGCCCCATCAGCAAATGAATGCTGATGATGGATGAAAAATGAAATAAATTGTATGTGGGGCGTTTGAAATTCATAATGTCAATGTAGTTTTTTTTGCAGGGTTTCGCTACAGAGGGACTCCGAAAAACAGTGGAATGTTTCTGTTTATAATTGCGGTGAACGAACCAGTTGTAGATTTATATGCCAAATTTCAGCCTTCAAATTCAATCTCAAACTGTTTTTAAATGCGCCGCCATGATGGGGTTGGTGTTCACTGCCCTGGTAATTATGGGATGTCATGGCCATCGCCCGGGAGTTACTGTTGGGGAGAGGGAATTCAATACCCACTGCACCAATCGGCTCACATCGGTATCCCACTTTATTTCGCTTTCGGCCGCAGATGACGCTCAGCTGAAATCTGTGAAGTTTATTGTGACCAATTTTCGTCGCCCAAAACACCATGCGGTATTGTATCTGGATGGCCGGTTTTATGAAATGCACGACGAATGGTACTGGTATTCGCGATTGAATGGCGTGGCGGCGCTGGGCGAAGCAGGACTGCGTTTGGAGGTGCAATGCGATACACCAAAGGCCTGCGCCAAATGGGGAATGACACGGTCCGAATTGCCCATGGGCCTGCAGTTTGTGGAAAATCGCATGTACTCACAGCATTTTTACGACCTGGCGCTGAAAAAAAAGCGGGAAATTGGCCTCGGTGCGTTGCTGTATCGCGCCCCAACACCCGATTCGGATGCGGTGGTGGGATTTCGGTTGGAGTATGTGGATGTCCCCACTGCGGGGGATGTTTTGACGTTCTTTGACGCATTACGGCAAACATTACCTGCCTCTTTGGCCGATGAACTGGTATGGATTCCCAGGTCGCCGGTTCAAATGGAATTGGCAGCGCGTCTGGTGACCATGGGAAAACTGGCGCCCACACAGGTCCTCACTTTCGCCGAGCTGTCAACGGAGGGGGAGGCCGAAATCTATAATGGTGGTGTGGCTGTGGGACGGCTGCTGCTGGTGGAGAATGGAAAATCAGCATTGACCGACGCGGACCCCACGCGGATTCTGGTGGTGGAAACACCGCCGGATGATCTCCCCCAGGCTGCGGGATTTATTTCTGCGGCGCCGCTGACCGCTTTGTCGCACTTAAACATTCTGGCAAAAAACCGGGGGATTCCCTCGGCGTATGTGGGTGGGATTTTTAACGATCCGTGGATTCGGCAATTGGCCGATGGCTATGCCCCGGTGGCGCTGTCGATGCAAAATGGCGAGGTGACCGTGGCGCCCCTTTCCGATGCAGAGTTTAAACGGTTCCAACAGGGGGACCAACTGATACACGTCAGTCCCAAAGTCGCGAATGAAAAGGCCCCGTATGTGGTGTCGCTGCCACAGCTGCAATCGCTGGACGAAGCAGATGTGTCAGCACTGATTGGCGGAAAGAGTGCCGGTTTCGATGTGCTTTTCCGCGCAGTGCCCAGCGCCATTCCCGGGGCAGTGGCCGTGGTGACCACCCGAGCTTTTTTTGCGCATATGGCGCCCCTTGAAAAGGAATTGGAAACGTTGTTCACCCATCCGGTATTTTTGGAATCCCAAGAGGTGAGATACTTTGTTCTGGAAGGAAAAGATGCGTATCTGGAGGCGTTTTCCACTTACAGTGATTTGCAGCGGATTGAACACCTGAAAACCGCCAGTCCATTGCACTACAGTGTTGGTCAAAAAGGGGGCCTCAAAGCTAAAATCCGATCGTTGCCCGTACCAAAGCAGATGCTCACCACTATTACGCGTGAATTGAAGTCGATTTTTGGTGCATATCCTAAAAATCAGGGATTGCGGTTTCGGTCGTCCAGCACCGTGGAAGATATTGACGGGTTTAACGGCGCCGGCCTGTACACGTCAAGTACGGGGTTTTTGTACGCGAATCATATGGACAGTGCACACGATCGTGCCCGGACGGTAGCGTTTGCGCTTAAAAAAACCTGGGCTTCGTATTTCGGATTTCAGGCGTTTGAGGAGCGGGAAAACGCCGGGAGGGATCATCTGAGTGGCGCCATGGCGGTGGTGGTGCATCCCCGATTCGACGATGACGCGGAATTGGCCAACGGCGTTATTACATTTACATGGAATTTTGCCGGCGCGTATCAGATGGCAGAGCGACGGGAGCAAATGACGGTAAATGCGCAACTGGGCGCCCTGAGTGTTACCAATCCGCCGCCAGACGTTTGGGCCCGACCGGAAATGGTGCAATTGGTGGCGTTGAACGGCGGATCACCGGCCATTGCGCGCCAGTGCCCCTCAAAAGTCAAAAACGTCGAAAAGCAGGTGTTGACCGATACGTCGTATCTTGAGCTTTTTGCGTTGTGTCGGCGGATTGCAGCTGAATGGAATGCCAGTAAAAACAGCGGTGGCGACGGGGCCACTCGCCATCAGACCATTACGCTGGATTTGGAGTTTCGCCAGATGGCGTCCACCTGGGGTGGATTTTCAGGCGGCAGGGATGCGCCTGCTATTGTTTTAAAACAGGTCCGGGCATTGTCACCGGCGGCGAAAATTCCGGGGATTCTGGAACAGCACTATCGCTTGCCCACCGATGTGTTGCTTCAGGCGATTGCGGTGGAACGCCACGTATGTGCCAGTGGCGATGTTCAAATGACCTTTTTGCGCGCACTGCCACAGGAGGGAAATGATACCTGCGCACAGGACGATATGAACGCCCCCTTTATTGGAGATGTATCCGTTGTGGCCGGCAACCGCATGGAAGTGCTTGGTCCAGCGGAATACATACAGCCCGGTGATGGCAAGGTGCTTGTATTCAGCGCCGCCGCCGCCGCCCGTATGGGCATTTCCCGGATTGATTGGTCTGCACTGGAATGTGATATTCAGCCGCTCTCGACTTCAAATGTGATTCACCTGAAATCCGCCCTGGCCAATGGTCGCGTTGTGGGACGGCAAAAGCAGCTAAAATAGCGTCTGTGTGGCGTGCGCATCCGGTGTCCTTGACGTATCCTTTTTTCTGTTTCAGTGGTGAACAGGACAGCAACAAACAACTAAAACAGGAATATTGAGGTGAGTGCAATGTGCAGACGGTTTTTAAGTATCCTGGGGCTGATCTTATGGATGATCATGTGGGGATGTTCAGATGACAAAAAAACGGGGAAAGACACGGCAGGCTCAGACAGTGGTCCAGGACAGGGAACGGACAGTGCGACCTCTGCAGGCACTGACTCGGATACAGCTGCTGACAGCGATAGCGCCACGGGTGGCGGCGATAACGGAGAGAATCTTTATGGTGCGCTTGGAAATACTTTTCGATATGGCATAAATGGCGGACATCGCAACAAGAGTTGGGGGGACGATATACAGGCCCGGCTGGAGGCGAGAGCGGGTTGCACCAGCCAGCGTATCAGTCTTCCTGAACGTCATCTGGACCAGTGGGGATACGAGATTGAGGTGGGCGACATGCAGGCGTATGCCGCGCTCGGAATGCATTCTCAGGTGGCTTTTTTAACATCGCCCATTCGAGCCCATTCAACGGCGCCCGCCAGTGCGGAAGACTGGGAGCTGGCCTACTACATCCCTAAAAATCTGTACGAACCCGTGACCACTGCGTCTGGAGAAATCAATCCGGAGAATTACTGGGGAAAGTATGTGTACGACACGGTTAAGATATACAGCCAATGGATAAAAGTATGGGAGATTTGGAATGAACCGGATTGGACTGACACATGGTCCTTTACGCAGACCTGGACAGAGTCTGCGCCCACAAAGGAGCAATTACCCCGTTTCAATGGATCCATTTATGAGTATATTCGTATGCTCCGCGTTTCTTGGGAAGCCGCCAGACTGGCCGATCCTGCCGCGTTGATTGCAACTGGCGGTATTGGCTACGCCACGTTTCTCAATGCCATTTTGCGCTACACCGACAATCCGCAGGATGGGTCAGTGACTGCTGCATATCCCTCCACAGGAGGCGCTTATTTCGATGTTCTCAGCTTTCACCATTATCCCATTTACACCCCGGGGCACTCTGATGATGCGGTGGCGGGCTACATGAACCATGTGGCAGAATTGAAAGCAGAGCTTGGCGCTGCCCAAAAAGTGGTGGCGGGGTTCGAGAATTCGGAAACAGGGGCGCCCCGATTCGTGGTGCAGGAGTATCCCGGTGGCGCCGCGTACGCCAGGAATTACATCTTAAAAGTTATGATGACGGCACAATCCACAGGCGTTCACGGTATAGACTGGTTTACCCTGAGTGACAGCGCATTGCCCGGCGCCTCGACCAATGCCTATCATTACATGGGGCTGTTTGCCGATGTGGTGGATTTGAATTCAATCGATGAAGCGCAGATCACTGAAACAGGCATTGCTTTGGCCACCATGAGCGAACTGCTCACAGATGCCAGAGCGGATGCTGCCGCCACCGCAGCACTGACGCCGGTGGATGGCGCCCGCGGATGGGTGTTTGTGAAAGATTCCGGCCAGCGTGTTCTTTCATTCTGGGGTGTGCTTCCGGATGAGGGCGCCAGCTCCGTAAACGTGACTGTTCCCGCAGGGGAGTACGAAGTTCACTACTGGGATTTTTCAAAAACGCGGCAGACCGAATCGTTTAATACTGCGACCTCTGAAACGCTGGCGGTGGGGAGCACCCCAGTGTTTCTTGTATCCCAATAGAGTCCATTTGAACCGCTTATTTTTTGCGCGATAGCAGCAGAAAATGAAAAAAGTGTGAAAACAGGGGGAATTCTGTTGTTGGGGCAATTGCAGTTCATAATATTATGAGAAATATCTGATAATGATATTCACAGGTTAGGAACTTTTTTACGATTGTTTCGGGCTCATTCTTGACCGCCACAAAAGTGCAGATCATAGAATTTATTGATTTGATTATGGGTTTTTGTGCATCACAAGGTGCCAAAGAAACTGGAGATTTTCATGGGTTCTCATAATATTCTGGATATCGCGCATGTTAGCTTTCTTGACATAATTCGCGCATCTATCGTGCAACTGGGGGCAGCGGCTACCAAGGGAATCATGATACGCAATGCAATTGGTGCGGCGGAGAAGATTCCAGAAGTAGCGTTTGATACTTTGGACGATTTTGTAACATCAATTGATTCCGCCGCGAACCCCGTGACCCAGGTGGAAGGTAAAGCGGTCCACTATGGAAAAGGACTTTTTGGTTTGCCGGTTTGTCCTTTTGCGGCGTCCATCAGTGACTACAAGCAGGTGTATGGCGGTCTGCCGGATGATTATCATAAGATTACAGATGATTTCAATAGAGAGGGAAAGGTAACCAGCGATTTGAAAGTTGGTCACGGTGCTGGTGTGAGTCCGTTTTGTTCTGTTCATCAGCCCCTGCGGGGAGCGCTGAGAGACCGGATTTCCATTGGTGGGAAATCCATTTCCATTCTTCAGCTGGGGTGTAAATCCGGCTCAGGTGAAAAGGGTCTGGCGCAGCAATGGATTGATGAAACCGAGTTTACCGTCGAGGAGGTGAACAAAGTTCTCGATGATAATATGTGTTGTTACGCAATCAAGGTGGAGGCCTGAACTTCAAGTCTCTTCTGCGGCGGCTATTCCGGAAGTCGGGGTGTCGCGCTGCTGAAAGAACGGGGGCTGCTCACTTTCAATAACAAGAAGAAAGGGAAGAGAAATGTTTAACACAGACGGCGTACTAAAGAGTTTGAACGAGGTGCAGGGTGTTCACCAGGCAGTGATTGTTGGTCGCGACGGGTTCGTTATCAACAGTGTAGGAGACATGGAGGCGGACTCCGTGGGCGCGGTGATTTCCACTGCTATTGGTGCCATTGAAGCGATGGGACGTGACTGCAAACAGGGAACCCTTTTTGAGGTAATGGCCGAATACAATGGTGGCGTTGTGATTGCCGCCCCCATTGGTACGGATGCTGTCCTGGGAATTGTGGCGGATGAGTCAGCGAATCTGGGAGGCGTTCGATTTGTGGTCAAAAAAAGTATGAAGGAACTGGAAAAAGTAATGTGAGCAGATGGACTCAATCCCATTTAACTAACAATTTTCATCGCGTTTAAATCGCGAAGAATCTGGGGGTAAGTTATGAAACGAGCAGTGGATTCACGTGCTGTACAGGGAGTTTTATACGGTGTTTACAAGGCGCTGTACAATATCGCGGGCGCCAGTGCTGCGGCTGTGATGCGGCAGGCGGCACCGGATATTTTGCATGAACTGGGACAACTTGGTGTTTCGTTTGATTGTGTGGACGATGTGGATAAGCTTTCGAGCAAAATAGGCGAAACCATGGAAAAAACAGGAATGTGCGACAAAATGGTAATGACGCTTGATGGCGACCGGCTGAGAGCTGATATTACCAACTGCGCCTTTTTTGATTTGACCATGCATTTAAAAGAAGAGGGAATCCCTCCGTTTGGATGTCCCTTTGCCGCGTTGACCATCGCCATTGCCGAGAAAAATCTGGGCAAACGGGCCAGACTGGTCAATCTGGAGCCCACTCCTGGCGGCAATCCCGGTGATACGCGCCTGGAAGTGCAGCTTTTTTAAAAATTCGGATAAATTGTGCGCCCGAATCCGTTGGATGCCTGTATATTAATTTATATGAAAAGTTGGAATTTGCCTTCCCATGCGCCGGTCATGGCGAACGAAGCTGTTTGGGGCGTATGACCGTGCTGGTTGTGTGAACATCGGCAATCGGGTTTTCATTTGGAGGTTTGGATACAATGGCATTGAGCGGCACTTTAAAGGATCTTGGAATCGTGGATTTGATACGGTTCCCGGTTTCCGCGCATAAAACAGGGGAACTCATCATTACCACACCTTCAGCAAACGCGCGTTTATACTACAGTCACGGTGAACTGCGACACGTGGTTTGTGGGGATGCGAAGGGAATGGCGGCAATGGTGGAGCTGGTGGATTGGTCCGACGGGTCGTTTGAGTTCAGGCAGGATGTGACCTCCGATGTGGTGACCGTGGATGTGTCGGTGGAGCGGCTGATAAGTAATGCCATTGAAGCATCCAACGCGCGCAAAGCCAGTCAACACAGTTTGGAATCTCCGGTGGCGTCTATATTACAATCTGCCATGGAGGAGGCGGCTTCAAATCTGGAATACATGCGACAGGCAGCCCTGTTCACAATGTCGGGAGTGTTGATTTGCAACTGGCAGCGGGAAAGCGACCATACTGATGTAGGGGTATTGCAACTGTTAGACGAAGTCAAAACCCTGGCAGGTGGACACCCTCGAGACGGTTTAAGTAAAATTTTTCTGGTCGATACTCAGGGGACATGTATCGCCAGTTTCATTTCCAATACGTTTATTTTATTGCTCAATGCCGATGACCTGGCGTCTATGGGAATGGTGTCTCTGGCATCAACCAAACTGACCGCTGCGCTTTTAAATACATTTAAGTAATCCCAGCTTTTTAACGGTTTCTGTTTTCCTGCATTTTTTTTGTGGGCGTGATGGTTTTGCGGTTCTCATTTCCACTCCCAAAGGGGTTCTCGTTTTTAGATTGAAAAAAAAGATACGGTTGTCGTCCTGAGCACTGAATCGTAAGGCAGGCGGATTGTCATGTACCTGCTGTTGTGTGCGTAAAAAATTGAATTTGTTCCTGAAGGAGAATGCAATGAGTCAACAATCATTGAAAACAACTGTCAGACGAAGCCACCACTTTCGGATTTTTGCTGGATATGCAGGCATTTGGGCCATCCTGTACCTGTCCGGGATTGTTCTAACGAGCGCATTGTGCGCGTTGGGGTGTGACGATACAGGTGGCATAGACAGTGATGCCAGTCAAAAGGAAAAAGGAGGCGTCGGCCCGGACAATGAGGATACCGACACAGGCACGGATGGCCAGAGTACTGTTCCTGTAGCTACTGAGACCATTTGTCAAAAAGGGTCGGGACCCGTGGCGGAATGTCAGACCGAACTCTGTATTGACGATGTCATTCACATTTCCGTTACCGAAAACGCCGCAGGCGAAGGGCTTATGTGCACCGGATGGGCCGGTTCGGAAACCTGCACTGGCAACGATGATTATCAGGCGTTTGCCTACGATGGCGATGATGTGTTTTTGGTTTTCAGCTTTGCGCCAGAGATTGCGGGCAACTATTCTGAAGAGAATTTCAGGGATCTTTTCGACCATGTTTGGTTGAACATTTATTTCCCAGGGTACGATAAACGGTTCTATCATCAGGTGTCCACTACCAGTGACTTGAATTATTTTGACAGTTTCAAATATTCGGAGGGCCGTTTGAAGGGCCGCATCGACACTACCATAAATGCACAGCTGCAGAGCGTTCAGTCCAGCGACGAAAATTGCATTTCAGATGATATTATGGGCAAATGCGCATGTGGCTACAATATCCCCGTTCGTGTGGTCATCGATTTCGATTTGGCAGTTGAAAGCTGAAAACGCCCTGTGCAAGACTCCCTGTGGCGGCAACGCAACGCGCCCTGCTTTCCTTCCATAGAGTCGTGACTGTGAATCTTGACTGTTTCGCCGGTTCAACATGTGTGCCTCACATATATACATCCGCCAAAATAGTATCCATGACAGATATGTGTCGTCCTTTGAGAGAATTTAATTTTGTAAGCGCTGAAATGTTACAAAAGGTCTGTATCTGGTGGGGGGAAAAAGCAATTTTGGTGCGGATAAAGTAGTCCATCCGTGGCGCGGTTATGATATATCCGGTCTGTGCTGTTTTAATAACATTGAAACTCAAGGAGGGATTTAATGCGACAGGGTTTGAAATTACTTATTATAATAGTTGGCCTCATTTGGGGAATGACTGCCTGTACGGGCGGCTCAAACATGACAAACGACACCGATTCATCCTCCGGTTTTGACACCGGGAAGGATAAAGGGTCGGACTCGGGTTCTTCTGAAAAGGACTCGGCAACCGGAACGGTTGATACGAACACCGGGACTGCAACACCCGATTCCGATACCGCCGCAAAGGAATCGGATTCTGATTCTCACGCAGACACTGGAAGCGATACAACAGTTGAAACGGATTCAAAGGATTCCGAGAGCGCCACCGTTGCCGAGTGTTTTGGTCAGAAAAAGTGCGAAGGCACCACGCTGATGCTGTGCAGTGAAGACGGATGGTTCGCCTATCGCGATTGTGCGCTGGATACGCTGGTTTGCGAAAACTTCTCCGAAGGTAAAGCGCTGTGCGTGGAAGGGGCTGGCGCAGCCACCAGTCTGGTGTTGACCGAAGTCGAAAAAATGGAATTGGCGCCCGCCGGCATTCGCGTGGTGTTTACGGTCACCAAAGACAATGGCATGCCCATGGCGGGTCTTGGCACCGAGGACTTCACCATCGTTAATGACGAAACGGGACTGCCCTTCAACGAGGGCGGTGGCCAACCGGTGATTGGTGAACCTCAGGGCGGTGATTTTTACACCATTTTAACGCTTGATATGTCGGATTCCATGTTTACCCCCGAAGGTGACAACAACGCCCAAAAAGCCGTTTTGGCCGCCAAAGCGTTTGTAAAAGAACACGTGGAAACGGCGCCTGCGGGTGCTCGTCAACACGTGGCCGTGTACGCCTTTGGCTCCAGCGCCAAAAGTGAACTGGTACAGGATTTTACACAGGATGCGTCAGCCCTTTACACTGCACTCGATGGGTTGCTGACTGCCGGTTCCCGCGGTGGCACCAACCTGTACGGCGCATACATGGCCGCTCTGGATGCGGTTCGCGGCGTCGAAGCGTCTGAAGGTCTGGTGCGTCGCTCCGTGGTTTTCCTGTCCGATGGCTTGCATGAATCCGGAGATAAAGAAGCCATGCGAACCTCTGCAACGGCCAGCAGGGATTTCAAAGACGTAGACATCTACACAATTGCGATGCCTGGCGAATACGACGATTCAGAGTTGAAGGAACTGGCCTATCCCGCCTCCAATCATTTCTCCAAAGATGATGGTGCCACTCTGATCCAGAAATTTGACCTTATCGGCGACGCCATTGGCATTCTCTCTACCGGCAGCTATGTGGTGGGTGTGTGCAGCCCGCTGGAAACAACGTCTTCATTTACCGTCACTGCAACCAAGGCAACATTGACGGGGCAAATGGTAGTGACATATGACGCCGCAGTGGATGGCTGGACCGGTGACGTGTCCCAATGTGACGAGTCCATCATGGCCGATCCCTGTCTGGCCGTGGAATGCGGCGAAAGCACCCTGATTCCCGGTTTTGAATGCGGCGGCTGCCAGAGTGCCACCGAGTATTGCCAGGAAGGCGTCTGCATCGACGACTGCGAAAACCTCTTCTGCGGCGAGTCCCTCACTCAGGGATGGAGCTGTGGCACGTGTGGCGATGGCCAGTTGTGCAGCGACGGTGTCTGCGAAAACAGAAGCGCTGGATTTATTGAGGCGGAATGCGCCGTGGAGCCTTCTGGCGCCAACTGCAACGCCGAGCATCCGGGCAGCAACTCCAACATTGTTGGCGACGGCCACTGGGATGGTAAACCGTATCCCGCCAAGTCTTCCGACGGCAATCTTGGCTACACCGCCGGCGGCTCCTGGTTTGCTTTTGAAAACGTGGATTTGTCCCAATACAGTTCTGTAACCATCCGCTATGCATGCAATGAAAACGTTGACAATACCGGTTTCAGCATCATGCTGGATAGTCCCGATGGGACACTGCTGGAAATAGTTGAAACCGATTTCACCGGCGGTTGGGAAACCTATCAGGAATCCACCTCCAAAAAATTCCCGTCTCGTTTTAACGGTACCTATACGGTATACTTCGTTGCCGCCAAAAAAGACGTCAACAACGGCAACGTGGACTGGATTCAGTTTAACAAGTAGTTGCAGTTCCTCGTATTTCCTCCTGCCCCCCACCACTTTGTAAGACCACAGAACGTTGACTTGCCTTGCCATCAAATGGAATGATGGCTCTCAATTGGCTGGCGCTGGAGTTGATTCACCGATTTGTTTTGGTATTTGGCCGGTGCTGAAGTTGGGCAAGGCAAAAATGTGTTAGATTTTCGATATGACGAATGAAAAAAAAAATAGAGACAAACCGAAGAATACATCAAAGAAAATAACACGACGTCGGGTGCTCATTGGCACGGGGGTGGCGCTGGGAGCGGGGGCGCTTGGGGTTGGGGGGTATATGGGGTATGGGTTCAACCAGCGGTTTGCCCGGGGTGGTGCCGCGGAGATTCCGGATCATCGGGTGGCTGCGGGGGGCAAACCTCAGATGGTGGTGGTGCATGGGCCCTCGCCGGCGAAGAACGTGCACGCGGCCATCGCGCGGATGGGGGGGATGTCCCGTTTTGTGAACAGCAGTGATGTGGTGCTGGTCAAGCCCAATATTGGGTGGCTGCGCACCCCGGCCCATGCGGCCAACACCCACCCCGAAGCGGTGGCGCAGGTGGTGCGCGAATGTGTGGCCGCCCGTGCCAAAAAGGTGATAGTGTGCGATTGTCCGGTGGATAAAGCGCGGGACGCGTTTCGCGTTTCCGGGATTGCCAAAGCGGCATTAGAGGCGGGCGCCAGAGTTATTTTGCCGGAGGAGAGCGGGTACCAGACGGTGAAAATATCGGAGCGGCTTGGGGTTTGGGATGTACTGACACCCTTTGTGGAAGCGACCAAAATCATTAATGTGCCGGTGGCCAAACACCACTCGTTGACCGGGGTAACCGCCGGCATGAAAAACTGGATTGGCATTACCACCAAACTGCGGATGCATTTTCACAATGACATCCATCGCTCCATCGCCGAGCTGGCGAGGTTGATGCGCCCCACACTCACGGTGATGGATGGCACTCGCGTGCTGATGGCCAAAGGCCCCAAAGGAGGCAGCCTCAGCGACGTAAAGTCACTCAATACGATTGCCGTCAGTGTTGACCCGGTGGCCATCGATGCCTGGGCCCACAGCCTGTTTGGCCTCACGCCAGATGAATATCCGGAGTCCATTCATCTGGCCCACGAGTTTGGGCTTGGAACCTTTGATATTCCATCCATTTCCCCGGTGGAGCTGCAGGTGGATGGTTGAACATTTTTTGCCATTTCCGCGCGGGAGCGCTACATGCGCGCTCGGGGTTTGGCATGTGGTTTCGGGTTTGTCATTAACCCTTTCAAGGTATTGAAAAAAGAGTATTTAATGTAGGGTTTTGGGTTTATCCCAAAAGGGGTCCCCCCGAAATTTGCCTTCTTATGAATCAGCTGTTTTTCTACGCGAATTCGCTGACTTGAAAGGGACCTCCATAGACCTTTAAAACTGTGAAAAGAAATTCCAGGCGCCTTCCCCCAGCCAGTCGGGCAGTTCGTGTACGCCGTCGTGGAGACACCAGTAAACGGGGTATCCGGCATCGCAGTTATTGTATTGGACACACGGCGTTGGTGTGACGGAATTGCTGGTGGTGGCGCAATGAGATTGGCCCAGCCAATAGTCGCGACTGCGTTCTCCCTGTTCCGGCGCCACTGTGGGGTCGGCACTGCCGTGAACCACCCATGCGGCCACGCGGCCCACGCAGTTATTGGGTGGTGTACCGTTCCAGGAGACCGGACCGGAACCGGCAATGGGCGCAATGGCTCTGAAAATATCTCCCAGCTGGCAGCCGATGGTATTGGTCATCATGCCGCCATAGCTGAATCCGATTCCAAAGACGCGCTCCTTGTCGATGCAGTAATTGGTGTTCAGCCAGTCGTACATCGCTTTAGTGTACGCCACGTCTCGACCATCTTTATTGTCCCACTTGAAATCGGTTTCACCGTCCGCAGAGGGAAGCCCCTGTCCGGCTACAAAGATGGTCCTATCGTCTGCGTATTCTTTTACATTGTAATAGCCCCACCATTGATTTCCCACAATCTGTTCTGCGGTACCGCCCAGCCCGTGCCAGGCAAATATAACTTTATAGGCCAGGGTAGCATCGTAGTTCTTTGGCAGCGTGATAATAAACTCCCGGTTCAGTCCATCCACCACAATGTCCTTCGGGCCATCTTCGGGCCATGTGGCAGCGTTGCATCCGGCGCCAGGACTGGCGTTGCCATTGATTTCTGAGTCACTGTCATTTGTACCGGAACTGTCATTTGTACTGGAACTGTCATTTGTACTGGAACTGTCTTTACCATCCCCGTTCGAACTGTCATCGCAAGCGCTTTGAAAAATGAAACCAGGGAACAATAACAGTAATATTAACTTTTTTGTCATGAAGACCTCCCAATTCTGGTGCAGTTTATTTTAGCGCATCTATGTGGCTGCGACGAGGTGCTCCCTTAAAAATGATTTGATTTATACAAGGGGGTCAGGAACGCGTTTCGAGCGCATCATTCCAAAGAAATTGTAATAGATGTCATCACCCCCGCAGAGGCCTCATGATCCTGCACAGGAATTTGTTGACTAAAGCAGTCAACATAGCGAAATCGGGGACACGATTCCCTCTGTTGGCCTGGCAAAATTCCCTTCACAAACAAACCCCATCGGTTTCAATTGCCCCCAATGCCTGCAAAACCAAATCTCGATCGGTTGAAACCAGGGGGATCGCAATGTCGTCCGATGTATTTTCGCTGATCATTTAGAGATTCTTTGACATGGCGCTTCGAATGTGATCGATA
>JAFGQN010000111.1 GCA_016935665.1 Deltaproteobacteria bacterium | reverse complement strand
CCCATCCGTATCCGAATCCCCGTCGCTATCACTGTCGCCATCCGAATCCGAATCTGCATCGCTGTCCCCATCCGTATCCGAATCCCCATCCGTATCGCTGTCCCCATCCGTATCGCTGTCCCCATCCGTATCGCTGTCTCCATCCGCACCCGTGCTGTTTTCGCCCTCACCCGATGTGCCGCTTTCGCCGCATGCCCACAAAACAGTTGTGCAAAGAAAAAGCAGAATCAATCCGCTGACACGCCATTGGTCTTGCATTGGTCATCTCCGTATATCTGGAGGCCATGGTTGTTCCGACGCCCCTGACCGCCATGTAAAAATAGTACCAAAGACACACGGAAAAACAACAGTATACAAAAAACAGTATACAAAAAACGATAGATTAAAACGCGCTGCCGATTGAGAAATACCATGCCCAAAGGGCTTCCGCCAGCTGGCCGCTGTTCAGATTCTGCTTCAGTTCTTTGTTCCGATTCAGATTCACTCCCACATCGAATGCCAGCGGTCCCACCGGTGTATTGTAATGAAATCCGACGCCTGCAGTGGGACGCAATCGAAGCGACGAGAACCGGGATTTTCTGTCTGCAAGGAAGTTTTCTGTATCGCGCCACAGATTGCCTCCTTCGCAAAACAGAACGCCCAGAATATTTTTACCAAAATCGTGCCTAAGCTCTGCTCTTAAAAGAAACATTGCTTCGCCACCAAACTCCTCAACGAGTTCGCCGTCAGTGTTGTAACTGGGAGGAATATCCTCTGGTCGAAGCGTATCCGACCTGAATCCGCGCAAAGTGCTTACACCGCCCATGTAAAAGTATCTGTCCGCCCACGCGATGGATTTGTTATTGAAATGAAAAATGTAGCCAATCGTGGTGGACAACGCCAAAACGTTGCGTTTATCCACAAACGGAATGTATCCCGACAGGCTTCCGATAAACCGGATATAGCGAGAGACAGGTTCATTTTTGTCATCCTGCTGTTCGGTATACTTGTCCAACGAATGAACATACTCCCCCTTTAAAGCCAGAAACAGCCCTTCTCTCGGATCCATTGGACTATCTCTGAAATCCAGCGCCACGCTGAGTCCGGTCACCCAGAATACCGCCCGTCCCGACGGGAGATTGGCGTATCGAGTCACCTCCCGTCCCGTTCGGACATTTTGCGACGGTAATACAATCGTTCCATCCACCCCCGTGGAAAGTTCTACGGGTAGAAACCGCAAATAATGGGACGTCAACCGATATCGGGGCGTGACCCGCAGGGCGCTGAATCCACGCCGATTCAGATTTTCAAACGTAACGTCCACACCCGTTCCTAAAAACCCGGACGTACCTGGAATATTGGATGTTCTGACCCCCGTGAGGATGTACCACTCCAACCACTGAAAAATGTTCGCCAAATTCGAATTGTGTGCATCGTTATATGTCTTATAACGTTTCTCAATGTCGACTCTCAAAGCCTCTGCTTCATCACCAAAAAACCAATAGTCGCGATTACGATAGTTGGCGCGCATTTTCAGCCGATAGTTGATAGCCAGACCTAAAATATTTCTATGGCCGTATTCAAAACCGCCACGCACCCCCTGCTCAGTGGCCGCCCCTGCCCGCAACTCCAGGAATTGGCTTTTTCGCTCCACTACCGTGACAACAATATTTTTCCGGTCGTACACAATGGTCGGTGATTGCATTTGAACGGTCACAACACTAAACACGCCAATATCCATTACCCGCTCACGCGCCTGGGCAAGGGCCGATGGTGTCACTAAATCGCCGGATTCAAAGCCCAGGTTATCCCCGATAAACCATCTATTCGTGCGCTCCGAGTTAATGAAAATCTTGCCAATGCGAACCTGTGGGCCTTCCTCTATGCGCAAAACCACCCGCGCTGCAGTCTGATCGAGGGACATCGCCGTTTCCCATTCCACTCTGACAAACATATATCCTCTTTCCTGATAGGCTTTCTGTATCAGGTCCGCAGCATCCCGAATAAAATATTCGTTGTAGGGCTGCGCCAGATTCAGCTCGCCAATGCCTACCAGTTCAGCAGAGGTAAAGATGTGTGGTGAATTCCCCTCCACAGAGATGCTTTCAATCAATGTCTGTATCCCCTCTTCGATTTGGAAGGATACAATGAGCGATGTTTGATCGTCATCCATGTAAAGGCACGGTGGAAGCGCTCCGTCTTCATCATTGTTTTCACGCTTGTACACATATGGATGAAACACCCGGCCTGATTTTTTAACGGGTGAACGGGAGGTGATGTCGCAGGCATCGGTCACCATCGCGCTTAAATAACCTTTTTCCGCGTATATATCCTCAATATGCCGGGCCGCTTTCAGATATTTCTCGGGATTATAAACGGACTCCGGTTTGCTGTAAGTGGATAGGGTTCCGGCAGTGCGCCCTTTGGCAATATCGGTCTCACCGCCAGCCACCACTCGGTCAAGGGCATTGGTACTGAAGGATTCAAACACCACATCCTGCTGATTCTGCTCTGCCATGAATGCGAAGATTTCATCCTTTAAATGGGTGACACCAAAAAAATGCGTACCATCGATAAGAATATCCTCAACTTCCACCTGAGGCCCTTCCTGCAAAACGAATAGCACCGATTGCCAGGCCACTTCCGGTTTTGTGCAGTCTCTTTGAAAAGGCACCGTATACCATTTGTCGGGGTTGGCATAACAGCGACGCACCGCGCTCACCTGTGCATGAAAGAGCCCATGGGTAACGGCGAACTGCTTCAATTGGGATAGCGCCTTTTCAACACCCCGAACATCCGATCGAAACCCCGGCATCCAAAGCAGTGTTTGCATCTCCCGCTTGCGCAGACGCTGATTGCCCTGGAACTCCAGAAGCGTCTTCAATCCCAGCGTCACATGAATGGTTAACGAATACCTGTGTTCACCAATTCTGGTTTCCGAGTACGCCGACGACACCTGTGTATCGGGATACCCCAATTCGAACAATGCAACGTCCAGCTTTTCAAGGCCTTTTTGCACAGATTCCGCATCGCGAACAACTCCCCTTTTAAGCCCGGAATATCGCAGCAGCTGTTCCTCTTTCAAATCTTCATTTAATCCGGAAATGCTGACTTCAACATATTTGTCTGGTTCGCCTTCATCGATTTCGATAAACAACGCCAACTCGGACACCACATCGGTGGTCTCCAATCTTACAGCGGCAGTCGCATCGACGTATCCACGGTTGCTGTACACCTGCAGCAATCGATCGCGAATCTCAATCAGCGCCTCGTTTTCAGGCACAATTGTGCCTCCGGGTAAAAATCCGATGGCCCGCTTCACCTCAGTTTCAGTCAGCGCTTCATTGCCAAAAAGAATCAATCGCGACGTATGAAACATGGGCTCGACATATATCAAAATCGCAACGCCTTTGTCGCTCTCCACTTGTCCGGAAATCTGAATATTGCGATACTTGCCGCTTTCCCACAAACTGTTCACCATCTGCCGTATGAGACTTCGCGTCAATACCATCCCCGGACGAATAATAACATCGGATACCGGATCGAGACCTTTGGGAGGCGACACCGCTTCGATTGCGACAATTTTCTTCCCAAGGAGAGCCTCCACCGCATCGGTTGGAATTCCCGAAAAATCCTGTGTCTCGCCCGGCAACGGCGTATCCAGCAGCACATCCAATTCCCGACCGCCGAAGCCGTCCCCTTGCCCTGCACTGCGATTCGCCCCCTCTGCAAAGGCCAGACTCCCTGCCGTAAAACTACAGACAATAACCAGAAACCACAGGGTGCGCTTCTCTACCCTCACCTTTTAAAACTCCAATCTGAATCGGAGATCAAGTCCCCAGTTTCCGGTCTTGCTGGTTTCATTCTTATTGTCATAACTGGCGGACACAGACACATTGTCATTCACCTTGTAGCTCAAGGTACCTTCCACATCCTGCTCCTGTCCAACACTCGACGATACGCGCACCCAAATATCCTTTGTAATGCGTTTACCCAGCGCAACGCGAGTGGTCTCCGCTTCCTCCTTCTCTGAATACTCACTATATACATTAACTTCCAGCGGAATTGTACCGGAGCCCGCATTCTCAAGCAGTGGCAACAGGCTCATGGCCAACCCCTGACTGTTCATCGCGGTATGCTCCTGTTTGGTCATCCCAGTCAGCAGCAGCATCACAATATCTTCCTGAGACAGAAACGGCTGGCTCGACAATCGCACTTCATATTCCTCCACGGAACCCTCTGCCGTAATTGTCAATCGCCAGTCACGAACATCCACGTCGGCAGTCACCCTGAAATTGGGGTTCTCCGGTCTGTTGGCATTTTTAAAAGACACATATGCGTTTTGTATTTCGAAGGTTTTCCCGGCAAAACGCACCTCACCCCCCACACCCACAACACGCCCCAGAAATCCATAGTTCTGATTGGTGCCCACCAGACGAAGTGGCTCTTCCTGATCATCAATCTTAAACCGGGCGTCGAGCAGATTGTTTAAAATCACAAGGTTTCGCTCCCCATGTAAATACACATCATACTCAAAGGCGTCCTTACTTTTGTCAAACAGCCTGGGCCTTGTGGTTCGCTTTCGTTTATCGCCAATTCCCGCCACATCAATATCGGAAATATCAATAATGTGAACCGGTGCCGTGTACTTGAAATTGGAAATCTCAAGATTTCCGGTGATCATCGGAATGTCTCTTTCCTTGCCCGGCATCATGATCAGTCCTTCGTCACGGGTGGATGCGCGCAACACAAGGTCGTCCATTAAAAGCAGATTCAGATTTGCCGCGTTCAGATTAAAGCGATAGTCCTGCAGCGACAAGCCATTGAGGGACAGCCAGCCCGACATATCCAGATTTCCACCGGCGGTTTTGCCAAAAAACTCTTCGATTCGTATCATATTTGAGCCCAATTCAATCCGTCCGTTCACATCGGTGATGGGATGGGGGAAATCCGCCACGATGAACTCTCCTTCTCGAATTTCTGCCTCCCCCCGCACTTTGGGGCTGTCATACGGACCGCTGACAATCAAATTAAAAGACAGTGTGCCCGAACTGCTGGAAATGGTATCCGTCAGCTGTTTGGCCAAACGCAAATTGGCGAGACCGTGTAAGGTTAGCTTGAATCGGTCTTTCTCCGCAAAACCGCTCAAATCAAACACAACGTTTCTGCCCAGAAATCGCGAGTTCTCCAGCGTCACCCGGCTGTTTTCAAGCTTCAAATCGAAAGGCGCCTTGTTTTTCAATTCAAATCGGTTCCATCCCCCTTCCACGTTGAAAATGCGCGCACCGCCATTCAACCGGGGGTTTTGACTCATGCGTCCATTCACTGCAATTTCACCGGTTGTCGTCAACCATAAGTTCTGTCCCGGGACGCGCAGCCCCAGAATTTCCGCAACTTTGAGGTCTGTGAAAAACGCCTCGAGAGAAAACCGCTTTTTGCGGAAATCAAATACACTATGCTCCAACACCACCGTACGATCGGCCAGCGTACCATACACCTCAAGCACATCGTCCTCGAGACTCACTTCCAAATCGCTGGCGCCAAATTTCATTTCTCGGCGAGACATATCGGTCATGCGCAAGGTCGCTCGTCCTCGCGGATGGGAAGCCGTTCCTTCGAGAACGACAAATACCTGCCCCAATCCATTCAGCTCAAGGTCGCTCACCGGCGGATAAACAATATCTTCAACCTGCACATCGGTGACCATGCCGGTGAAATTGAGTTCATCACTGGCGCCCAGGGTGCCCGTCAGAGCAACCGTCCCCTTCCCCTTTTTCATGTCAAACCGGTTTACCGTTAATATTTCGTTATCGTACAATGCATTTACGGCGCCAGGGCCAAACACCTCATTGAACAATGTGAGCCCCTCATGGGAGAACCCGGTTTCCACTCTTAAATTTTCCGGCTGGGTTTGATATCGAATATCCACCGTTCCCGAGACATACCCACTGGGGCTCCCCCACCCAGACGTATCCAAATGGTAGGAACGTGCGAGGTCATCCAGTTCCGCCCGCTCCACATCAAACACTGTACTCACTCCAAGGCCATATGGAGAATAAAAATCCAGAGCCAGTCGTTTGGTGCTGTAATGACTTTTCCGACTGTGCACATCCAAATCCTCAAAGCTCAACACCTCGGTGTCAAACCGAACTTTCGAAGACACGTGACGATAATCAAACCCCCAAAAAGACATGTCCGTAAAATCCACGGAGCCGTCAATGAGTGGCGCACCGTACCCGGGCGCGTCGATTTTGCAGTCAAGCCGCCCCACCCCACTGACAGCAAATCCGGCAATTTCGACCACATCCCCCAAATCCATCTGACTGGATTTGGCATGCAACATCCATCCCGCCTCGTTATTGAATGCAAACTCCATGTCCACATTTATTTTTGAGTTGTTTCTGTGAACCATAAACCCGGTTCCAACAAATGATTTCTCGGTAATGGTAAACGGTCCCTGAACCGTGGCTTCCGGCAACGAAAGCACCGTTTCCTTATGCGCTTTGCGAAACCCGTCATCAAATACCATGTGATTGCGCACCGTAAGGTTTGTGGTCCCGCGCAGGTGCAACCCATTCAACTTGCCAGTCACCGTCGCTTTTCCGCTCATCTGCTGCATCACGTACGAATCCGGTACGGTGAGATTTTCAAGCAACCTGGCCAATTCAATTTTGTTAAGCTCCACATCACTGTGAACGGTTAAATCTTCATCCAGAGCCATCTCGCCTGTCAAACGCAAGGCGCCGCCGGCAGTGCGCAATTCCACGTCCGACCATGAAACCTTCTCTTTGTCGAGCTTGATGGCGCCATCCAAATCTCCAATGACAAATTCATCAATCGTAACATTTCGCAGGGAGACCTCTCCGCGGGCTTCAATGACGGGGCCGCCTGTCTTGTCCAGTTGCACCACCACATGGCCCCCAAATCCGGCATGGCCTTTCATTTCCGGCAAGGACAACGGAAATCGCGAAAGACGCCGCAACGGAACGTCCACGGAGAGATAAGCGGCATCCAGTTTATTCTGCATCAGATTCATCGGCACAAACACATTCCGGGCATCGATGACAACCTCGGCGATTCGACCACTCAACGTTCGGATATTCAACAAATCTTCGTCCAGCGCGGCCCTTAGTTTCAGTCCGCGCAACTGCTCTTCCAGCGCGATATCCCCTTTTTTGTAGTTGGCAGCTGCTTTTTCCAGCAGCCCTCTGATTTCAATCTGTTCCTGTCCCCTATGTCGGCCGGTTATATCCAGATACAGTCCGGTAATAACCACGTTCAAATCGCCGGTTTCTTCGGGATCATCCACGTACAGCTCAAACTGACCACTGCTCAACGCCACCACATCAAAACGAGGCAGAAACGACAAATCAATGCTGTCACTGGTGTCGTCTCCGATCCGGGATGCCTGACGCAATTTCGCCATATCTGTTCGTGTCAACGCGACGCGGCACTTTGGCCCTCCCATGTAAATTTCTTCAATGCTTATTCTGCCCGCCAACAGATCCAAAGCGCTGGGAGAAACCTCTGCCTCTTCCACGGTACATCCCACATCCAAATCCACACCACGGATGGTCAGATCTTCCAGTAAAAGCCTCGGGGGAAAAAACTCCAAATCCACTTTCCGAAAGACCACCTCCAGGTTGGTCTGTTGTTTGACGCCATCATGAAGTTTCCGGGAAATCCACCGTCCCCCGGATTCCGAAGTAACAAAAAACAGAGCACCAGCCGCCAACAGCCCCATCAGCAACACCAACACGAGAAGGATTTTGGCGATACGCTTGGCCACTTTAGTCTTCTGATTCTCCGATATTCTGTTTCTGTTCACCGTTCAGTTTCATGGGTCAATTATAGTTAAATTGTCTAATCAATTGAAATAATTAATAATTTTAATCATCGGTCACAGATAGCCAAATGCACATAAACCGTTGAAAAGACTCCAGATTATACCACCTTATCCTACACTGACCTTGTTTAACCAATACTACTATTTTCTATAAATACTATATCGCCACACATAGCATCGGCAAAAAACAACATCGGAAATCTTAGAATTGATTTTCTCAAAACGGAGAACCAGGAAAGAGCAATATCAATATGTGGCGAGATGATCAATCAGGAGCCTGGCTTGACCATACATCAGTTCGCCGTCGCTCTCCCCTTTCAGGTATTTTTTCAGGTCGTCGACCATTTCATCATTCCAGCACTCCGGATCTATGGGCCTCTGCCAAGAGGTGCATCCTGGGCCGGCAGACCACCACACCCATCCCACATACACATCGTCGTTGTCTTCCATGTGTTTCAACTGATCATCCAGCGCTTTAATGCATGTGGGACTCTCCTGAGAGCCAAATTCCCCAAGGAAACCCTTTTTGTCATGCTCTCTAAGCCAATCGGTAAACCCATTCATCCGATAGGAACCCACGGTTTCGTCCGTACAACCATTCTGCTTCTCCCAGTCGCTGCATTCACAAACACCCCAGTCTGAACTGATTTCATCCAGATATTGATGAACTTCAAAAATGAGGTGATCGTCATCGAGGGGATCTTCAATAAGCAACATCGCCTCAGCGTTGGTGATGGCTTCAGCGGGTTTGTCCGTCCAGGTCTGTTTCCAGCTGTGGGCCCCGGACCATCCATTACCGTTAACAAAAATCAGGTTTTTTGCACCGGTTTCGCGTATCGCTTTAATCGCTGCATTGGCCCCTTCCACCCATTGCATGGTTGGCATATTGTAGGGTTCATTCATGATCCCAAACATTACCTCCGGGTAGCCTTTGAATAACTCGGCCAACCGGCGCCAGGCGTCGGCATAGTCATCGTACGACACTGCATCAGATCCGATGAGGTCACTTTTAAATCGCGCGTAGTTATGCATATCAATCAATATTCTGGCGTGGTATTCTCTGAGATGAAACACCGTGATTTTCAGCTGCTCCAGCTCTTCCTCGTCAAAGTCCTCCCTCAACTTCGGTTGCAGATACTCCCATTTAAATGGCAACCGAACAGTAGTCATTTCCCAGGCGCGGAAATACTTTAGAAAAGATTCGTACCCCTTGGTCAGATACTGATTGGGCCACTCTGTACCGCGCGCGCCACCATCCCATTCCGGCCCACTCATGTTCACGCCCACAAAGGGCAATCCCGAAAAATTAAAGTCAAAAGAAGCTTTGGGATCTGCCTCCGAATCATAGTGAATCGTCGTATCTTTTTCCCTCTTTGACGTGTCCGTGTCCTTTACAGGCTCAACATAGCCGTCATCCTCCTGCGGAACACAGGCTGGCATAGACATAAATACAGCAACCGGCAAAAAGAGGTGTGTGCCAAGAAAAATCGCGCGTGGTAAATTCATTCCGTTCCCTTTTTCTTTCATTAAGTTATCAATCGCCTGATGAAAAAAATGAACACTCCGAATTCATTCGTTTCATCAGGCTCAGTGTAACACTTGTGGTGTGATGCCGTCAAAACAGCTCAGATTATTTCTCCATCCCAACAAGCTGCGAAAGCACATTGCGCTGAATGTCATTTTGAACAAAATGTTCTGCGCTTTTCAGATATTCAACAACGAGTTTGTCATCCGCGTTCTGCGCCTTTAGCAGCCTTGCGGCTTCCGTATTGTACACAAACATATTTTCGTTGTCATAGCCATTGGCCAGATGACGGTAAATATCCGACGCATCGCGAAGACGGCCATCTTCCTCGTACAACTTCGCCAATGGTACAGCGGCATCGGGATCATATTGCTCATGTCCCACAGTTTGACAGCAGTGGTCGAGTACCGACTTCAAAAAATCCATGGCCTCAATCCGGGCGCCCATCGCCAGATGCGTTAGCCCCAGTTCCCTCACCACACGCATATCCGGATGCATTGCGACCATCATATCCATCGCATTTTCAAGCGTCCGTTTCGATCTCTCCAACTCACCTCGATCCCTCAGGAAAACACCAAAATGCAACAAGGGCACGTGATTATTCGGAGCAGCGCGATAGGCGTTCATGAACTCCGTTTCAGCAGCCTTATAATTATCATTCTTTGCATACATTGTTGCCAGCAGGTGATGCGCCACCCAGCGCTCCTCCACCTCTTCATCGCCTTCGGTCTGCGCAAGAAACCTCTGAAGGGATGCCTCCGCATCGTCCAACTGGTCAATTTCAAACTGCAATCTTCCCAGCTCCAGATAGTAGTATTGCGCACCGCTCAAATCCACCTCCGAAGACAACGCTTTCAGTCTCTCTATCGCTTCTGGCACCTTGCCCTCGTGAGCCGCAATCTGAGCATGGTAGAAAGACTCCGGGAAACCGGCAAACTCACTGGCCATCCCCGCACTCCAGGAACCTGCTATTACTGCAATCAACTCTTCCTCGCTCATTTCGGGATTGGACTCGGCTTCATCCTTCTTAACTTCGGCATCAAACTCAGCGCGATATGCCTGCACAACGCGGTGCACCTCCTCACTGTCACTGATTTGCAATGCATCGTCGAGCAACTCATATGCATGCTCGATATCGCCGCTTCGAAAAAATGTTCGAGCGCTCTCTATCCGCTGATTTGCCAATTGCCGGGAGCAATCCGCCACGCGTTCTCGAACCGCCTGAAGCTCCTTTTCATTTGCGTCTTTGGATTTTTTTAACGCCTTTTGAAATACCAGACGGGCTTCGCCATAATTTTCCTGTTTATACAGGTCGTCTCCTTCTTTTCGAAGATCTGCAAAACTGCCGCCACTAATCCATTTAAAAAATGACATCGCATTTCCTCTTCCTTAGTCTATTTCATCGCACCCAGACAATGCAGCCATACATGGCTGCGCCACCTTTTCAGGTGGAATATCACAGTCTATCTTTGCCATGTACCGCAACGCAGAAAATTGAACCAGTTCAAAAGTGTTGAAATCTCAACCCGCCACATCCTTTTTTGCTGGAGCAATGTGTTATTCCACAATCACGTTGACGAAACATTCAATGTTGGTTTCGATGCGAAAATTGGAGGCCTCGGTGTGTCGCTCCGCGTGATAAATATCCATATCGTAGGTATTTCCCTTTTTAATGCCGAGGATATTGGCCATTTTGTCAAAATCAATGGTTCCTTCAAACGGCCAGTGCAGCCCACCCAAATCGAGAGCCAATTTATTATTCACGAAAATCCATAAGTCGTCGTCGCCACGAAAAGTGAATTTCTCTCCACCTTTGTATGGGAATTCCAAGTGTACTTCGGTCGTAAACAGGAAGTTGTGTTCATCACCATTGGCATCTGTCTGGCCGGACTCTGCCCCCCATCCCTCGTCCTCGTCGATGGGAAAAAATGCATTTGAATCGAACACATAGGATCCGTCGTCCTGTTCTTCGAGGCTGAGCCACTTCTTCACCTGTTTACTGATTTTTTCATCATCGCTGTACCAGTCGCTGAATGCAGATCGACCATCGTACATGGGAGGAGGCGGGTCATAACTGGAATAGTCCTGATTACTCACTTCCCAGTTATTCTGCCATTCATTGGTCGTCTCAAACTCTGAATCTTCAAGTACACCGCCGTTCGGACACTGCTCCTGGCAGTTTTTGTCCACTACCTGATTATCTCCCCATGAATCCACCATCTCCGGTTTTTTATCCTTCCCCAAATCTTCATCAACCACCCCCTGCAGAGGTCCCCAACCCAGATTATCGCGCTCAAAATCGGGGTGGTCGGATTTGAAATCCCGAAATACTGCCAAAATCATCTCTCCGCAATCACCGACCTTCGGCTTATATTCCTCAAAATTATACCAGGTATTCCCCACAAATTTGCTGTCTCCATCGCTGTCGCCATCGGAATCTCCGTCACTGTCGCCATCGGAATCCCCATCGGAATCCCCGTCAGAATCCGTATCAGAATCCGTATCACTGTCTGCGTCGCTTCCGCCTTCTCCCTCCGATTGTCTATCCGCTTCGGCACTACACCCCCAACCAATCAACAGTCCCCAAATAAGACATAGCAGATATTCCCCTATCCAGGATTGACGAAACAGGGCCAAATTAACGCTCATAGGACATTCTCCTTCGTTTCCATGTTTTACTAAATAAGCATGCAACCAAAGGGTCACACTTAGACAGTTTATCAAAATAAGGGATTCCCCGGGGCAGGAAAAGCAATAAGCGCAAAAATGCTGAAAATTGACGCCAAATGGCGCGTAAAACACAACCGATTTCAACTATTCGTCAAAAACTCCGGTGGCATCAGAATCCGGACGCTACAAATGAATTCGGTCCACCAGGTTGCACTTCAAAACTGGTAAGGAATACTTAAATTCAATAGAAGGTTTAATAAAACCGTCAATTTTAGCATACGAACGGCAAATGAAAATGGCCCGAATTGACCCGCAACACCAGTCGCAGTTGAATGAGATTACATCATCCTACGCGGGTTATTTTTGTGCGGCGCTGGGTGGCATCCTGGCGATCTATACAACATTCAACGCGTTGGGGTTCACCAATGACTCCCAAACCAACGTGTTGATTCATGACGGCACAATTTCGGCATTTTCCTTCATTGCAGCGCTGTTCATTTTTAACAACAAAATATCTCAACGTTTCATACACGGCCTTCTTTCAATAATCATGCTGTCTCTTGCTTCCTCGATACTTCACTCCATGTATCTGGATCCAAGACCCATTTTTACCATCCATTTCCTGATTTTCTTTCTGGCGGTGGGTACATTTTTTCTTTCGTTGCGTTGGGGGCTTATCACCATCTTTATTTCTGCGATGGGCTGGTTCACCATTGGGGCAATACAAATCCCGAAAGCCGAATTTGCAGATTACGCATTAACAATGATTGCGGTCATTCTGACTTCCGTTCTACTGATGAACAATCGAATCAACCGCAATCTGAAGTTAATTGTCCTTCGCCACAAGGATAGAGATGCAAGAAAGAAACTGGCAGAATCCATAGAGGAAACCAAAAAAGAGATTATTGAACGACAAAAAGCAGAATCGGAGCAGAACCGGCTGGAAAGCCAATTACGACAGGCACAGCGACTGGAGGCGGTTGGAAGGCTGGCCGGTGGTGTGGCTCACGACATCAATAACATGCTGGCGGCAATATCCGGAACAACGGAAGCAATGCTCAAGGAGGTCCAGAAAAAGCCTGCTTGTAGCGGTGACGCCACCGAAGATCTGAATAATATTCTGGAGGCGTGCAAACGTGGAAAAATGCTCACATCGAATCTGTTGGGTTTTGCTCAGAAAGGCAAATATCGTCGGGAGCAGATAAATGTAAATCGACTCATCAGCAACGTCAAAACATTCATGGAACGAACAATTCCGGAACACATCTGGTTTGAGACAATTTTGAGCAAAGATCTTCCACATATCGAAGGCGATCCGGGACAAATAAATCAGGTATTGGTCAATTTAATCAACAATGCCGTTGATGCGATGGACGCAGATGGCCATCTCATCATCACAACGGAGGCGGTTGATGACATTGAACGACAGGGCGTTACCGGCCTGGAAAACACCACCGGAAAATTCATCAAAATCATTGTGTCCGATACTGGGCGAGGGATGAAGGAAGGCACGATGGAACGGGCTTTCGAACCGTTCTTTTCCACAAAGAAAATGGGGGAAGGCACCGGGCTTGGACTGTCAATGGTATATGGGACGATTACCAACCACGGCGGCGCTGTCTTAATCCGCAGTGCCATCGACCAGGGCACATCCGTAACGATCTATCTCCCCGAATATACAAGAAGCACGCTGCGCATTTCCAGTGGAGACACCGCGGTTCCAGTCCCGATACACCAACACGGCACCGTATTGCTCGTCGATGATGAACCACTCGTTCGACGCAGCGGAAAACGCATTCTTTCGCAAATGGGCTTTTCGGTCGTTGAAGCATCCAGCGGGGAAGATGCACTGCAAAAATATACGCAGGCGTCCCCTCCCGTCGATGTGGTACTGCTGGATTTAATTATGCCAGGTCTGGAGGGAGACGAGGTATACCAGCGGCTCAGGGAAAAAGACCCTGATGTAAAGGTGATTTTTGTTTCGGCCTACTCCAAAGACACCGTACGCGTGGATAATCTGCTGGCGGATGGCGCCATCGATTTTATCCAGAAACCGTTCAGCATTGATCAAATCAATCTTGCCGTCACCTCGGCCATGGCAATTCCCAAATCATCCGACACGCCATGGATTAAGTCCTGACTTCCCAGGGCAATCGCAAAGTCAGCATTCTTAGGCCGCCAGTACTTCCAGGATGTAATCCGGGTCATAAGCGCACCGCTTTCTCTTTT